>DASPIO010000102.1:0-10537 GCA_035629155.1 Azospirillum sp. | reverse complement strand
CCCAGTCAGCTTGTTCAAACCCATAAGGCATTCCCGAACCTCCCGCATGCTTTCCGCTAAGCATATAGGAACGCGCGGCCCGATGCGAACGCCCTTCGCGCTGCGTTCGTCTACGAATGAAATTCAAACTGAGACACTACCCCATTTTCCGCTCGCGATCACGTCGGTTCAGGGGCGGGCGCTCGGGACAGTTTGGGACAGATTAAAGTGCATCTCAGTGTAACTCGGTGATAGCCAGTGAATATGAAGTCATTGAAAATCCACGTTAACCCGTGTCGCTCGGTGAATGTCAAAGGCCCCGGCACAGCTTCCCAAGCTTACGACGAGGGTTCGATTCCCTTCACCCGCTCCAAGCCTTCCGAAAATCCGTTGACGGCACCCTGACGCACCAGCCCGCCCAGTGGGCGCTGGCCGGTCAACGTGCGTTTAGGAACGCCCGGTATTCCTCCGGCACGCCGCAGAAGATCACCGCGTCCCGGCGGATCAGGGAACAGCGGATGTCGGCGCCGTCCGCGATCAGGCGGTTGTAAAGGGGGGCGACGTACAGCTCGCCGCCCTGCAGGCGCCCGGGCGGCAGCGCCGCCTCGGCGTCGAAGGCGGCGAGGTAGCGGGCGGCGGAGCGGAAATGGTACAGGCCGGTGCAGCAGAGGTCGGAGATCGGCCGCTTCTCCGCCGTCTCGGCCACGCGGTCGGAGCCGGGTGCGACCGGCCGCACGTAGGACCAGTTGGCCCCGTCGCCCTCGAACACCTCCAGGAAGCCATCGGTGGCGGTCACGTCGAACCCGGTGGGGAAGCGGAAACCGGCGCGGAAAGTGTCGATGTTGAAGACCGTCACTGGCCCGTCTCCGCCATCGCCCCCGCCATTATCGCCCCCGCCATTATCGCCAGCGCCGCTCGCGCGCAGGCCGAGCGCCACGGTTTCCGCCTGGCCGCGCGTCGGCGCGTCGAGCACCACCACGCGGGCGTCGCGCACGCCCAGGGCCCGGCATTCGCTGTCGACGAAGGCCGGCGTCCCGGCGACGTCGCGCACGACGAACAGGAAGGGCAGCGTGTCGAAGTAATGCGCGAAGCTGCGCACGGCGTGGCGGAACAGGCTCTCGCCGTGCGCCTCCAGCATGTATTTCGGCCGGTCGTAGCCGGCCGCCGTGAAGCGGTGGCTGAGGCCCGCCATCGGGATGAGGATCATGCGCCCGCCCTCTCCAGATCCCCCTCCAGATCGAGGAACAGCCGCATGGCGTTGGCCAGCAGCGCGTCCTGGCGGTCCGGCGCGTCGGCGTGCAGCGGCAGCATGGACAGGAACAGCAGCACGGCGATGGCCGGCGCCGCCGTCTCCTCCGGCACCTGGCCGGCGAAGCGGCTGGCGCGGAACAGCGCCTCCACCTCCGCCAGCGCGCCGTGGTCCGGCAGTTCCAGTTCCAGCGCGTAGGCCGAGGGCCGGCGCAGCGTGCAGCAGCCGGCGACGATGAAGTCGTAGCGGCCGACCACCGAATGGTGCAGCTTCGCCACGTCGTAGCGCGGATCGCCATAGGGAGTGGCCCGCCCGTGCCCGTCCTGGCCGCGCGGATCGACGGCGCGGACGCGCTGGGTGCGGAAGTCGTAGAAGATGTTGCTGAAGCCGAAGTCGCCGTGGACCAGGCGCACGTCGTCGGGCCGCGGCGCCGGCACCAGGGCGGCGGCGCGGCGCGCCATCTCCAGCAGGCCCGGCACCGGCCGGCCGTTGATGCGCCAGGGTCGCGCCGGGTCGATGCCGCGCGTCGCGGCGAAGCGGCGCAGCCGCTCCTCCGTCTTGGCGCCGTAGAGGGCGGCGGCACCGGCCGCCTCGGCGGCTTGGTTGCCGGGCGGCGGCGGATGGGCGGCGCACGCGTCGAGGAACTCGGCGCAGGCCGCGAGAATGCGCTGCCAGACCACCGCCGGCAGGCGGCCGAAGACGAATAGGTCGTTGAGCGGCGAAAGGTAGAGGTATTCCAGCGCGTAGGCGCCGGTCTCCTCGCCGACCAGTGCCGGCGTGAAGGGGCGCAACGTCCCCGGCAACGCCTTGTACCAAGCCGCTTCGGCCGCGACCTTGGCGGTGTCGGGGCTCGACTTGACGACGGTGTGCGGGCCGATGGCGAGCCGGTTGAAGGCGCGCTGCGTGGTGATGCGGCTGCGCGAGCGGTAGAAGGTGTGCAGGTGGCCGAAGTCCAGCCAGTCGCCGGTCTCCAGGGGATGCAGGGGGCTGTGGCGGGTGTAGAGGTCCATGCCGCCGACGAAGTCGCTGCGGGCGCGCATCACGCACTGCACGAAGCGGGCGGCGTCGGCGAAGTGGAAATAGCCGCTGAGCACCCGGCGCACGCCGCCGCTCGCCGGCAACGTGTCGTAGACGGCGCGGATGCCGTCCGCCTCTCCCTCGAACCCGGCCCAGTGGTAGTAGTCGCTGGTGTCGCCGACGGACACGGCGTCGGGCGCGCCGAAATCGACGCCGCGGATCAGCGTGTCGCCGTGCAGGATGCGCACGCTTCCCTGGGCCGCCGCGGTGACGTTGATGCAGTAGACCACCGATTGCCCGAGGCTCAGCCCGTTCGGCACCGGGATCAGCTCGATGCCCAGGCGTTCCAACTGGTCGCGGTCGTGCGCCGGCACATCGAAGTCCTCGGGCACGGACATGCACACGCGCTCCGCCGCGTCGCCGATCGCCTCGCGTTGCAACACATAGAGCCGGCGGTTGCCGACCGGCAGGAAGGAGGGCGGCAGGCGGCCGAACTCGGCGGCCAGCTCGGGCGCCACGTAGGCGCCGGCGCAGATGAGGAAAAGGCCCATGTTCCTACGTCACGGCGTTGCCTGGGGATAGTCCGGCCGCGACGGTAAAGAAAGGGTAAGGGGCAAAAAGCCGGTCGTGCTACAACCGCCGCGATCCACCGTCGTTTGCCGCCGTTTGCCGCACAAGAGGTTGACATGCCCCGTCCGCCGATCCGCTTCGAGGACATCAGCGTTGTCGTGCAGGGGCCGTGGAAGCCCGACCTGACGCCGCCGGCGATGGACAGCCTGCGCCGCCTGATGCCGGGTGCCGAGGTCATCGTCTCCACCTGGAAGGGAACCGATCCGGCGCTGTTCGGCGACGGCGTGGCGCGGGTGCTGCTGAACGACGATCCCGGCCCGATCGATCACCGGCGCTTCGCCGATCCGGTCTTCGCCAAGGACTTCCACACGCAGAACAACGTCAACCGGCAGATCGTGTCGGCGCACGCGGGGGCGCGGGCCGCGACCCGGCCCTATTGCCTGAAGATGCGCACCGACACGGTGATCCACGCGCTGAACTTCCTCGACCATTTCGCCGCCTATCCGGCGCGCGCGGCCGGGCACCGCCTGCTGTGCGAGCGGCTGGTGGTGACCAACGCCTTCTCGCCGCGGCGCGGCGTGTGCTTCGCCGTGGGCGACCACTTCCAGTTCGGCCTGACCGAGGACGTGCGCACCGTGTGGGACATCCCGCTCAGCCCCGGCGACGCCGAGCTGGCGGCCCTGCCGGAGGAGGAGCGGAACGCCGTCTACACGCTGCCGGAGCGCTACATCACCCAGGCGTTCGTGCGGAAATTCCTCGACCTGCCGGCGCTTCACCACGGCGAGCGGCCCGACGCGCTGGTCGAGCTGGCGGAGCGGGTGATCGCCGACAACTTCGTCTGCCTCGACTACTACGACTACGGCATCAAGCTGGAATCGTGGAACGAGGGCCTGTCGACCGAGGAGGCGTCACGCCGGGAGAAGGTCTGGCGGATGTTCACCATCTCCGGCATCTACACCTGCCTGTTCGCCGAATGGCTGCACTGGTACGAGCGCTGGTGCGGCGGTTCCGCCGCCGATGCGCCGGGCGGCCTTGGCGAGGTCTGCGCGCCCGGCCGCGAGGATGTCCGCGTCGCCGACGCCATCACGCGCACGGACACCGACGACTATATGCGCGCACCGCACACCCCGATGCTGCTGTGCCGGATCGACCTGGAGGCGGGGATCGGCGAGATCGGCCGTCTGGCGCGGGCCGGCGACCTGGAGCGGGCGCGCCGGCTGATCACGCTGCTGCTGGAATACGACCCCGCCAACCGCGACCGCCTGATCGCCCGCGGCATCATGCGGCCCGGACGTTGAGCGGACGCTAAGGCTGCGGATCGGCGTCGGGAGTGGCGTCGGCGGCGAACACGCGGCTGGCGCGGATGTCGGCCTCGGCGATCTCCATCAGGTCGCGGCGGGTCAGCGGGCCGGGGTTGGCGAACAGCCGGTTGGCGTGACGCAGCCGCATGCGGTCCAGCGCGTTGCGCACCGACCGGGCGTTGGCGAAGTGCGGCTGCTGGATGCGCCGCTCCAGGTAGTCGCGGAAGGCCGTTTCCGCAGCCGGGGCGAAGCGGTAGTCGCGGTCCCTCAGCATCAGCCCGGCGATCGCCATCAACTCCGCCACCGTGTAGTCGGGGAAGTCGACGTGGTGGGCGATGCGCGACGACAGGCCGGCGTTCGAGCGGAAGAAGCTGTCCATCCGGTCCTTGTAGCCGGCGAGGATCACGACGATGTCGTCGCGCTGATTCTCCATCACCTGCAGCAGGATCTCGATGGCCTCCTGGCCGTAATCACGCTCGTTCTCCGGGCGGTAGAGGTAGTAGGCCTCGTCGATGAACAGCACGCCGCCCATGGCGCGCTTCAGCACCTCCTTGGTCTTGGGGGCGGTGTGGCCGATGTACTGGCCCACCAGGTCGTCGCGCGTGACGGTGACCAGATGGCCCTTCCGGACGTGGCCCAGACGGTGCAGGATCTCGCCCATGCGCTGGGCGACGGTGGTCTTGCCGGTGCCGGGCGGGCCGGTGAAGCACATGTGCAGGCTGGGCCGGCCGCCGCTCAAGCCCGCCTTGCGGCGGACCTCGTCCACCAGCAGCAGGGCGGCGATTTCGCGGATGCGCGTCTTCACCGGGGCGAGGCCGACCAGTTCGCGGTCGAGCTGATCCAGCATCTCCTGGATGCCGGCATCGCGGTGCGCGCCGACAAGGTCGATGGGGGCGTTTTCGAGGGTGTCCATGGTCTTTCCCTATCGGGGGAGCGTCGCAGGTTGGGTTGAGCGCCAGCGAAAACCCAACGTCGCCGGCGGTGCGGACACGTTGGGTTTTCGACTGCGCCTCAACCCAACCTACGGATCCCTATGCGCCATAGCGTTCACCGGCCGGGCGGTCGGTGGCGTAGCTGTGCGTCTGGTACGACAGGCGCCGGTCGCCGCTGACCTGGCGTTCCAGGCGGAAGCCGGGTTCGTCCTTCGGGCGCTGGGCGATGAAGGAGAGGGCGACGCTCTGCCGGCCGGGTCCGCGGTCGTAGGCGGTGATGCGGATGTAGTGGGCGGGGTAGGTCTTGCGGCACTCGTCCAGCGCCACCATCACCTGGGCGGCGTCGCGCTGGTCGAACATGGGCAGGCCCCACATCTCCCAATAGGTGTTCCGCGGGTGCGGATCGTCCGTGTACTCGATGTTGATCGGCCAGTCGTTGTTCAGCGCGTAGCGCACCTGCGATTCGATCTGGTCGTCGGTGAGGTCGGGCAGGAAGGAAAACGTGCCCTGCGTCAGTCGCATCATGGTTCGGGTCTCCTTCGGGTCAGGCGATGCTGGCGGTCGGCACGAAGTCCGGCGTGTCGGTGGAGGCGTAGGTGAAGGTGACGTCCTTCCAGGTGTCCAGCGCCGCGGCCAGCGGCGCGCAGCCCTTGGCGGCGTCGGCCAGGATCTCCGGCCCCTCCGTCAGGATGTCGCGGCCGGCGTTGCGGGCGAACACCATGGCCTCCAGCGCCACGCGGTTGGCGGTGGCCCCGGCGGCGATGCCGTGCGGGTGGCCGATGGTGCCGCCGCCGAACTGCAGCACCACGTCATCCCCGAAGATGTCCAGCAACTGGTGCATCTGCCCGGCGTGGATGCCGCCCGACGCCACCGGCATCACCTTGCGCAGGCTGCCCCAGTCCTGGTCGAAGAAGACGCCGTTCTGCAGGTTCGTCGGCACGAAGGATTCGCGGCAGTTGTCCAGGTAGCTGCGCGTGGTGTGCGGGTCGCCCTCCAGCTTGCCGATCACCGTGCCGGTGTGGATGTGGTCGACGCCGATCAGGCGCGACCATTTGGTGATGACGCGGAAGTTGATGCCGTGGTTCTTCTGGCGCGTGTAGGTGCTGTGCCCGGCGCGGTGCAGGTGCAGCACCATGTTGTTGCGCCGGCACCACTTGGCCATCGACTGCATGGCGGTGTAGCCGGCCACAAGGTCGATCATGACGACGACGCTGCCCAGCTCCTTGGCCAGTTCGGCGCGCTCGTACATCGCCTCCATGTCGCCGGCGGTGATGTTGAGGTAGTGGCCCTTCACCTCGCCGGTCATCGCCTCGGCGCGGTTCACCGCCTCCATGACGTAGAGCCAGCGGTCGCGCCAGCGCATGAAGGACTGGTCGTTGATGTTCTCGTCGTCCTTGGTGAAGTCCAGCCCGCCCTTCAGCGCCTCGTACACCACGCGGCCGTAGTTGCGGCCGGACAGGCCCAGCTTCGGCTTGATGGTGGCGCCCAGCAGCGGGCGGCCGAACTTGTCCAGCCGCTCGCGCTCCACCACGATGCCGGTGGCCGGGCCCTGGAACGTCTTCACGTAGGCCAGCGGGAAGCGCATGTCCTCCAGCCGCAGCGCCTTCAGCGGCTTGAAGCCGAAGACGTTGCCGATGATCGAGGCGGCGACGTTGGTGATCGAGCCCTCCTCGAACAGGTCGATGTCGTAGGCGATGAAGGCGAACCAGCTGTCCGTCGATCCCGGCACCGGGTCCACCCGGTAGGCCTTGGCCTGGTAGTTCTCGAAGCTGGTCAGCCGGTCGGTCCAGCACACGGTCCAGGTCGCCGTGGAGGACTCGCCCGCCACCGCCGCCGCCGCCTCGACCGGATCGACGCCGTCCTGCGGCGTGATGCGGAAGCAGCAGAGAAGGTCCGTGTCCTTCGGTTCGTAGTCGGGCTGCCAATAGCCCATCTTGCGGTATTCCATCACGCCGGCCGACCAGCGCCCGCTCCGCTTCCCGCTCGTATCGCCGTCCATTGTTTCCTCCCGGTGTTGGCTCTTGCGTGCCGGGACTATGGCGCTGGCTGGACATAAAGAGAAATTAAATTATAATATCATATCCATAACTCCTGACTTATATGTGCGGCACCCATGAGACAACTCACCTTCCGCCAGCTCCGCGCGTTCGAGGTCATCGCCCGGCACGGCAGCTTCAGCCGTGCGGCGGAGGAGATGTTCCTCACCCAGCCCGCGCTCTCGATCCAGATGAAGAAGATCGCCGACGATGTCGGCCTGCCGCTGTTCGACACCAGCGGCCGCAAGGTGCGCCTGACCGAGGCGGGGGAGGCGCTGCGCGTGCTGGCCCGCGAGGTGTCCGACAGCATCGCCCGCTTCGAACAGGTGGTGGACGACCTGAAGGGGCTGAAGCGCGGCCGGCTGCGGCTGGCCGGCGTGACCTCGGCGGAATACTTCCTGCCGCGCCTGCTGGGGCCGTTCTGCGCCGCCTATCCGGGCATCGACGTCGAACTGGTGGTGGCCAACCGCGAGGAGGTGCTGGAGCGGCTGCGCCGCAACGACGACGACCTCTATGTCTTCGGCCAGCCGCCCGACGACATGCCGGTGGAGAGCGCCGCCTTCCTGGAGAACCCGCTGGTGGTGGTGGCGCCCGACGGCCACCCGCTGGCCGGCCGGGCGGTCTCCCTGGCCGAGGTGATGGCGCACCCGCTGCTGATGCGCGAGAAGGGGTCGGGCACCCGCATCGCGGTGGAACGCCTGCTCGCCGAACACGGCCTGCGCCCGCACATCCGCATGGAGCTGGGCAGCACCGAGGCGATCAAGCAGGCGGTGCTGGGCGGGCTCGGGCTGGCGGTCGTCTCGCGCCACGCGCTGGCGGCCAGCGTCGGCCTGACGGAACTGGCGGTGGAGGGCTTCCCGCTGCTGCGCCACTGGTATCTGGTGTGGCCCGGCGGGCAGCGGCTGTCGCTGGCGGCCGGCGCGCTGATCGGGCATTTGTCGGCGGCGCCCTGAACGTTGGGTTGAGGCCAAAGCCGAAAACCCGACGTCAGACACTTCACACCTTCATCCCCGGCATGTTCAGCGACGCCGTGTTGCCGCCGTCCACCGGCAGGGCCTGCCCGGTGATGTAGCTGGCGTCGTCGCTGGCCAGGAAGGCGATGGCGGCGGCGACCTCCTCCGGCCGGCCGTAGCGGCGCAGCTCGCAGCGGCTGCCCAGCTTGTCCTCCTTGCCGGCCGCGCGGGCGGTGTCGAACACGCGCTGCGTCATGCCGGTCTCGATCAGGCCGGGGCACACGGCGTTGACGCGGATGTTCCATTGGCCCAGGTCGCACGCCGAGGTCTGGGTGAAGTTGATGAGCCCGGCCTTGGACGCGCTGTAGGCGTTGCCGCCGGCGCCGGAGCGGATGCCCGCCACCGACGCCGTGTTGACGATGGCGCCGCCCCCCGCCGCCTGCATGGCGCGCGCGGCGTATTTGGTGAAGTACACGGCGCCATAGAGGTTGACCGCCATGATGCGCTGCCAGTCCGCCGCCTCCTGCTCGGTGGCCGGCGCGTAGCTGCCCGACGCGATGCCGGCGTTGTTGCACAGCACGTCGATGCGGCCGAAGCGGGCCAGCACGTCGGCGACGCAGCGCTCGACCGCCGCCTCCCCGGTGATGTCCAGCGGGTGGAGGGCAAAGCGCGCGTCCGGCGGCAGGCCGGCCGCGGTCTCGTTCAGCGCCTCGGCGTTGCGGTCCACCAGCGCCACGGCGGCGCCCTCGGCGGCCAGCCGGCGGGCGGTGGCGCGGCCGATCCCGCTGGCCGCCCCCGTGACGATCGCCACCCGATCCCTGAAGCGCACGTCCTGTCCTCCCCCTCATGCTTTTGTGGACTGGGCGCTCAGCGCGCCTCGCGGATCATGTTGCGGGCGATGACGACCTGCTGGATCTGCGTCGTGCCTTCGTAGATGCGGAACAGGCGCACGTCGCGGTAGAAGCGCTCGACGCCGTAATCGGCGATGTAGCCGGCCCCACCGTGGATCTGCACCGCCCGGTCGGCAACGCGGCCCACCATTTCGGAGGCGAACATCTTGCAGCACGCCGCCTCGGTGCCGACGTCGCGGTCGGCGTCGCGGCGGCGCGCCGTCTCCTCGACCATGCAGCGTGCGGCGTAGGCCTCGGCCTTGCTGTCGGCCAGCATCGCCTGGATCAACTGGAACTCGGACAGGGGCTGTCCGAACTGTTTGCGCTCCATGGCATAGGCCAGCGAATCGCGGATCAGCCGCTCGGCGATGCCGACGCACACGGCGGAGATGTGCAGCCGCCCGCGGTCCAGCACCTTCATCGCCGTCTTGAAGCCCTGGCCCTCCTTGCCGCCGATGATGTTGGCGGCGGGCACGCGGCAGTCCTCGAAGACGACGTCGGCGGTGTGCGCCCCCTTCTGGCCCATCTTGCGGTCGGGCTTGCCGATGGCGATGCCCGGCGTATCGGCCTCAACGACGAAGGCGGAGACGCCGCGCGCGTCGCGGCTCTCCGGGTCGGTGCGGGCGAAGACGGTGAACAGCCCGGCCACCGGCGCGTTGGTGATGAAGCGCTTGGTGCCGTTCAGCACGTAGTGGTCGCCGTCGCGCCGCGCGCTGGTGCGCAGGGAGCCGGCGTCCGATCCCGCCTCCGGCTCGGTCAGCGCGAAGGAGCCGATCAGCTCGCCCGTCGCCAGCCGGGGCAGGTACTTGCGCTTCTGCTCCTCGGTGCCGTCGATGACCAGCCCCTGCGAGCCGATGCCGTTGTTGGTGCCGATGATCGAGCGAAAAGCGGGCGAGGTCTGCCCCAGTTCGAACGCCACCTGCACCTCCTCCGCCATGGACAGGCCCAGCCCGCCGTACTCCTCGGGGATGGACAGGCCGAACAGGCCCATGGCGCGCATCTCGTCGACGACCTCGGGCGGGATGCGGTCCTCGTCGGCCACCGTGTGCTCCAGCGGCACCAGCCGCTCGCGCACGAAGCGCGACACCGTGTCGAGAAGCTGCTGCAAGGTCTCCGCGTCGAGGGCCATGTCCGTTCCTTCCCCTGGGATCGCCGTTCCGATCGCCTTTTGGCATGCGCCGTCGCGCTCGTCAAGATTATTGAAATTCAATTCCGCTTTGCGAAATCAGGCCGAAAAACCCTCCCTCGCCTCTGGCGGGGGAGGGTGCCTGAAGCGCCGGCGGAGGGTGGGTGGAGGAAATCCCTCCGCCCACCCACCGTCCATCACTGTCCCGGGTTCGCCTCGATGGGGACGATCTTGCCCTTCTCGACGAAGCCGACGACGATCTTGGCGTTGGAGCCGCCCTTCTCGTCCACGCCGCCGATGCGCGACGGGTTGCGCTCCGGCGGCAGCTTGGCGTAGGCCTCGTTCAGCTTGGCGTAGATCGCCTTCGGGTCCGTCGTGGTCCCGGCCAGCTTCATGGCCTCCGCCACCGCGTTGAGCGTGGAGTAGTTGTAGGAGATCTCCGAGCCCGGATCCTTGTTGAACATCTTGCGGTACTTGGCGACGA
>DASPIO010000101.1:0-21607 GCA_035629155.1 Azospirillum sp. | reverse complement strand
TAGACGGCCGGGGACAGGAGGGGAAAGGTGTTGTGGACGTGCACGATGTCGGGCCGGTGCGCGGCGATGGCGCGGGACACCAGGTCATAGCCTTCGCGCGACCAGATGGAGCGCAAGGCCAAGCCCAGCGTGCCGCCGCCCTGGATGCGCTTGTTGTCTTCGATCAGGCTCGCGACGTCGACTCCATGCTCCCTCAGCAAGGCCTCCTCGGCTTCGACGGCGACGTCTTCGCCGCCGCGCAAACGGTACCGTTCATGGACCAAAAGCACGCGCATGATCGCTCCTGATGGTGTGCAACGGACGAACCTCGCTAGCACGTCGGCATATCTACAGTCTTTTGCGGGGCCGGCACGGTTCCATAACGCAGCGGCCTGTCCGGCGCACGGCGGCGCCGGAGCGTGCACTCAAGCTCGGGATACCTGTCGCCTTACGGCCGAGCCACGGGCGCGTTCCGCGAGGCGGCGGCAGGCCTTGAGCATCGGCTTTTGGATGAAGACATGGCTTGCCACGCCGAGCATGACGGCAGCCGCAAGGCAGGTCGCCACATATGCGATGCCGTCGACGCTGCCGGCTTCCGGCGCGCCCTTCCACAGCAGCCTCACCGCGCCCAGCGCGAAAAGGTGGCTCAGGTACAGGGAGTAGGACGCATCCCCCAGCAGCTTGAGGAACGGCAGGTCGGGAAGCCCGCGCCTTCGCTCCAAACAGAGCATACCGTAAACGAGCAGAACGCTGGGCCCTCCCCACCAGAAGGCGCGTGACAAGCCGTCCTCCACGAACGCACCGCCCGGAAGGGACGAGACGACGAACAGAACCGCCAGAAGCCCCCCGGCGACGGGGCCGAGAATCGCATTGCGTGTATAGAGGTAGCCCAGCATCAGGCCGCCGGCGAACTCCAACAACAGGGGGCTCGTGTACACGCGGCCCACCTCCGACTGCGGGGCGATCGCCAACCCCAAGCCGAACAGGGCGCCCAGCGCAGCCAAGATACCCAGAAGGCGACGGCCACCGGACAGCGGCAGGAACAGGGAGAAGACAAGGTAGAAGAAGACCTCGTACTCCAGCGTCCAGCCCTGCAGCAGCACCGGGTGGATCCCCGGCAGCTTGGGATGCTGTGCCGGCAGCAACAGAAACGATTTCAGGACATGGTCGGGTTCGAGCGTGGTGTACCGGAATGCCGAGGGTACGGCCAGGGCTACCGCGATGACGGCAAGAGTGAAGAACCAATACAGCGGGAAGATCCGGATTGCGCGATGAATGAGGAAATCCGAGCGCGTGGTCTCCGTCTTCAGAGCGATCAGCCACATAACGAAGCCGCTGATCACAAAAAATATGTCAACACCAATTCGCCCATACTCCGCCAGGACCCCGTACGCCTGCTCGGGATTTCCCAGGTGGCCGACGGCATGAAATATGACGACAAGACTTGCCGCGAATCCCCTCAAATGTTGAATAGAAAAAATGTACGGCATTGCCATCACCCGAGCTGTCCAATCCGTGCGGCACCGGATGGCCGGCCCGAGGTAAACGCTAGCGTATTTGCAACTCCGGCGCAGTGACCGTCCGCCCGGACGGAGCAGACCGGCCGTGGGCGATGGCCGCCTTTGGTGTCCCAAGGGGGAAGATCCGGACATCATGCCCAAACCGAGTCCCGGCCATGACGAAACCGCTCACGTGATGCTCATCAAACAGGCTCCGAGTGGGGCGCGCCGGCAACCCGCTCCCTATGGATCATGCGTCCCAACGTCCGCGGGTTCAGCCAGACGTCCCATGTGACGGTCGGCCAGCCGATCACGCCGCACCGCCGCGCCGCGATCCCCGTCAGAACAGCCTGCCCCCAGAGCACCAGATGGAATACCAGGGCGCTCGGCGCAGCCGGCCAGAGCCAGAACGCGGCGTTGCAGGCCACGGCCTCCATCACAGCCGTTGCCGTGGCGACATAGACGATGGGCCGTGTCTGTCCGCGGGCGAGCAGTGCGCTGGTCATGGCGGTGGTGATGGTGAACGGCACCATAACCGGAACGAGCAGGCGGAAAAGCGGCGCGGCCTCGGCAAAGCGCGGCCCCATGATCGTGGGGACCAGAATGTCGCTCACGCCGGCCAGCAGGGCGACCATGGCGGTCATGGCCCCGCAGGCGTGGAGCGTAAGGACGAACACCATGTCCCGGCCCTGGGACGGGTCCGAAGCAAGCGCCCGCGCCAAGGATGGGTACATGGTCTGTAGCGTGACGTGCAGGAACGGGTGCAAACCGAGAATGAGGCGGAACAGGACCGACAAATGGCTGACCTCTTCGATCGACACCCAATGCGCGGCGGCCAGGACCGGCATCTGCCAGATCACGGTTCCCACCACGCCAGCCAATCCCAGAAGAAGGGCTGGCTTGGCAAGGTCGCGCAGCCCTGCGAGTGACGGCGGGGACAGGCGTGCGCAGGGGCCGAGACGATGGCGGGCGATCACGATCGCCAGGGCCGCCGCCGCGGCCTCCGCCATCGGAACGACCAGCGGCGACCGGAAGACGAGAAGAAGGAGGGGCAGCAACGCAAGCGTGGCGATGCCCTGCACCAGCCTGATCAATCCTTGCTCGTAGAAGCGGCCCAGCCCGCACAGGGCCCAGGAATAGCCCAGTGAAATGAGCGTCATCGAACACACTTGGGCCAGCAACTGAGCCCGCGATGCGGCATCCTCGTACCCCAGGGCCATCTGGACGGTGAAGAGGATCGGAACCGCGGCAACGATCAGGATCAGCTTGAAGCCCGCCACGTCCGCGATGATCCGAGCCCTCTGCTCCGGGGAGGCGACAGCCAGACGGTGGGTTCCGATCGGATCGGATCCCCCAAGCACGATACCCATCGCAATGGCCGTCAGCGACCAAGCGATGCCGATGACGCCAAGATCCGCCATGCCGAGGAACCAGCCCGCCAAGGCGACCGTCAGGAGTTGCGTGAGCCGGAACACCAACTCGCCGCCACCGATGGCGATCAGATGCACCAGGAGCGTGTCGGGGCGGACAGCCGCAAAGCCCCGAACCGTCATGGCACAGCCTGGGACCGGAGAACGCCGGCATTGGCGGGCGATGCCACCAACAGCCGCCGTTCAATGGCCAACACCGCCAGTCCAACCCCGATGATCGACCAGTACCAGATGCCTCCCTGCGGGCCTTCCAAATAGACGTCGAAGGTGGCGTTCACCATGGCTGCGGCCCACAGGGTCAAGATCCACGCGTTGATCCGCTGCCAGGCGAAGGCTCCCTCCCGCCTCATCCGGATGGCCATGCTGAGCAGCGCCAACCCGAAAGCAACGTTCACGAGCAGCCACAGCACGAATCCCGGCACGCCGCTTCTGGCTAGAACCGTCAGATGACCGTTGTGCGGACTGCGCAGTTCTCCCAGTTCGGAGACTTGGTAGCCATCGGTATCGGCCAGATTCTCGCCAAAGCCCTTGCCGGTCCAAAAGAACTCGCCGAACAGGGTATAATCGAGAATGTCCTCCCACCACTGCAATCGCCATATCGCAGTCGCTTCAAGTTCGACGGAGTCGATATCCGCAGAGGTGTCGGTGACCTTCCAGCCGACGATGCTGGTCGCGTTGGCGATGATCTGTGCGGCCGAAATCTCGCGCCGTTCCGTTTCGATGCGAAAGTCGAGCATGGCCATGCCGGTCAGTACGACGGCAATGCCGGCGACGACCAACAGCACCGGCCGACGCCCATACCCGAAAAGGAAAATGGCGAAAATGCCGACGGCGAGGGCCAGCAGGCCGCCGCGGGCACCGGCGCCCACCCACACGGCGGCAGCCAGCCATGATGACCAGAAGAGCCAATTCGGAATCCAACGCAACGGCGGGTGCCCGGGCACCATCGAATCCCGAAGCCGCAGCAAGCGAAATGCGAGAACCCCGGCAAGGTGTACGGCGACGTCGCCGCCTTTGAGCAGGATGAACGGCACGGCGTCTTCGGAAAGGCCGGGCTCGCGTGGGGCGAAAATGATGAGTATCGGCAGGAACACCACGCTGACGGTCAAGGCGCGATCAAACGCAATGACGAGGCCGCGGATCATGCGGCGATCGATCATGAGCGACGCGACGATGAACGTGAAGGCTGAATAGCCGTAAAGTGCAGAATCGCGCAACGCGTCGAAACCATACTCCCCGAGATATGGAACGGTTCTGAAAAAACACCATAAGTCGAACGCAACAATGAGCCAGACGATGCGTGATTCAAGGAAAATGCGGAAGTCGGGCGCGCTCAGAAATAATAGGATACTCAGGATCAGGACGATTTCGCCTACGTAGGCCGGCGCCACACCGATGTGGGCAAAGCCACGGCCGCCAAGCACATAGCCGACCAGCAACAGCCCGATAATGGACAAGCATGACGTCTGAAGGATGCGTCTCATCGGAAGATGGTCAACTGCGGAAGCCGTGTGAAGAAATCGAAAGCCTGCGGGCCGTACCGGGGGCATACGGCAATGCCCGCATCCACGGTTTCCTGTCCACGGCTCGGACCGTACCGGCATCGCAACCGCGCCGTCAATGCACGAGTGTGGGAAAGATTTGGCGTTCCCGGCCCGGTAGGCAGGTGCCGGCCGGACACCACCGGTCCGACCGATGCCGTATCGAAGGGCATCGTTCAGAATGGCCACCGTCGCGCGAGCGCCTGAGGGCTGACGGGGTCAGCCGGCCGTGGTACGACTGCGGGCGCAGGGGCTGAGCGCGCGACTGACGTCCCACCGGCGGGGGACCTCAAGGAGCCGTTGCTGAGAACCGATACCGTCTTCACAAGGACGTCGCCGTAGGAATGACCGGCACCGCAGATATCCTGGCACCGCTGGCGCCCGAGTTCCGGCTGCTGTGTTTGGCTATGCGCCGGGCGCAGGGGGATTCGGACGTCCGGGCGCTGCGCGCCGCCGTTGCGGCCGGCCCGGATTGGCCGGCTGTGGTCCGGGGGGCCTCGCGGCACCGGGCGACGTCTCTCGTCCTTGCGGGGTTCCAGTCTGCCGGCGCCGACCTGCCAGCGGACGTCCTCGCCGCGCTGCGGCGCGAGGCCGCCGCCGACACCCGCCGCTGCCTGGCCCAGGCCGCCGAGGTCGTCCGCCTGACCCGGCTGTTCGCGGCAGCCGGCATCCGGGTGCTGGTGCTGAAGGGCGTGGTGCTGTCCCAGCAACTGTATGGAAATCTCGCCATGCGCGGGCCGGGCGACATCGACCTGTTGGTCGATCCCACCCGGTTCTGGGAAGCGGACGCCCTCCTCGCCGCCGCCGGCTACCGGGTTGACGGCCCGGCCATTTCCCCGGCCCGCCGCGCCGCCGGACAGCGGCTGTTCCGCGACCTGACCTACCGCGACCCCGGCCGCGGCAACCTCGTCGAACTGCACCAGCGTCTGACCGCGAATCCCCGCCGCCTGGAAGCCGACTTCGACTCGCTGTGGCGCGACCGTGTGGAGGTGGTGCTGGCCGGTACGGCCGTGGCCACCCTGCCCCGCCGCGTGCTGCCGCTCTACCTGTGCGTCCATGGCGCCCACCATTGCTGGGAGCGGCTGTGCTGGCTGGCCGACCTGACCATGCTGCTGAAGGACGCCGACGGCGCCGCAGCGGCGATAGCCCAGGCCGAGCCGGCCGGGTTGGGAGCGGCCATGCGCCTCGCGGTGATGCTGGCGTACGACTGGCTGGGCCTGCCGCTTCCCGGTCACACCCCGTTCGGAAGGCGTGACGCCCGTCACGCCCGCCGTTTCGTGGCCCGCTTCTTCACCGGGTCCCGTTGGCTGGACATGCCCCGCGCGGGCGGCGCGGCGTGGCTTCGGCGCGAGGGGTGGCGGCGGCTCTATCTCTATTCGTTCAAAAAGGACTGGCGCCACGGCTGGGATGAACTGCGGGCGGACCTCACCAACCCCATCGATTGGGGCGTTTTTCCGCTACCGGACCGGTTGCTCTGGTTGTATCCATTGCTGCGCCCCATCGGTTGGGTGGTGCGCAACGTGCGCCGGAAGAGGCCGGGGGGGCGCAGGGCTCCGCGGGGCTGATGCCCGACCGCGGCGCCCGTAAACCATTGCGAAAGTCGCCTGCGTGCCTGAATCCGCCCGCCTTTCCCCAACGCGCTCCTCCGATGCCCCCGGGCGGCGCCTTGCCGCGCTGGTGCGCGATGTGGTGTGCTCCACCAGCCGCCGGCGGCTGGTCGCCGTGGCGATCCTCATGGCCGTCGCCGCGTTCGCCGAGGGCGCGGGCCTCATGCTGCTGGTGCCGCTGCTCGACCTGCTGGGCATCACCGGGTCGGGACGGGTGGCCGGCTGGCTGACCGCGCTCGGACTCGGCCCTGTGGGGCTGGAGGGCACGCTGGTCGTCTATCTGGTGCTGGTCGCCGTCGCCGCGTGGGTGGTGCGGGCCCGAACGCTGGCGGCGACGGAACTGCGGATGGCCTTCATGGACAGCCTTCGCAGCAGGTTGCACGCCGCCCTGCTCGCCACCGAGTGGCGCACGTTCGCACGGCTGCGCGCCGGCGCCGTGCAGCAAGCGCTGACCGAAGAGGTCGGACGCACGGGCATGGGCGTGGAATTCCTGCTGCGCCTGGGGGCCGCCAGCCTGGAAGTGCCGGCGCTGCTGACCGTCGCCGCCCTGGTGTCGCCGCTCCTCACCGGTGCGGCGCTCGGCCTTGCGGTGGCGGTGGCGGTGGCCATGCGCCCCCTGAACCGGCGCACCTACCAGCTCGGCCAGTCCATGCAGCGGATGGGGCGTGCTCTGCATGCGGACCTCGCCGAGGATCTCACCGGCATGCGCGTGGTGCGCAGTCACGGGCTGGAAGGGGCGCGGCGGCGGCGTTTCGCCGAGCGCGCCGCGGCGACGCGCGCCAATCTCCTCGCTTTCCAGCGGACGTCCGGCACCGAGCGGGCGGCGACCCGCGTAGCGGCGGCGGCGGCCACGGCGCTGGTGGTCGTGCTCGCCGTGCGCGGCTTCGCGGTGCCGCTGGCGGACACGCTGGTGCTCGTCGTGGCCTTCGCCCGGCTGGCCTCGGCGGGGTTGGTGTTACGGGACGGCTACCGGACGGTGCTGCACGCGTTGCCGGCGCATGCCGCCTTGGCCGACCTCCTCGCCCAGTGCCGGGCGGCGGCCGAACCTGTCGGCTCCGGCGCCGTCGAACCACCCCCGTTCACGCGAACCCTGCGCCTGGAGAACGTCGCCTTCCGCCACGCCGAGGGCGATCCGCCGGCACTCAGCGGCGTGGACGTGGAAATCCCGGCACGCGGCGTCACCGCCGTGATCGGCCCGTCCGGGGCCGGCAAATCGACGCTGGCCGATCTCCTGCTCGGCCTGCTGGCGCCGGACGACGGCCGCATTCTGGTCGACAACCGCCCGCTGGAAGGTGCGGCGCGGCAGGGTTGGCGGCGGCGCGTCGGCTACGTTCCCCAGGACAGTTTCCTGTTCCACGATACGATCCGCGCCAACCTGGCGATGGCAGCACCCGACGCCGGCGAGCCCGCGCTGTGGCAGGCGCTGGAGCGCGCCGCCGCCGCCGACTTCGTGCGGGCGCTCGCCGATGGGCTGGACACGGTGGTGGGCGAACGCGGCAGCCGCCTGTCGGGCGGCGAACGGCAGCGCCTGGCGCTCGCCCGCGCGCTCGTCCGCTGTCCGGACCTCCTCATCCTCGATGAGGCGACCAGCGCGCTCGATGCCGAGAGCGAGCGTCACGTCCTTGCCGCGCTGGACCGGCTGCGCCATGAACTGGCGGTCATCGTCGTCGCCCACCGCGCCTCCACTGTGCGCGACGCCGACACGGTGATTGTCCTGGAACGCGGCCGCGTGGCCGCCGCCGGCTCCTGGGACGCGGTGGCGCGGCAGGCCGCACCGCTGCTCAACCGGCTCGGCATGATCGGCGACCGCATGCCATCATAATTTTTTCAATAACTCGGCTCGACTTTGGCCATTTTGGACGGTCGAGCGTCAGGCGTGGATCCAGGAATTCGGCTCGTTAGCGACGTAATCGAGGGCTTGGTCGAGCGTCATGGTCGCGACGCCGAAGGGGCCTCAGCCGGGTCGCCCGAGGGTGTCCCCCGCGCGAGCTGCCCGCATGTCCACCTCGAGCGTTCCCAACAGCCTGGCCCACTGGATGGCCGCGTTTGCCAGCCACTTCACCCGACCGACCTGGCAGCATGCGCTGGTTCTGATCAGCGGTGCCATCCTCACCCTGGGGCGGCGCACCGTCACCGCCGCGCTGAGCATCATGGGGCAGCGTGACGCCCCCGACTTTAGCACCTTCCATCGCGTGCTCAACCGGAACCGCTGGTCGAGCCGGGCGCTGGCCCACCAGCGGTTCGCGCTTCTGCTCGCCCGCTTCGTGCCGCAAGGGCCGGTGGTGATCGGGATCGAAGAGACCATCGAGCGCCGCTGGGGTCCGAAGATCAAGGCCCGCGGTATTTACCGCGACCCGGTGCGCTCCAGTCATGGGCATTTCGTCAAGGCCGGCGGGTTGCGCTGGGTGGTGGTCACGCTGCTCACCTCCATCCCTTGGGCCGGGCGGGTATGGGCTCTGCCGTTCCTGAGCGCTCTGGCGCCCTCTGAGCGGCTTGCCAAGGCCACCGGACGGCGCCACAAGACGCTCACCGACTGGGCGTGTCGGCTGTTGCGTCAGGTCGCCCGCTGGGCGCCCGAGCGTCAGCTCATTGCCGTCGCCGACAGCAGCTACGCGGTCATCGAGTTGCTTGCCGAGCTGCGCGCGCACCTCACCGTGATCACCCGCTTGCGCTTGGAAGCCCGCCTGTTCGAGCCCGCTTCCGCGCGCCCACCGGGGCGGCATGGGCGCGCGCCGCTCGCCGGAGCCCGGCTGCCGACGCTGGAGCAGCGCGTCGGCGATGCCCAGACCACTTGGCAGCGCGTGCAGGTTACCTGCTGGTATGGCGGTGACGAACGCCAGCTGGGCATCACCTCCGGCACCGCGGTGTGGTACCACCCCGGCAAGCCGCCGGTGCCGATCCCGTGGGTGTTGGTGCGCGATGTCCAAGGCGCGTTCGACCCGCAGGGCTTCGTGTGCACCGATCAGCACGCCGATCCGCTGGACGTGCTGCGCTGGTTTGTGCGGCGGTGGGCGGTGGAAGTCACCTTCTCCGAGGTGCGCCGCCACCTCGGCGTCGAGACGCAGCGGCAATGGTCGGATCCGGCGATCGCCCGCACCACCCCGGCCCTGCTCGGGTTGTTCTCGCTCGTCACGCTGTGGGCCGACGACATCCGGAGCCACACGGCCATCGGGCCGCGCATCGCGTCGTGGTACTCAAAGGCCGAGCCGACCTTCAGTGATGCGCTGGCCGCCGTCCGCTTCCGGCTCTGGAACGAAATGATTTTCCCGCCCTCACCGCCGATCCCAAAGAGCGGGAAATTCCCAAAGAACGTCCTCAACCGCCTCATCCAGGCCATCTGCTCCCCTGCCCAAATGGGCAAAGTCGAGCAGGCCGCAGCCTTTCCGACTCCGCGCGCCCATACCGCGTCAGCGGTTTCGTTCAATCCACCTCTTGTCCCAGGCCCCCTGTCACGCGCGCGTTCAAGCGATTGCCCCCGCCGTCGACGGATCGATTGACGGCCAGCGCAATTTCCCCGATACGTGCCCTGCGGTTCCGCCCGGCACTCCGCCTTGATGCCGATGGCACCTTGTTCTTTTTGTGGCCTGCCTTTTTTATGGATGGTTCGGAATGAAGTCCAAGGTCGCATTGATTACCGGAGTAACCGGCCAGGATGGGGCCTATCTGTCCGAGTTTCTCCTCGGCAAGGGCTATGTCGTACATGGAATAAAACGCCGGTCATCGTCGTTCAACACGGCGCGCGTCGATCACCTTTACAAGGACCCGCACGAAGCCGAGACGCGCTTTTTCATGCATTACGGGGATCTCACGGATTCGACGAACCTGATCCGGATCGTCCAGGAAACCCAGCCTGACGAGATCTACAACCTCGGCGCCCAGAGCCACGTGCAGGTCAGCTTCGAGACGCCGGAATACACGGCGAACGCCGACGCGGTGGGCACGCTGCGCCTTCTCGAAGCCATGCGCATCCTGGGACTGGCCGAGCGCACACGCTTCTATCAGGCGTCCACGTCCGAACTGTACGGCGACGTGCGGGAGACGCCGCAGCGGGAGACGACGCCCTTCTACCCGCGCAGCCCCTACGCCGCCGCCAAGCTGTACGCCTACTGGATCACCGTCAACTACCGCGAGGCGTACGGCTTCCACGCGTCCAACGGCATCCTGTTCAACCACGAGAGCCCGATCCGCGGCGAGACGTTCGTGACCCGCAAGATCACCCGCGCCGTAGCGGCGATCGAGTTGGGCCGGCAGGACAGGCTGTACCTCGGCAATCTCGATGCCCTGCGCGACTGGGGGCACGCCCGCGACTATGTGGATGGCATGTGGCGGATGCTTCAGCAGGATCGCCCCGACGACTACGTGCTGGCCACCGGGGAGGCGCATTCCGTGCGCACCTTCGTCGAGCGCGCCTTCGCCTGCGTCGGTCGGACGATCGCCTGGACGGGCGCGGGACTGGACGAGGTCGGCGTCGACGACGCGACGGGACGGGTCCTGGTGGCGATCGACCCGCGTTATTTCCGTCCCACCGAAGTGAACCGGCTGCTGGGCGATCCGACGAAGGCGCAACGGAAGCTGGGCTGGACACACACGACCAGCTTCGCCGCCTTGGTCGAGGAGATGGTATCCGCCGACCTCGCGGCGCTCAGAAGGGGAGTGCCGCTATGAGCATCGACGTCGACGCCGTACGCGCGGACGTTCCGCTGGCCGGAAAGCGGGTCTGGGTGGCCGGGCATCGGGGCATGGTGGGCTCGGCCATCGTCCGCCGCCTCGCCGCCGAAGGCTGTACGGTGCTGACCGTCGACCGCGACCGCACCGACCTGCGGCGCCAGGAGGCCGTGGAAGAATGGCTGGCGCAGGCGCGTCCCGACGTGGTGGTGATCGCCGCCGCCAAGGTCGGCGGCATCCACGCCAACAACAGCCAGCCCGCCGAATTCCTGTACGACAACCTGATGATCGAGGCCAACATCATCCACGGCGCCCACCGCACGGACGTCGGCAAGCTGCTGTTTCTCGGTTCGTCCTGCATCTATCCGAAGTTCGCGCCACAGCCGATCCCGGAATCCTCGCTGCTGACAGGCCCGCTGGAGCCCACGAACGAATGGTACGCGATCGCCAAGATCGCCGGCGTCAAGCTGTGCCAGGCTTACCGGCGGCAGTACGGCCGCGACTTCATCGCGGCGATGCCGACGAATCTCTATGGCATCAACGACAACTTCCACCCGGCCAACAGCCACGTCGTGCCGGGGTTGATGCGCCGCATCGACACCGCCCGGCTGGAGGGGCAGGAGGCCGTGCAGATCTGGGGCTCGGGCACGCCGCGGCGTGAGTTCCTGTTCGTCGACGATCTCGCCGACGCCTGCGTGTTCCTGGTCCGCCATTATTCCGGCCACGACCCCATCAACGTCGGCACGGGCGAGGAGGTGCAGATCGCGGAACTCGCCCGGTTGATCGCCGACGTGGTCGGCTACCGCGGGCGCTTCGTCTTCGACTCCTCGAAGCCGGACGGCACGCCGCGCAAGGTGGTCGACACGTCGGCGCTGGCGGCGCTCGGCTGGCGGGCGCGGACCGGCCTGCGCGAGGGGCTCGAAGCCACCTACCGCTGGTACCTCGACCATCAGGATGCGCTTCGGCGCTGACGGGCCGGCCCGGACGCAACGCTTTTGTCTTAAGCACTGGCGTTGACCCCCCCGGGAAACCCGCATACAACCTTCCCCTGAGGGGTTTTGCGCGTGGGGATCATTCCCCGACCCCATGCGAAGGGTGCCGGTCTGCCGATGATCAACCGTGGTCTTGAGGTGTTGAGGGAAACGCAGGCGGAATTCCTCCGAGCGATGTCCGCCGCGATCGCCATCACCCTGTTTCTCGACGGCCTGCAGCTGGTCGTGCCGGTCTACATGCTTCAGGTCTTCGACCGCGTGATGGCCAGCCGCAGCATGGAAACCCTGACCATGCTGTCCATCATCGCCATCGCCGGCATCATCATGTGGGCGGTGCTGGATTTCCTTCGCGGCCGCATCTTCGTCGTGGCCAGCCACGTGGTGGCCAGCCGGTTGAACGGGCCGGCGTTCGAAGCCGCGGTCATCGACGCCCTTCGCGGCGAGTCCAGTTCCGCGAACCAGGCGGTGCGCGACGTCAACGACCTGCGCACCTTCATCACCGGCGGCGCCGTGATGGTGCCGCTGGAGATCGTCTTCACGCCGCTGTTCCTGATGGTGCTGTTTCTGCTTCACCCGGCATACGGCGTGGTGGCGGTGATCGCCTCGGCGCTGCTGTTCATCCTCAGCATCGTGAACGAACTGGCGACGCGGCGTCCAATGATGGAGGCCAGCGACGCGGCCGTGAAGTCATTCGGCGACATCGGCGCCGCCGTCCGGCACGGCGAAGTGCTCGAGGCCATGGGCATGACCCAGGCGGTCACGCGGCGCTGGCAGCGCTCGCAGAACCGCTTCGTCAACCTCATGATCCGCTCGCACGACCGCGCCAAGCTGATCACCGCGATTTCCAAGGCGGTGCGCATGGGCCTGCAGGTGGCGCTCGTGTGCGTCGGCGTCGTCATCGTCCTGAACCACTCGGCGTCGCCGGGCAGCATCTTCGCGGCCATGATGATCATGGCCCGCGCGCTGCTGCCGTTCGAGCAGATGATCGAGGGCTACCGGCAGTGGGTGTTCGCCTACGCCGCCTTCCGCCGCCTGCGGACCCTGCTGTCCCGGACCGACAGCCGCCGCCACGGCCTCGAACTGCCGCGTCCGGATCCGCGCATCAAGGTGGAGCGGTTGGTCTTCGTGCCGCCGGGCGGCGACCGGGCCATTCTCAAGGGGATCTCCTTCCAGTTGGAGCCCGGCGAGGTGCTGGGCGTCGTCGGACCGTCGGGTTCGGGAAAGTCGACGCTGGCCCGCGTCCTGGTCGGCGTGTGGGAACCGACCGCCGGCGGCGTGTACCTCGACGGGCACAGCGTGTACACCTGGAACCGCGAGAACTTCGGCCGCTACGTGGGCTACCTGCCGCAGAGCATCGCGCTCCTCGACGGCACGATCCGGGAGAACATCGCCCGCATGCAGGACGCCGACGCGCAGGACGTCATCGAGGCGGCCCGCCGCGCCGACGTGCACGAGATCATCGGCCGCATGCCCTTCGGCTACGAAACGCACATCGGCGATGCCAACTTCGTTCTGTCCGGCGGCCAGCGCCAGCGCATCGCGCTCGCCCGCACGCTGTTCGGCCGGCCCCGGCTGGTCGTCCTGGACGAACCCAACTCCAACCTCGACCAGGCCGGCGAAACGGCGCTCGTGCAGGCCATCCAGGCCGCCAAGGAAGATGGCGCCACCGTTGTCATCATCGCCCACCGGCCGTCGGTTCTGGCCACGGTCGACAAGGTCCTGGTGATGCGCGACGGCACGATCGAACACTTCGGCCCGCGCGAGGAGGTGGTCTCGTTCGGCAAACTCAACCTGGCGTCGCCTCCACCGCGGCCCACACCGATCCCCGTCGAGAGCGGCGGCCTCGGCCGTCTGCCGGGAGCGTGAGGCCGCCATGACCTACGCCCTGACCACCCGTCAGCCGTCGCTCGCTTCCGGAAAGGAAGTGCGGCCGCCGTCGCTGCGCTCCACCCTGCGCGCCGCCGTGCTTACCATCACCGTCGGATTCGGGGGCTTCCTGTCGTGGGGCTTCCTGGCGCGGCTGGACAGCGCGGCCATGGCGCCCGGCGTCGTCATCGTCGAGAGCCATCGCAAGACCCTCTCGCACCTGGAAGGCGGCATCCTCAAGGAGTTGCTGGTCAAGGAAGGCGATCTGGTCAAGGCAGGACAGGTGCTGCTGCGCCTGGACGGCACGCAGCCGTCGGCCGGCTTGGCGCAACACCAGAACCAGTATTGGACGGCGCTGGCGCGCATCGCGCGCCTGACCGCCGAATATATGGATGAGCCGTCAATCACCTTTCCCGGCGCCCTGCTGGCCAAGCGCGACGTGCCCGAGGCCGCCGAGGCGATGGGGGTCCAGCAGCGCCTGTTCAAGGCGCGCAAGGAGCAGTTCGAAGGCCAGATCGAGGTGCAGCACCGGGCGATCGACCAGATCAAGGAAGAGATCACCGCGCTGCGTTTCCAGATCGACGCCAACCGCGAGGCGGTGCGCACCATCGACGAGGAACTGCGCGGCATTCAGGAGCTCATGTTGAAGGGACAGGCGACCAAGCCCCGCCTCCTCGCCCTGCAGCGTGACCTCGCCACCGCAAAGGGGCGTCGGGGCGAACTGCTGGCCAACGTCGCGAAGGCCGAACAGTCCATCGCGCAGACGCAGTTGCGCATCCTCGAACTGCGCCACACCCGGCGCTCGGAAGCCGCGCGCGAGCTGCAGGACACCCAGGCGCAGGCGGCGATGCTGGAGGAGCAGATCCGCTCGCTGAGCGACGTGCTGGCGCGCCGCGACGTGGTGGCACCGCAGGATGGCCAGGTCACCGGCCTGAAGTATTTCACGCCGGGCGGCGTCGTGACCCCCGGCTCGCCCATCCTGGACATTGTGCCGCAGGACGACGCGCTGCTGATCGAGGTGAAGGTGCAACCCACCGACATCGACGTTGTCCGCGTCGGACTGAAGGCATACGTCACCTTGTCCGCCTTCAAGCAGCGCAAGGTTCCCTCGGTCGAAGGCGAGGTGGTGTACGTCTCGGCCGACGCCGTCACCGACCAGATATCGGGGGCAAGCTGGTTCGTTGCCCGCGTGCGCTTGGCGCCGCGCGCTCTGGACGGCCTTCCGAACGTGGTGCTGTCGCCGGGCATGCCGGCGGACGCGTCAATCGTGCTGGGCGAACGGCGGGCGATCGATTACCTGCTGTCGCCACTGACGGACGGCATGCACAAGGCGTTCCACGAGGAATGAGGCTGTCGGCGCGTTCTGGAGGAAGCCATAAAGTTGCTTTCGGCTTGGGTATTCTCGGGATGGCGGGACTATCAGGGCTCCGAATCCGGGTTCACGGATCGATGCGGCGGCATAGCTGATCATCATACCGGTTACCGATGCCGTCGAGGCCCGGATGGACGTCATGTTCGGCGAGCGTTTCTCAAGGGCGATGAACGCCTGAAAATGATACGGATCCCGCCGAGCAGGAAATTCCGGATGGTCCCTCCGGCGGTGCTGACGCGGCAACTCGTCACTCTTCCGTAACATTTCGCACCGTCGATCAACGACGAACGGTTCACCAAGGACGGCATAGGCGTGACCGGCACAGGCAGCCAAGGGCAACCAAGGAAGGATGCCTTCAACCGATGTCCCCTGCCCGCATCACGCCCACACCGTCACCACCCTGAAATCCGGAAAGAGTCCGCGCGCTTACATGTCCGCCGCACCCGCAAACGGCTGCGTTCCGTCTCCGGCCGCCGGCCGCTTCAGCCGGTCGTACACGGAATCGTAGCGGATGCCGGCGTCGTCGCCAGGGAAGTCGGCTCCGGCGAGGGACACGGTCGCCACCGCGATGGGGCGGCATCCGCTCCGGCGCGCGGCGGCGTCAAGGTAGCCGGCCATGGTGACCTGCACGGATGCCTGCACGCGGTTCACCTGGATTGCCAGGATATGCCAGTAGGTGGCATCGACGCCGAATTCGGTGGGGGTTGTCTTCTGAAGGGCCATGTTCGTTGCTCCTTGCTGGGGGTCAGGCGATGACGGCGAGTTTGCGGATCGTCCCGGCGGAGTCGCGGATCTCGATCCAGCCGGTCACGGGGGCGTCCGGCCCGGCCGTGTAACCGCCGAAGCGGACCCGGCCGCCGCTGCCCTTCGGCGTCAGCGCGATGTCGATGGCCGCGTCCGTGCCCCGTGCCTGCAGGGTCGGCGGGGTGCCCGTCGCCCCGCCGATCGCCGTGAGGTAGTTCACGGATGCCGGGGTGGTGGCGATCAGGAACTGGGTTCCGGTGGCGTTGAAAACGAAGCCGCCGCCGTTCTTGGCATGGAAGTTGAAACCGATGTGGGTGTCCGCCCCGATGGCGGCGAAGATCGGCGATCCTCCCGCCGGCGCCCCCGAGACCTGGACCAGATTGACCGCCGCCGACGCGGGGGCGATGCGGAACTGTTCGGTCCCGCCGGCCACCATCCCCATGGTGTCGGGCGCCGGACGGGTCAATCCGGTGTCAACATCCTGCACGAAGGCAAGAGCCGGCATGGGGGCGCTGCCGTCCTCCAGGCGCACCGGTCCCGCGAAGCCGGAGGTCCCGGTGAAGGCGGGCGCGTGGCGGGGTGCGTAGGGGCTGAGGTCCACCGGCGGCACGGCGGTGATGGGAAGCGTGTAGCGTCCGGTCATGGCGTCACCCGAAGAAGCTGAGCGCGACCGCACAGGCCTCGGGCGCCACCAGGCCCAAGCTGGCGATGCCATTGATCCGACGGGCGGCGGGCGACAATTCGGGGGCGCTGCCGCTGAGGTCGTCCGCGGCCGGCAGCGCCGCTGCGGCCCCGTACTGGACCCAGAACGGGCCGGTCGCGCTGAACACCACGCTCGCCGCGCCCGCCGGCACCGGAATGCCTTTCGGTACGCCGGCCGCCAGCATCACCGTGTACCGGGTGTCCGACGGCGACAGGATGTCGGTTGGCGCGCCCATGGCGTCGTCGAAGGTTTGGAAGGTCCGCATGCGCATCTCCTTGCTGTGGACCCGCGTCCCCGACACGAAAAAACCCGCCGCGGCCGATGGCCGGGCGGGTTCGTGACGGACGCGGGTGTCCGCTTGACAGAGGGGATCTTAACCGGAGAAACGTGCCCGGTCAAGGACAAATATCTTGTCTATAGGACTGTAATCTCTGGTCTGCGTTTGCCATTTCCTGCCAGGGCAATCGCTTGAGAAAGCGCTTGTAGAATTCCCTTGCTTGCGAGGCTGTGATTCATAGGACCGATCACGTCCGTCAAGGTGGTGGAAATTGGGAGGCGGTCAGGAGCGTCGCCGGTCAGGCGGCCTTTGCTGGGGGTAAGATGGCAGGGGCGGGGTCGTCCGCGACGCACGCCAAGCCACGTCCGTTCCTCGCCGCCGTCAACCCTTGAGGCGAAGCGTGCGCTCGTTCGCCATCCTCGCTCATGGCGTATCGCTCCCTCGTGGAGTTTCTGGCAGGCTTCGTCGCCCGCCTCGATACGCCGTCCTCCTCAGGCTGTCATCACCCAGATTCCCTCGTAGCGCGCATCCGTGCAGGTCACCATGGCCAGCCACCTCGATACCGCCGCGCGCCGGAGAGCGGCTGCCGGACCATCGTGGTGACGACCGTATCCCTCGCCGGAACCGATTTTCCTGGCGACAACGACGGAATCCGCGATGAAACCGTGTACGAGAGATTGAAGCGGTCGGGACCAGGGGAGACCGCACCGCCGTTCGCCGGGACCATTTACGCGTAACGACGCGGGTGGGTGCGTCAGTCTGGTCCGCGCCCGCCCGCGCCGCTTGGGTAGCGCATTAAGTATGCCGACGGCCTCCCAAGACCGCCGGCTCCTTTCAATCATCGCCCTGGCATATACATGGCCATATAAGGCCTATCTCGACAGCTATTCCCGTTGAGCGATGAAGAAGCAGGCAGGACCATTGGCATACTGCGGCGCATCAATCCCCATAGTAATCTTCACATACCCGAGATCGGAAATATATCGTATTATATCATCTTTTTTCATCCAATAAGAATACTCTTCCGCACCTCCACTAAAATATCCTGTCCGCGAAACAACATAAGATCGGTAATGCAAAACTATATCTTCCCCACCCAGACCCTTCACCACCTTGTTTCGATCAGGGAAAAACATCTCTTCATTTGGACTCCCAGAAATATGCACATCATCATAGTACTGAGTCCAAATAAAAAGAGTGTCAGAGACAGCCGTCATCGCCCGCAACAACCTAAGAGGATCCTCCATATGATACAACACGCCAGATGCCCAACAGACATCAAAACGACCCTTAGAACTCTCCATATAGGTGGTAAAATCTCCAACCAAAAACGTTGCCTTTAAGTTAAAGATATTCTTCACACACAGACATTTAAAGAAGTTTGTGGTATTAGCCTCAATGGACACCACACTCGAAGCGCCACATTTTTCAAACTGCAAAGTATTATATGCCTCGTAAGGCCCGAGCTCAAGAATTGACTTTCCTGCCAAGCCACCCAAGACATTAGCACCCCACGGAACCCTGCCATCATTGAAGTGGTCAACCGCACCAGCAATCAAACCTGACCCGGCGGGAAAGGCCGATTGCCAACCCGCCGAAAAAAGCTCCAATGCAGTCTGGTGCGAAGGAAACTTGAGGCAAAACTCAGACTCTTCAAACATTGCTTGCGTCCTCTATTTTCCGCTCTGGTCCGGGAACTATCCCTAGTTATACCCGAGTTCTTTCAAAATGCCGCCAAAAACGTCGATGCATATCTCCTTTTGCTCAGCGCTGAGATCCAAAATCCAGCGTCTTTGGGATAACTCATAGGAAGAGGATGTCGAATGGATAAGGCCGTCACTATCACCAAACTCAACAGCCTCAGCGGCCTGCTTGATAAATTCTTCATCGCAACTTACTCCAAGAAAGCTAAACAGTCGCTCTATATGCAGCTTGCAGGAAGAAAACATTTCCTCATATTTAATGATGAACGAGCTTGGGTCGTCTCTTCCCGCCACGTTCAGGTGCCACTCAAGTGCAGAACGAATCAACTCCGCATGCTCCGCAAAGCTATTTACTCGATCAGCTCCGAATCCGAGAAATCCGTTCCGCTCATTAAACTTTTTAATCGACACCATGATGTCGCGCGGATCTCTTAGAAGGATTATCTTCTTGGACCCATCAATCTTTTCCAGAGTGTTCACAAGATACTGATCCTGGAGAGACTTTTCGGCAAAATACTTGACCTTTGTCGGGTCTTTTCCCTCAATCGAACGGTAAAACTTGTCAATAAGTCCGGTATAGTCATTAACAAGAGAGGGGACGTAAGTATTCTGATAAAAATCTCCTAAATCTGAATAATATCCAAAAGAAGGATTCGCGCCAACAGTGGCTCGCCGCGACGAAAAGGACGTCATCATCTCCGGAGAATGACTCGACGGCAAAGATGATAGCACCCTCAAAGCATGATACATATACTGCGCATACCGATTCTCCAATGGATACTTCGCATGCGCAGAAATCTCAGGATGAGAGGACAATATCTTCATTACCGCCGTTGAGCCGCTGCGGCCAACTGAAAATACTATAACTGGTTTTAATGTGTCTTTTCGGTTCAGGGATGCCACCGATATTTCGAAATTAATAAGACAAATAACCACTTGTTTCCCCGTAACCAATTTGGCCCGGACAGTGATTGATCCGCATTTTGGAAGGCAAAGGACATTAAGTGGAATCGAAAATCCAGAATGCATTGCAAACGGCGCATCCTGCACAGCAATCTGAACATCCGGCCGCGGTATCATTGGAGCGTCGGCTAGGCAGTCATCGCCGCTATAGACCAAAATCCCTATTGCAGGGCAGCTACGAGGAATGCACCACCCCTCAATTGTAAGCGTAAAAACGCCATCAAATTCACCAACCTTCGGCTGATCAATAAATACGCCAACCATATCTTCAGAACCCGAGTTCAGCGTATCGACGCCGCTAACTCTAAGAACAGACTGGACGTTACTCATTCGAATTATCACATCCCCTTGGATCTTTGGTTGCGCGGGACACCATCTTATCATCGCCATCGAGTGCAATGCGTCTGGTGTTAGGACCTGACTATCTTAAATTGGCGCCCCCACTCAAGGCTTTGTTAACGTTGTTCAGCGAATATTCTCACGGCCAAAACGGAGACGATGATAACGTGACCGCTTACTCACTGGCAATGGTCATTCTCATCGGTTGCAGAGTAACATCTTGGCCTGCCCGTTCGGACCTCCGCCGCTCGATCTGCCGGTCAATGAAATCAGACGATAGCATAGGCCCTTGGCCAAGGAAATGAACATGGACATCCTCATCACCGGCAACATGGGCCATGCCGGACCAGTGCGGATCCGCTACCTACGTGCCCAACACCCCGATGCTCGCCTCATCGGTCGCGACTCGGGCTCCTTCGGCCGTTGCCCGACCGGCGTGGAACTGCTACCTGACGCGCAGGCGAATGTGCAGCATTTCGGGGTCGTGCGCCGCTTTCCGAGTGAATTATTGGCGGTGTCGGTGCTGGCGTCCAGTTGGGGGCGGTATCCAACGACCCCAAGGGCAACCGCTTCGATGTGATGCTCTATGATACCTTGCGCGGATGGTCGGTCACGCGATAAGGGATGACAGCCGCGACGCCAAGCGGCGGATGCCCGTCGCCGCCCTTCTGGAAACTCCAAAGTCGAGACAGTCATGAACACCCCAGGCATTACCCCCGACTTTTGGTCTGGGCGAAGGGTCTTCGTCACCGGACACACCGGCTTCAAAGGCGGTTGGCTGTGTCTTGCGCTGGGTCGGCTGGGGGCCATCGTCTCCGGATACGCCCTGGAACCGGAGGGAACGCCCAACGTCGTCGAATTGACGGGAGGCGGTGACGGGATGACCTCCACGATCGGCGACCTGCGCGACCGGGTGGCGCTCGGAAAGGCCCTTGCCGCCGCCGAACCGGAGGTCGTCTTTCACCTTGCCGCGCAGCCTCTGGTCCGCCGAGCCTACGCCGAGCCGCTGGAAACGTTCGACGTCAATGTCATGGGGACGGCCAATCTGCTCGAAGCCGTGCGGGGTGTCGGGAGCGTAAAGGCCGTCGTTGTGGTCACCACCGACAAGGTCTACGACAACCAGGAATGGGCATGGCCTTATCGGGAGACGGACCGTCTCGGCGGTAAGGAACCTTATGGCGCCAGCAAGGCCTGCTGCGAGTTGGTGGTCGACGCGTACCGACACTCCTATCTCGAGAAGCGCACGCCCCCGGTCGCGGTGGCCAGCGTGCGCGCGGGCAACATTGTTGGCGGCGGTGACTGGGCGGTGGATCGCCTGGTGCCCGACGCCATGCGGGCGTTCTCCGCCGGTCGGCGGCTGATGATCCGCAACCCGGCGGCGGTGCGTCCATGGCAACATGTGCTGGAGCCCGTGCGCGGCTATCTGATGATTGCCGAGCGTCTGATCGACCACCCGGCTGCCGCGGTCGGCGCCTGGAACTTCGGCCCCCTTGAAGAAGACTGTCAGCCGGTCTCCCGGATCGTCGACAGATTGGCTATGCTGTGGGGCGATGATGCCGGCTGGTCCCTGGAAGCCGGGGCACAACCCTATGAGGCTCGCCTCCTGACGCTCGACAGCAGTCGAGTCAGGGCCGAAATCGGCTGGAAGCCGGTGTGGCGTCTTGCGCGCGCCCTGGAGGAAACCGTTGCTTGGTACCGTGCGTTCTACCGCCGTGAAGACCTGACGGCGCTGACGATGCGCCAGATCGAGGAGAACGTGATTGCTTCCGTAATGGGCCGTTGAGCGTCAAGCCCCCAGATGGATCACGTCGCCGGTTTCATGCTTCCGTCCGTGGTCGGCACGCGGCCGCCACACCATGCGATCAGAAGGAACCCGCGAGCCGATCTCAGAGTGCGTGATCCCCGCCCGTGAGGGCGGACCCACCAG
>DASPIO010000100.1:0-61533 GCA_035629155.1 Azospirillum sp. | reverse complement strand
CGAGATGTGGTGCGAGAAGAAGAAGCTGAAGGTGTTGAGGTCGCCGAAGGTGCCGGCCTTCTTGCCGTTCAGCTCGGCGTCCATCGATTCGCAGTTGTCCTCGATGAAGTACAGGCCGTGCGCGTCGGCGAAGGCGCGCATAACGTCCAGCGCCGCCGGGTTGCCGAGAATCGACACCGCGACGATGGCGCGCGTCTTGGGCGTCAGCGCCTGTTCCAGCTTGGAGACGTCCATGTTGAGCGTGTCCAGCTCGACGTCGACGAATCGCAGCCTCAGCCCGTACTGCTGGAGCGGGTGGTAGGTGGTGGCCCAGGAGATGGCCGGAACGATCACCTCGTCGCCACGCTGGAGCGGCCGGTCCTTCTTGTAGAACAGCGCGGCCACGGCCACGAGGTTGGCTGAGGATCCGGAGTTCACCATGACGCCGTGCCGCATGCCGAAGTAGGCGGCGAACTCGCGCTCGAACGCGGCGACCTGCTCGCCCATGGTGAACCGGCCTGACGCGATGACGCGCTGCATCGCCTCGATTTCTTCCGATCCCCAAGACGGGGCGGCCAACTCGTAGAACATGACTTCGATTTCTCCTTGCGATCCCCGGGACGGCTCAGAAAGGACCGCGGAACTGCGTCTGGTAGGCAAGCTTCGCGCGCTCCGGATCGGGCCGCCATCCGGAAGACCGCGGCCGGACCATGGCATGGACGGTAGCGGCGATCGTGCCCGGGTTGGGGTAGAACTGCGCCTCCAGCGGTGGCGACGGCGGGCAGGACGTCGGCGCGAAGCCGATGCGCTTGACGGCGATGCCGGCATCCGGCCCCGCACGCTCCAAAACGCCGGCGATGATTTCCGCCCCGGCGCCGCAGGCGGTCCAGCCGTTATCGGCAACCAGCAGGTGGCGCGTGCGGCGTGCCGATTCGACGATGGTGTCGACGTCCAGCGGCGTAAGCCAGATCGGGTCGATGACTTCCGCCGTGATGCCGACCTCGGCCAACAGCTCGCGCGCGCGCAGGCACTCCACGACCATGTTGGAGATGCCGACCACGGTGATGTCGTCGCCCGGCGCCACGACGCGCGCCTTGCCGGGCGGCACCTCGTACGGCGCTTCCGGGACGTAGGCTTCCGTCGGATAGAGCAGCCGGTGCTCCATGAAGACGACGGGATTGTCGTCGCGGATGGCGGCGATCATGCAGCCCTTGGCGTCGTACGCGTTCGACGGCGCCACCACCTTGAGCCCCGGCACATGCATGAACATGGAGTGCAGCGCCTGGCTGTGCTGCGCCCCCTGCCCCCACGACTTGCCGATCATCGAGCGCACGACCATCGGCACGCTCACGGTCCCGCCGTACATGTAGCGCGCCTTGGCGGCGATGTTGACGAGCTGGTTCATGCACAGCAGCAGGAAATCCATGCGGATGTGCGTGTGCACCGGACGCATGCCGGACATGGCCGCGCCGATCGCGACGCCGGTCATGGCATCTTCCGACAGCGGCGTGGTGAACACCCGCTCCGGCCCGAACTCGTCCAGCAGGCCGCGGGTGGAGCCCTGGATCGCCTTGTGATCGTCGACGTCGAGGCCGAACACGAAGACGTTCTCGTCACGCCGCATCTCCTGCGCGAAGGCTTCGCACAGGGCGTCGACGTAGCGCAGCAGGCGCCCCTCAGGCGTAGACGTGGTCATAAAGGTCCTCGGGATCCGGGAAGGGCGTCTCTTCGGCGAAGGCGAAGGCCTCGGCGACCGTACGGGCGATCGCGGCGTCAATGCGTTCGACCTCGGCAGGGTTCAGCAGGCCGGCCAGACGCGCCACCTGATCGTTGGCGACCCAGGGCGCCAGTTCGGCGGCGGGCCGGTAGCCCTGGTCGTAGTCCCGGTTGGGACCGACGTGCTCCTGCCACCGGTAGCACGCCACCTCCAGGAAGGCGGGGCCACCGCCCGCGCGCATGGCGCCCACGGCGGCCTTGGCGGCGTTGCGCACAGTGAAGACGTCGCCGTCGGTCAGCTTTTCCGCTGGGATGCCGAAGGTGGCGACGCGTTCGGTCAGACGGTCGGTGGCCCAGCGCTTGGACAGCGGCTCGTGGATGGCGTAGCCGTTGTTTTCGCACACGAACAGGATCGGCAGCTTATGGAGCGCGGCGAAGTTCAGCGATTCATAAAAACAGCCCTCCTCGCTGGCGCCGTCGCCGAGGAAGCAGGCGACCACCGCCCCGGTCTTCCGGCGCCTGGCGGCCAGCGCGAAGCCGGTGGCCACGGGGATCGAGGTGCCGACCACCGCCGAGGCGCCGATGACGCCGGCCTGCATGTCGACCAGATGCATGGAGCCACCGCGCCCCTGGGCGCAGCCGGCTCTCTTGCCGTACATTTCGGCGATCATCGCCTTCAGATCGCCGCCTTTAGCGAGGTAGGCGGCGTGGCCGCGGTAGGTGATCGACACGCGGTCGCGCGGCTCCAGGGCGTCGCACACGCCAACCGAGATGAACTCCTGTCCGATCGACAAATGGACCGGGCTCTTGATCTTGTCCGACGGGTAGACCCGCGCGATCTCCTCCTCGACAACCCGGATCAGGCGGAGCGTCCGGTAAAGATGGGAAAGCGTTTCAGGGCGCACGTCTCCGGGTAGGGAGGACTGTGGCATTTGAACCTCGGTCGTGGAATCGCGCGCAGTATGATTTCCAAAAGTTTATACACGGTATACCGCCGTCGGCTGCACGGAAATGCCGCCAAGCGGATCGTTCAATCGCACTCACCCTCCATGCGGGCGCGATACGCGCGATGGAAGGCATGGATCCGCGCCTCGTTAGCGCCCGGCACGGCCGGACGGACCGCCTGACGGATCCCCTGCTGCACGGTTTCGCAGATCGCGCGGTCCTCGTCCAGAACCCGCCAATTGACGTCCTTCAGCGCGTCCTCGACATGGCGGCGTACGGCACCGTCGCGCTTCTCGGCGGCGGACAGGAATAGGCGGAAACGCAGCTCGCACCGCCCCGGCGCCACCGGGTCATAGGTCTGGACGCTCAGCATGGCGCCATGCGTGATGCCGAGCGCCAGATTGGGAAAGATCATGACATTGTCGTAGTCGCGGTGCCGGTCGGTGCGCGTCAGGCCAAGATGTTTGACCAAGCCGTTCCAGTACCGTTCGCCGGTCTCGGATAGCGTGGCGATTCCGCGCGAGTGCTCGCCCGCCTCGGCGACCTCCCAGACCGGCTTGAAGAACGGCTTGAAGGTCTCCGGATGGACGCTGGCAACGTGGTAGACCTCCAGCACGCTTTCGACACCGATCTTCCAGTTGGTCGTCCATGGCATGGTCCGGTCGTCGAAGCGGTCGACGAACATCCCAGAAGCGTGGTCTAGGATCGGTCCGTACGCCCCCAGGTGCTCGTCCAGCGACGGCCCGCCCGGCTCCAGCCGCACGAAGACGAAGCGCCCGCGCGTCGCCACCTCGAAGCGCCTGAGCGCCAGAGCCTCACGCTGCACCCGGTCATAGCCGAAGAAGGCCTCGTTGCCCGGAATGCCCACCGGCACACCGTCGCCGTTGTAGGTCCAGCCATGGTAGGGGCAGGTCAGCCGCGCGTTGCCGCAGGGCTTGTCGTGGATTTTGGCGAAGCGGTGCGAACAGACGTTGTGCAGGGCGCGCAACTCGCCGCCGATGTTGCGCACCGTCACCGAGGTTCCGGCCAACTCGACCGTGATGAAATCGTTTTCGGCACGCAGGTCGTCGGTGAAGCCGGCGAACAGCCAGCAGCGCCGAAAGATGCGCTCCATCTCGCGCTCGAACACCGCCGCGTCGTGGTAGGCGGCAGGTGCAATGGCCTCCTCCAGCCCTGGAGGCGTGGCTGTTGCCGGCGTATCAACCATTTGGACACCCCCTGGATCTAGCATCGGCGCCGCTCTCCTGTTACGCCTGGGGGAGTTCGGGATTCAAGACTTGCCATCGGATGCGACAAAGGGCCGGGGCGGTGGAAGACGGAGGGACCATGGTGAAGGCTGTCGTCGAGGGCGTGCGGATCGCTGGCGTCCGGGCCGCCGTGCCGCAACGTCGCCATTCCTTCCTGGCGGATCCCGCCCCCTTCACCATCGAGGATGCGGAGAAGCTGTGCGCCTCCACCGGCGTGCGCGAGCGCCGCATCCTGCCCCCCCACCTGTGCGCCTCCGACCTTTGCGTGGCAGCGGCAAAGGGGCTGCTGGATCAGCTGGGGTGGGATCCGGCCAGCATCGATGTGCTGGTCTTCGTCTCGCAGGATGCCGACTACAACCTGCCGGCCACCGCCTGCGTCATGCAGAAGCGGCTGGGCCTGTCGACCTCGGCAGCCTGTTTCGACGTGGCGCTCGGCTGTTCCGGCTTCATCTATGGTACCTGGATCGCCTCGCGCCTGCTCTCCGGGTTGGTGCCGGAACCGGGGCGCGGCCGGGCGCTGGTGCTGTGTGGCGACACCTCCTCGCGTCACCTGCGCCCCGACGACCGCTCGACGCTGCCGCTGTTCGGCGACGCCGGCAGCGCGACGGCGCTGGAGCGATCCGACGCCGCGCCGCCCATGCACGTGGTGGTGGGCACCGACGGCGCCGGCGCGCCGCACATCCGCATCAAGGCCGGCGGCCGCCGCCACACGCTGGTGCCGCCTGGCACGCCGCGCACGGCGGAGGAGGAGGCGCAGCTCTTCCACGACGCCCGCCTCACGCTCAACGGGGCCGAAGTCTTCGCCTTCACGCTGAAGGCCGTGCCGCCGCTGGTGAAGGAGGTGTTGGCGCTGGCCGGTGCCGGGGTGGCCGACGTGGATTGGGCCGTGCTGCACCAAGCCAACAAGTTCATGCTGGACCACCTGCGCAAGAAGACCGGCTTCCCGGAGGAGCGCTTCGTGGTGGACATGGCGGAGTTCGGCAACACCTCCTCCGCCTCTATCCCGCTGGCGATCAGCCACCGCCTGGGCGAGGATCTGTCGGCGCAGTGCCGCAAGCTGCTGATGGCCGGGTTCGGTGTCGGCTGGTCTTGGGGCGCGATCGTCACCGACGTCGGCCCGATTCCGCCTGCACAGGTGGTCGAGATCCCGGACGACTGGCCGGCGATGGTGGTGTGAGCGGAGGACGCCATGAATTCGCCGTTATCCAATGCCCTGGTCAATCCGATGGACCTCACCGGGCGACACGTCCTGGTGACCGGCTCCTCCTCCGGCATCGGCCGCGCCACCGCGGAATTGCTGGCCCGCCTCGGCGCGCGGGTGACGCTCGGCGGGCGCGACCGCGGCCGGCTGGAGGAGACACTCGCCACCCTGTCCAGCACCGGCCACCGTGTGGCTCCGTTCGAGCTCACCGACCTGGACGGGATCCCCGGCTGGATAAGGGGATTGGCGGAAGCGGGCGGCCCGCTTGACGGCGTGGCGCACTGTGCCGGCATTCAGGAGACGCGGCCGATTCGCTCCTTCGACCGGGCGTTCTTCGACCGTATTATCGACACCAACCTAGGCAGCGCCCTGGCCCTCGCCAAAGGTTTCCGCCAGAAGGGGGCGCATGCCGAACAGGCGGCGCTGGTGTATGTCTCCTCCATCGCCGGGCAGATCGGCACCCCCGGCAACGTCGTCTACGCGGCCAGCAAAGGCGGCGTGCAAGCAGCCACCAAGGGGCTCGCCCTGGAACTGCTGCGCGACAACATCCGCGTCAACTGCGTGGTGCCCGCGCTCGTCGAGACGGAGCTGGTGCGTCAGGCGCGCGTCAAGCTGACCGAGGAGCAGTTCGCCAAGATGGTCGAGCGTCAGCCGATGGGGCTCGGTCAGCCCGAGGACGTCGCCTCCGCCATCGCCTTCCTGCTGTCCGGCGCCAGCCGCTGGATCACTGGAGTGCTGCTGCCGGTCGACGGCGGCGCGCTCGCCTATTGAGGCCTGCCATGAGCCTGTTCCGCTTCCGCCGTCCGGTTCTCGATGACGCCGCCATGCTCTTGGACTGGCGCAAGCGGCCGGACGTCACGCGCTGGATGTTCACCGACGTCGACCATGGCGTCGAGGAACAACGCGCATGGCTGAAGCGCTGCGAGACGCGCGAGGACATGCGGCATTTCGTCATCGAGAACGAGGAGCGCCCGGTCGGCTATCTCGCCTTCGCGCAGGTCGACCGCGTCAACCGGCACTGCTCGACCGGCCACTACTTCGCTGATGCGGAGGATCGCCGTCGGCTCGGCGGCTACATGCACACCTTCATCATGGACTACGCGTTCTACGCGCTCGACATGAACAAGGTGGTGAATTCGTTCATGGCGGGCAACGCCAAGGTTCTGAGGCTCCAGTCGATCCTGCACTACCGGCTGGTAGGTGTGTATCGCGAGCACATCATCAAGTATGGGCAGTGGCATGACGTGCATGTCTACGAGATGCTGCGGCGCGAGTGGGAAAGCCATCCCCACCCCTTCCCGCGGAATGTCACGCTGACTGCCTACGATCCGGGCTGAAGCCCTTCCGACAGCGCGCGGGCAATGCGCACCGCCCCGTATCCGTCGATGAGTCCGGCGGCCCGCTGCGCCATCCCGTGACGGCGCTTCGCGTCGGCCCACAGCGCCAACGCCAGACCGGCGATGAGCGCCGCATGGTCGCCTTCGCGAGCGTCCAGCACGGCGCACCAGCCGAGTCCCGCGGCCTCGGTGGCGGCCGGCACCTGGTTGTCAGCAACGACGACGAGCAGTGTCGGCACGGCGAGTGCGGCCAATTCCGCCGTCGTGCCGCCGCCAGCCGACACCGCAAGTCCTGATTCGACCATGAGCATGCCCATGTTGGGCGCATCGACGTGCACCTCAATCCGGTTGCCGAAGCGGCGCGCGACCTCGGCAAGGGCATTGGCGCGCGGGTTGCTGCCGCCGACCACGGCGATCAGCCGCACGCCTTCTGGTAGTGCAGGCGCCAGCCGTTCAATGCAGGGGCCGGTCAACCCCAGCGGATCGGCCCCTCCCAAGGTGAGCAAGAGTCCTCGGCGTTCCGTGAGAGGACGGCGCGGCATCGCGGCGGCATGCCGGATCTCGCGCCGCAGAGCGGCGTAGGATGGCCCCAGCAACAGCCGGGCGCCGGGCGCGATCCGCTCGTACGGCAGACGGCCGGCCTGCGGTGCGGAATTGACGACGAGGTCGGCGTGCAGCATCGATCGATCAGCAAGGTCGTCCCAGGCAAGCACGCGGCACCCCGCCGCCTTCAGCCCGGCGCGGTAGCCTTCGTCGAAATGATAGCCGTCGAGCACGACGGCGTGTGCGCCTTCCGCGCCGATCAGGGCATGCAGTGCCCGCAGGTCGGCCGGCCCGCCGGCCGGTCCGGGCAGTCGGGTGCGGCGGAAACCTTCGGCATCCAGCCGGGCGTCGACGGCGTCCGTACTCTCCGCAAGCGCAAAGAACACGGTGTGGCCTTCATCCTGTAGCGCCTCCGCCACCGCGAGGCAGCGCATGACGTGCCCCGTGCCCACCATCGCAGACGCGTCGGCACGGATCACGATCATGGCCATGCGCGCCATCCCTTTGTCAGATCACCGTCCAGACGATGGCAGTGGTCAGCCGCTCCACCCCGCGCGCCAACGCCGCGCGATCCAGGGACAGCGATCGCTCGTCGATATCGGCCGGCATTTCCGCATCCACCAACACACCGGCACCGTACGAAGCGAGCAGATCGGCCACGCAACTGGAATCGGTGTCGATCAGGACCGGCAGCCTGGAGTGTAGGCAGGTGGTGAACTTGTTGCCGATCCCGGCGCGGCAAACAGGCTCGACGGTCTCGGGGTTTGCCGTCGGCCGCCTTCAGGTGCTTCGCAACAATGGCCGCCCCGCCGGAGAAATCCTGCCGCTCCTCGTAGCGCACGCTCATGGTCGGCGTCTTGGTCACACCGCCAATCATGCTGCACTGCGTGAAGCTGTCGACATGACCTTCTTCTGGCGAGGCCGGCTTCCGACCAGTGCGCGCAACACTTGGGCGGTCTTGATCTTGCGCCGGAACTGAAACAGCGTTGCTTCTTCCATTTCAGTCCTCACGGGACAGCATGGCGAACCAAGTGCGCGTGGCGTCGGCGATGCGCTCAGGCGTCCACAGGGGAGCTTCCCTCCAGTAGTCGATGTCAGCCAGCACCTTGGCCACGCCTTCCTCGAAGCTCACCTGCGGCGCCCAGCCCAGATCGGTCTGGATGCGGCGGGTGTCGGCCCACGTGCAGTCCGGTTCGCCCGGCCGCTTGGGCAGGTTCGTCACGGGGCCACCCCCCAGCAACTCGACCAGCCGGTTGATCGATTGTGGCCGCGACGCCCCAAGGTTCCAAATCCGCCCCGTCAGCTCCGTCTGCGCTGCGGCAAGAAACGCCGCAGCGACGTCGGTGACGTAGAGGAAATCCCGGGTCTGCGTGCCGTCGCCAACCACGGTGAACGGCTGGCAGGCCAGCTTCTGGCGCAGGAAGACGCCGAACACCGCCCCATAGGCCCCCGACGTCCGCGACCGGATGCCGTAGGCGTTGAAGATGCGGATGACGTTGACCGGCAGCCCATAGACCCGCAACCAATGCAGGCAGGCCTGCTCCCCCTGGTACTTGCTCAACGCATAGGGGTAGCAGGTCTCGATGGGGTGGTCTTCCGAGGTGGGAACCGCCGCCAGCCCGTAGCAGGAGGACGACGCGGCGTACACAAGCTTGCCTACCCCGGCCTGGCGCGCCGCCTCCAGCACGGCGACGGTGCCCTGCACGTTCACCGACATATACTCGGCCGGCCGCTCGATCGACGGCACGATGTCACCGATGCCGGCGAAATGCAGAACGCACTCTGCTCCTCGGAACAGGGGAGAATCGGCCTGAATCGCGCGGATGTCGCCTTCCTCGAATACCAGATCAGGTTCGGCGCGATGATGGGCGAGATTGTCGAGCCGGCCGCCAGTCAGGTTGTCGATGACATGCACGCGATATCCCTGCGCCAGCGCAAGGTCGACCGCATGGCTGCCGATGAAACCGGCGCCGCCGGTGATGACGGCAATGCGCTTCGCGGCACTCATGCGGCGTTGCCGTCCTTCAGAACCTTGACGTTGATGTAGCGGCTGTCGGTCATACTGTCGGGCAACAGCCCTTCGCGGAACGCCCGGCACAAGTCGCGGACGGCGTCGGCAATGCTGCGCTTGGGACGGAAGCCGATGTACCGGGAGATCTTGTCGGAATTGATATGGTAGCTGCGCAAATCGTTCGACGGGGTGCGGACGATCTCGATCGGCGCCTTCTCTGGATATTCCTCCTCCACCACGCTGCGGACCATTTCGGCGATCTCGGCGACCGTATGGTTCTGGTACCCGGCGTTGAACATCTGCCCGGCGATAGCGTCGTCCGGCACCGTCAGCAGCAGCCGGTAGAGGTCGACCATGTCCTGCACATGCAAGTTGGGCCGCTTCTGCTCGCCGCCGAACACGGTGATCCGCCCGTTGTTGACGGCGTGGTTGGTCAGGATGTTCACGCTCAGGTCCAGGCGCATGCGCGGGCTGTAGCCGCACAGCGTCGCTGGCCGTATGGTGACGCAGACGAAGTCGGGCGACTGGTGCTTGAACAGCAGCGGTTCGCACATGCCTTTAAACTTGTTGTACAGGGTCAGCGGCACCAGCGGATGCTCCTCGGTCACGTCCGGCGCGTCAGATACGCCATAGACCGAGCTGCTGGAGGCGTAGATGAAGCGCTTGACGCCCGCCGCCTTCGCCGCCACGACCATCGGTTCGAAGCAGTCGTAATTGATGCTCCGGCTCAGCCCTTCGTCCAAATCGAAGCTGGGGTCGTTGGAGATGCAGGCGAGGTGAATGACGCAGTCGACACCTTCCAGCGCCTGCGCCAGCTTGGCGGTGTCGCGGATGTCCCCCTTGATCAGGCGCAGATTGGGATTGTCCAGCGGCAGGCCCGGAGTTCCGAAGTATAAAATGTCGTACACGGTAACTTTATACCCGTCCGCCAGCAGGGCGGGCGTCAGAAGACTACCGACGTAACCGGCGCCACCGGTCACCAGGATATGCTTGAACATCGTCATGGCCATTCTCAAAGAAGGAAGTCGGATGGAACGCCGATGGGGTACGTTGCTGCTGCGGCGTCGTTATGAAGCATCCGCACGGTTTCCAACGAATATTCGAAGGCTCTTGCCGAACAACCCCAACTTGCCCAGCAGATCGGCCGTGGCCGTGATAATGTGGCAGCCGATGGCGTCGGCCTGCGCCACGTTGAACACCCCCCGCGGGTTGGCCCACGGCAGCCAGGGGTGCCACAAGGCTGATGCTCGCTATCGCGGAAGTGAAGCAATGCTGGCAAACCGGAGCTCGGCGGACTCCAAGACCAAATTACACGAACAGGTTGAAGCTGCCCATCAGCTTCTGCGTCCCTGACAGGCCCGTCGGGATCGACTTCATGTTCTGCACGGCGGCGTTCAGGCCGGACAGCATTTCCTGCTGCGCGGCGGACATCTTGAATGGACTGTCCCCGCGCACGGGCTGCTTGGCCACCGTGTCGAAGTCCTGGCTGTAGGTGCCCATGGAGAGCTGGAGCGCGTAGTTCTTGGGATCCTTCGCCGATTCGCCCTTCTCGCGGGTAACGCGGAGCGTGTAGTCGCCGCGGTCCAGCGACAGCTCGCCACTCTGCAGCTTCTTGAAGTTCTCGTGCTTGGTTCCCTGGCTCTTGTCGCTGTCGGCCATGACGACGCCCAGCTTCGACATGAGTTGCACGCGCACGCCCGGATCGCCGATCTGGCCCAGCGTCGCCTCGCCCTTGGTGGTGACGCGGAACTTGTAGAAATCGACCGGGTCGTTGGCCGCAAGCGCCGAGACGACGTTGAGGCGCGTGGTGTTCTTCGCCAGAACGCCGATGTCGGTGGCGAATCCGGAGGTCTGAGCCGAGGACTTGCGGACGTCCTTGCGGAATTCCTTGACGTTCTCGGGGCTGGAAGACTGCTGCTGGGCCTGCAAACGCTTCATCGCGGCGTCGATGGACTTGCTCAAGTCCGACACCATCGAGTTCACGCCAGCCAATGCATCGTCAGCCATGGCACCCACTCCCCTACCGGCGTCCGCGGCCGTCACCGCCGGCCCCGCCAACGCAAGACCAAATACAGAACGGCGATCCTACGACCGCATCACAAGCATAGGGCCGACAGCCTTAACCGTTGCTTAATGTCGCTGGCCGGAGCCCGCGATGCACGCGCGCAGCATCCCTGCGGCCAATTCTACCGCATCAGCCACGCTTCCGCCAGCCGGTGGGGCAATCAGGCGCATTGCCGGGAACCACGGCCGGCAGGCGGTGCCCAAACGCGACCAGTCGCCCGCCCCGCCCAGGCGCCAGACCGGCGTTCCCAGCGCCGCCGCCAGTTCGCCCACCGCGGTGGGGGCGCTGACAACGAGATCGAGGCCGGCCATCAGCGCCGCCACGCCGTCCAGGTCGTTGCGCAGGTCGAGGTCGGTCCAGCGATGGATGGGCACGCCGAACCGCCGCTCGGCATCCTCCAGTTCCGCCGTGCAGTCGTCGTACTGCAGGTTGACGGCGTGCACCCCGGGCAGGGTCAGCAACGGACCCCAGCGGTCCAGGCGGGTGTAGGCGCCGGCCCGCTCGGCGGTGATGTGGGAACTGCGCCAGCAGATGCCCACCGTCAGGCCCGTACCGATCGCCGCCAGCCGCCGACGCCAGTCCGCCGCCAGCGCGGGGTCCGGGTAGAGGGGGGAAGGTCGCGGCGGGAAATCCGCCAGCCGCCGACGCAGCAGGCGCGGCAGCGAGCCCATGGGGACGTGAAGGTCGGCGTCGTCCGGGTCGCGGGTCTCGGCGCGCACGCTGGCCCACGGAAGCGCGCGCGTGAACAGCCGGACCATACGCGGGTCGCACTCCACGGTCACCCAGGCCCGCGTCGCCTGCAGGTCCGCGACCACCGTGCCGAACATCAGCTCGTCGCCCAGCCCCTGCTCCGCCCACACCAGCAGGCGTTTGCCCGCGATGGGCTCGCCCCGCCATTCCGGAACCCGGAAGCGCCGGTCCGGCACCGCCTCCCCCGCCGCGAAGCGCAGGGCGTAGTCGGCCCACCCCCCGTCGAGGTCGCCGCGGGCCAGCCGCATCAGCGCACGGTTCACCCGCGCGTTGGGCCGAACCTGGTCCAACCGGATGGCGCGGTCGGCGTGCCGCTCGGCCTCGGCGAACAGCCCCTGCGCCTGCATGGCGTGGCCCAGGTTCAGCCAGCCGTCGGCAAAGCCGGGGTCCAGCGCCAGGGCGCGCCGGTGGCAGGCAACGGCGTCCGCCCACCGGGCCGCGCCAGCCACGGCGGTGCCGAGGTTCGACCACGCCTTGGCGTGTCCGGGTACGATGGCAAGAGCGCGGCGGTGGTGCGCCGCCGCATCGGCAAAGTGGCGCAAGGCCTTGAGCGCCGCACCGCACGTGGTGAACGCACCGGGCAGGTCGGGCTTCAGCGCCAGGGCGCGCCGACAGGCGGCGGCGGCCGGCTCGTGCCGCCGGGCGCGCAGCAGCGCGCCGCCCAGGTTGCCCCAGCTTTCCGCCAGTTCCGGCCGCACGGCGGCGGCGCGCCGGTGCGCCGCTTGGGCCTGGTCGAGAGCCCCCTGGTTCTGCAGGACCACGCCCAGGTTGTTGAGCGCCTCCGGTGACGCCGGGGCGAGGACGAGAGCGTGGCGGTAGCAGCGGGCCGCCTCCGCCGCACGGCCCTGCCCGGCCAGCGCCAGGCCGAGATTGACGTGCGCGGCGGCGCGCAGCGGCTCCGCCGCGATCGCGCGGCGATGCCACGTCTCGGCCGCCGTGCGATCACCCAGCAGCCGCTTCGCCGCGCCGAGCAGATCGAGCATGGCGGCGCGCCGGCAGCCCAGATCGACCGCGCGCTCCAGGCTATCCGCCGCCTCCGCCGTGCGGCCGGCGAGGTGGAGCGTCTTGCCCAGCGCGGCGTGCGCCTCCGGGTCGTCGCCGGCCAGGGCCACCGCTTCGCGGGCATGCCGCTCGGCCTCGCCCAGCCGGCCGAGGTCGGTCAGCACGGCGGCGAGCCCCATTCGCGCATCTGGCCCGCCGGCGTCGCGCCGCACCGCCTCGCCCAGGCAGGTCAGCGCCTCCTCCAGGCGGCCCTGCGCGTGCAGCACGGTGCCGAGGTTGGCGAGCGCGCCGGTGAAGTCCGGCCGCAACCGCAGCGCCTCGCGATAGCGCGATTCCGCGTCCTTGAGGCGGCCCAGCGCCTGAAGCGCGCTGCCCAGATTGTTGAGGGCATCGGGAAAGGCGGGCTTCAGCCGCAGCGCCGTCTCGTACTGCGCCACCGCCTCGTTCATGCGGCCGAGCGCCTGCAGGACGGAGCCGTGGTTGCCGTGCACCTCCGGCACGCCGTCCCGCTGGACCAGCGAGCGGCCGATCAGCTCGGCAGCCGTGGCATGGTCGCCCAACTGGTGCGCCAGCACGCCCAGCAGGTGCAGGGCGTCGGCGTGCTCCGGTTCGGCGTCGAGCACGTGGCGGTAGCAGGTTTCGGCGTTCGGCAAGTCACCAACCTGATGGTGCCGCAGGCCTTGCGCCAGCATCGGCCCGACGTCCACGACGGGCTTGGCCGGCCGTGGCGCCGCCGGCACGGCCGCCAGCGGCCGCAGGCTCGCCGCCATGCGGCACAGAACGTCGGCCAGCGTCTCCCCGGTGCGCGGCTGGAACAGGCGCATGGCCGGGAACCATGGGCGCACGGCGGCTCCCAACTGCGTCCAGTCCCGCCCGCCCAGGCGCCACACCGGGGTGCCGAGCGCCGCCGCCAGCTCGCCCGCCGACACCGCCGGCGCGATCACCAGATCGAGGCCGGCGATCAGCGCCGCCGTGCCTTCGAAATCATCCTTCAAGTCCAGGTCGGACCAGCGGTGGATGGTCACGCCGAAGCGCGCCGTGGCCTGCGCGATCTCCGCCGCGCAGTCGTCGTACTGCAGATTCACGAAGCGCACGCCCGGCACGGCGAACAGCGGCCCCCAGTCATCCAGCCGCGTGTAGGCGGCGGCCCGTTCGGCGGTGATGAGGCTGCTGCGCCACGCGATGCCGACGGTGAGGCCCGGCCCGAGACCGGCGAGGCGTTTGCGCCACGCCTCCACCCGCACCGGGTCCGGCACCAGCCAGGAGGCCCGCGCCGGGAACCCCGTCAGACCGTTGCGAAAGGCGCGTGGCAGCGATCCGGCCGGCACGTGCAGGTCGGCGTCGCCCACCGCCATGGTCTCGCGCCCGTCGACGATGGTCTGCGCCCGAACGGTGGCGGCCGGGAAGGAGCGCGCGAACAGGGAGACGAGCCGCGCGTCGCACTCGATCACCACATGGCGCGCCCGCTCGATGGCGTCGGCGTAGCAGGAGGCGAACATCACCTCGTCCCCCACCCCCTGCTCGCGCCAGATCAGCAGGCGCTTGCCGGTCAGGTCCTCGCCGCGCCAGGGCGGCATGGGCGGCTGCCGGGCGGCGCCGATCTGGCCCGACGCGAAGCGCCAGGCGTACTCCGGCCAGCCGCCGTCCGCGTCGCCCTCCTCCAGCCGCAGCAGACCGCGGTTGAAGCGCGCGAGCGGCAGGTCCGGCATCAGCGCCAGCGCGCGGCTGTAGCAGGCGTGCGCGCCGACCGCGTCGTCCAGGCGCTGCAGCGCCAGGCCGAGATTGGTCAGCGCCTCCGCGTAGTCCGGCTGAAGCGCCAGCGCGCGGCGGGTGACGTCGGCCGCCGCGGCGTTGCCGCCACGCTTCTGCATGGCCGAGCCCAGGTTGCTGAGCATCATGGCGTTGCCGGGCGTGAGGCGCAACGCGCGGCGGTGCGCCGCCTCGGATTCCAAGAAGCGTTCACGGTCGCGCAGGCCGTTGCCGAGGTTGCTGTAGGCCTCGGGCATGTCGGGACGCAGAGCCAGCGCGCGCTGCCAGCAGCCGACCGCCTCGTCCGCCCGGCCCAGCCCCTTCAGCGCGTTGCCCAGGTTGTTCCACGCCTGCGCCAGCGTCGGCCGGCGGGCCAGCGCCTGCCGGTGGAACGGCTCCGCCCGGTCGGCGCGGCCCATCGCCATGTGGCAGGACCCCAGGTTATCGAACGCCTCCGGAAAGTCCGGCTGTACCGCCAATGCCGCATCGAAGCAGGAGGCCGCGTCCTCGTGCCGGCCCATGGCCTGCAGGACAAGGCCGAAGTTGTTCAGCGTCGCCGGGTTGCGCGGGTCGAGGCGCAGCGCCTCGGCATACGCGTCGGCGGCGTCGGCGAGACGCCCCTGCGTGTGCAGCGCGTCGGCGAGGCAGGCGATGGCCGTCACGTTCCCGGCATCACGCACCAGCGCCTGCTGCCAGCAGGCCATGGCATCGCCCAGACGGCCCAGGCCGCGGTAGGCGCTGCCCAGGTTGTTCCACGGCGCCGGATCGCCCGGCCGCAGTTCGGCGGCGCGCTGGTGGTGCACGATGGCCTCGTCGAGCCGACCGAGCGCCTGCAGGGCGGCACCCAGGTTGAGGTGCGATTCGCCGAAGCCCGGCCGGAGCCGGACGGCCTCGGCGAACCGCGCCGCCGCCTCTTCCGCGCGGCCCTGGGCCTGCAGCACCACGCCCAGATTGTGATGCGCCTCCGGGTAATCGGGGTTGAGCGCCAGCGCCTGCCCCTGGCAGGCGGCGGCGTCCTCCAGCCGGCCCATGGCCTGCAGGACGAGGCCCAGGTTGGCGTGGTAGTCGGGCACGCGGCCGTCGGCCATGATGGCCTTGGCGATCAGCGCCGCCGCGGTGTCGTTCTGCCCCACCTGATGCGCCAGCACGCCCAGCAGGTGCAGGGCGCCGGCGTGCTGCGGCTGGCGGTCGAGGATTTGCCGGTACAGCGGCTCGGCCGCCGCCAGCTCGCCCGCCTGATGGTGGCGCACGGCCCGGTCCATCAGGGCCTGGATCGTCGCGGCGCTCACCGGGCCTCCGCCGCGGCGCGCGCCAACTCCTTGGCCAAGCGCGCCAGGACATCGCCCAACCCTTCGCCGCTGCGCGGCGGGCAGGGGCGCTGCGACGGATACCAGGGCCGCGCGGCGCTGCCCAGTTGCGTCCAGTCACGCGCGGCGACGCGCCACACCGGCACGCCCAGTGCCCCGGCCAGCTCGCCCGGCGCACTCGCCACTGAGATGACGAGGTCGAGCGCGGCGGTCAGCGCCGCCGCCTCCTCCAGGTCGTTGGCGAGGTCGGTCTCTGGGAAGGAGGCGATCGGCACGCCGAAGCGGCGCTCGGCCTCGGCGATCTCATCGTACCGGCCGTCGTACTGGACGCTGACGAAGGTGGCGCCGGGCACCCGCAGCACCGGCGCCCACTGGCCCAGTTCGGTGTAGGCATTGCGCCGGGTGTGATCGATCTTCCAGCTCGTCCAGGCGATGCCCACCGTCGGTCCGGGGCCGCGCTCGGCCAGCCGCGCGCGCCATGCGGCGGCGCGGCCGGGATCGGCCATCAGCCAGGACGGCCCCGCCGGGAAGGCGGCGAGGTTCGGGCGCAGCAGCCCCGGCAGGGAGCCGGCGGCGACGTGCACGTCCGCGTCCAGCGGATCCCCGGTCACCGCACGCACGGTGGCGGCGGGGAAGGAGCGCTGGAACAGCGGCACCAGCCGCCGATCGCATTCGATCACCACGTGCCCGGCGCGCGCGATCAGGTCGGGGTAGCAGGAGGCGAACATCAGCTCGTCGCCCAGCCCCTGCTCGCGCCACACCAGGATCCGCTTGCCCGTCAAGTCCTCGCCGCGCCATTCCGGCATAGGGCGGGTGATCCCCTGCGGATGCCCGCGCGAGACGAAGCGGCGCGCGTAGTCGGCCCAGCCCTCAGCCAGCCGCCCGGCCTTGAGCCGCAGCAGCGCACGGTTGAGCGCGGCGACGCCCAGTTCCGGATCGAGGTCCAGCGCGCGGCCGAAGGCGGCCTCCGACGCCGCGGCGTCGCCCAGGTCGCCCAGCGCGAAACCCAGGTTGGCGTGCGCGTCGGCGTAGTCCGCCCGCAGGTCGAGCGCCCGGCGGTGCAGCGCCGCGGCCTCCTCCGGCCGGCCCTGGAAGTGGCGGATGTTGCCGAGGTTGGTCAGCGCCTCCGGCATCGCGGGGGCAACGCGCACGGCGCGCTCGTGCGCCCGCCCGGCGGCCTCCAGCCGGTCGAGCCCGCGCAGCAGCGGGCCGTAGGAGTTCCACAGTTCGGCGTCGGCCGGCTCGACGGCGATGACGCGCTGGAACGCCGCCTCGGCCTCGGCCGTCTTGCAGGCGCGCTGCAGCATGCCGGCCAGCGCCACCAGCACCGGCGGATGCCCCGGCCGCTGCGCCAGCGCCGGCCGCAGCACCTCCACCGCCTCCTCGACACGCCCGCGGTCGTGCAGCGCCAGCGCCAGCGCCACGCGCGCCTCGATCATGCCGGGGTTGCGGGCCAGCGCCTGGCGCAGGTGCGGTTCCGCCTCCTCCGGCTTGCCGGCGGCGCGCAAGGCGGCGCCCAGGTTGCCGTGCGCCTCGGTGTAGTCGCTCCGGCCACGCAGCGCCTCGCGGTAGGCGCGCACCGCCTCGTCCCGCCTGCCCTGTGCCAGCAGCGCATTGCCCAGCGTGTTGGCGGCCTCCGGGAAGCCGGGCCTGAGCTTCAGCGCGCGCCGGCACGCGGCCTCGGCCTCGGCCGGCCGGCCCAGGTTCTGCAACGCGAAACCCAGGTTGGCGTGATAGTCCGGCACCCGCCCGTTGGCGGCCGTCGCCTGCGTGATGAGGTCCACGGCGTCGGCGAAGCGCCCCTGCTGGCAGGCCAGCATGCCCAGCAGGTGCAGTGCGTCGGGGTGGCCGGGGTGGATCTGCAGGGCTTGGTGGTAGAGCGCCGCCGCTTCGGCCATCCGCCCGGCCTGATGGAGCTGCACGCCCTGTGCAAGCGTCGCCGCCGCCGGATCGAATCCCGCCGGGCGGCCACCCGCCGCCCCCGCCCTGCGCTCCTTCCGGTTCATCCGGCCGCCCTGCCCGCCGCTGTCGATGGGGTATCGATAGCACGTTTCGCGGGAGGAGGCAGGGCAAGATGAGGGGCGGATGGGCGCCGTCAACCCGCCAAGCGCGCCAGTTCCCGGCCCATCCGGATCAGCACGCCGGCCATGCCCTCGCCGGGCGTGGGGGCGACGGGGCGCATCGATGGGTACCAGGGGCGCACGGCGGCGCCCAGCGCGGTCCACTCGCCACGCGCGCCGAAACGCCAGACCGGGACGCCCAGCGCCCCGGCCATCTCCGCCACCGAGGTGCCGGCCGACAGCACGAGGTCCAGCGACGCGGTCAGCGCCGCCGCCCCCTCCAGGTTGTTGCGCAGGTCGAGGTCGGGCCAGCGGTGGATCGTAACGCCGAAGCACCGTTCGGCGTCCGCGATTTCCGCCGCGCAGTCGTCGTATTGCAGGTTCACGAAACGCACCCCCGGCACGGCGAAGACCGGTCCCCAGTCCTCCAGCCGCGTGTAGAGCCCGGCGCGCTCGGGCGTGACCAGACCGCTGCGCCACGCGATCCCCACCGCCAGCCCCGGTCCGAGGGCGGCGAGCCGCGCGCGCATGGACGAAACGCGCGCCGCGTCGGGAACCAGCCAGCCGGACCACGCGGGGAAATCGGCCAGCGAGCGGCGCAGGCGCAAAGGCAGTGAGCCGGCCGCGACGTGCACGTCGAAATCGTCCGGTTCGCCCCCCGCCGCGCGCACCGTCGCCTGGGGAAAGGACCGGGCGAAAAGGCCGGCGAGGCGCGCGTCGCATTCGATGATCACGTGCCCGGCGCGGGCGATCAGGTCGGCGTAGCAGGACGAGAACATCAGCTCGTCGCCCACCCCCTGTTCGCGCCACACCAGCACGCGCTTGTCCCGAAGGTCGCCGCCGTCCCAGGCGGGTCGGGGGAAGCGGCGGTCGGGGTGCGCCTGCCCTGCGGCGAAGCGAGCCTCCAGCCCCGTCCAGCCCTCGACGATCCGGCCTTGCGCCAGAGCGGCGTAGCCGCGGTTGAAGCGGGCCAACGACAGCCCCGGATTCAGGTCGACGGCTCGGCGGTAGGCAGCGTCGGCAGCGTCCGGCCGAGCCAGCGCATGCAGCGCGTTGCCGAGGTTGTAGTGCCACTCCGCGCGCTTGGGCTGCACGGCCAGCGCCCGCCGCCACGCGCGGACGGAGGCCTCGTGCCGACCCTGGCGCATGCGCAGGTCGGCCAGCCCGGCGAAGCCCTCCGCCGCGCCCGGATCAAGCAGCAGGATGCGCCACCACGCCAGTCCCGCCGCGTCACCCTGACCGTCCGCCTCCAGCGCCAGCGCCAGATTGGCGACGATGGCGGGCGCTTCGGGCCGCACGCGCAGCGCGCGGCGCTGACACGCCACAGCGTCCGCCGACCGGTCCAGCGCCCGCAAGGCAAGGCCAAGGTTGCCGTGGGCCTCCGCGTACTCCGGATTGAGGTGCAGCGCCCGCGCGCAGCAGGCCGCCGCCTGCGCCGGCCGGGCCGCCAGCTCCGCATGTCCCAGGCTGTTCCACGCTTCGGCCAGCGCCGGGTCGAGCGCCAGGGCGCGACGCAGGGCACACGCCGCCCGCTCCTCCTCCCCCAGCGCCTGGAGCGCCAGGGCGAGGTTGGCGTGCAGCCCGGCCCACTCCGGCCGGCGCTTTAGCGCATCCGACGTCGTATGGGCGGCCCCGGCCGGGTCGCCGAGGTTCAGCAGGACCGCCCCCAGATTGCCCAGCGCCTCGGCGTCGTCCGGGTCGTGCGCCACGGCCGCCCGGTACTCGTCCGCCGCCTCATCGAGCGCGCCCAGCGCCTGGAAGACGAGGCCCCGCTCGCGGTGCCGTTCTGCGGTGCCGCCGCCGGCATCGATGGCCTGCCCGATCAGCGCCGCCGCGATGTCCGGCCGCCCCGCCTGATGCCCGAGCCGGCCATAGCCGTGCAGCGCTTCCGCGTGCTCCGGGTCGGCCTGCAGGATCCGCTGATAGACCTTCTCGGCGTCCGGCCATTGGCCGGCCGCGTGCAGCGACCGCGCCTCGTCGAGCATGCCGCGCAACGGATCGGGCGGCGGCGGCGCGGCCAGCATGCGCCGCAATTCGGCGGCGATGCGGACCAGCACATCGCCCAGGGTCTCGCCATTGCCGGCACCCCACATGCGCATGCCGGGGAACCACGGCCGGCAGGCGGTGCCCTGCATCGTCCAGTCGTACACGCCGCCAAAGCGCCACACCGGCACGCCCAGCGCCCCCGCCATCTCGCCCACCGAGGACTGCACGGTGATGACGAGGTCAAGGCCGGCGGTCAGCGCCGCCGCCGCTTCGAGGTCGTTCTTCAGGTCGGTATCGGACCAGTGGTGCAACCGCACGCCCATCCGCTCTTCGGCATGGCGCAGTTCGTCCTCGCGCACGTCGTACTGCAGGTTGACGAACACGGCGCCGGGGAGCGCCAGCACCGGCGCCCACTGGTCGAGCTGGGTGTACAGGTGCTTGCGCTCACCGTGCGTCCTCTGGCTGCGCCAGCACACGCCGACGCGCAGCCCCGGACCGCACTCCGCCAGCCGGCGTCGCCAGACGCCGGCACGCCGCGGGTCCGGCGTCAGGTACCGGCGGCGCGGCGGAAAGTCGCTCAAGCGGCGGCGCAGGAAGCGCGGCAGGGAGGCCATCGGCACGTGCACGTCGAAGTCCGGCGGCTGCACCGTCTCGCGCCCGTCGGGACCCAGCGTCTCGGCGCGCACGGTGGCCTGCGGAAAGGCGCGCGCGAACAGCGGCACCAGCCGTTCGTCCAATTCCAGCACCACATGCCCGGCCATGGCGACCAGATCGGGCAGGCAGGTGCCGTACAGCAGCTCGTCGCCGATGCCCTGCTCGCGCCACACCAGGATGCGTTTGCCCGTCAGGTCCTCACCCCGCCAGCACGGCACCGGGAAGACGCGGGCGCCGAGCACGCGGCGGGACTCGAAGCGCGCCTCGTAGAGGTCGCGCCCCTCCGCCAGATCGCCCCGGCCGATCAGCAGCAGCGCCAGGTTCCAGCGCGCCAGCGCGAAGCCGGGATCGGACTCGAGCGCCTGCCGGTAGCACGCTTCGGCCTCGTCGCGCCGTCCCTGCGCCTCGCGCAGCAAGCCCAGGTTGACCAGCGTCTCCGGGTCGCCGGGGGCGAGGCGCAAGGCCTCGCGCTGGTGCGCCTCGGCCTCCTCCGGGCGGCCGGTCTCCTTCAGCACCACGCCCAGGTTGCTGTGCGCCGTCGGGTTCTCCGGGTCGAGCGCCAGGGCGCGGCGGAAGCACTCCGCCGCATCGACGGGCCGGTCGGCGTCGCGCAGCGCGGTGCCCAGGTTGACCAGCGCCTCCGGGAATTCGTCCCGCAGGCCCAACGCCCGGCGGTAGTGCGCCTGCGCCTCCTCCGTCCGGCCCTGGTCCTGCAGAGCGCTGCCCAGGTTGTTGTGCGCCTCTGGATAGTCATCGCGCAGGGCCAGCGCCTTGCGGTAGCTGGCCTCGGCCTCCCCCACGCGGCCCAGGGCGTGCAGCGCCAGACCGAAGTTGGCGTGATGCTCGGGCACGGCGGCGTCACGTGCCAGCGCCTTGCCGATCAGCTCCACCGCCGCCGCGTGCTGCCCGCACTGATGCGCCAGGACGCCCAGCAGGTGCAGCGCCCCCGTGTGTTCGGGATGGTCGGCGAGGACGGCGCGGTACAGCCGCTCCGCTTCCGGCAGATTGCCGGCGCGGTGCTGCGCGATCGCCGCGGCCAGTGCCGTGCCGGCGTCCCGTCGCCGCTGTCCCGTCATCCCGTTCCGCCTCCCGCGCCCGTCCGTTCCGGAATAGCACGAAACTTAGTGGACTCAACGCGCGGGGACATGGGAAGTGGCGGCGAGGTGCAGGATTCACGGCCGGCAGCGGCGAGCCTCCGGCCCACAAGACAGCCGAGGAACGCTGAAAAGCTGTAGCTACAGCTTCAGTCCGGCCACGCCATCCAGCGTGACGCCTTCCAGGGCGCGGCGCTCCAGCTTGGCGCCGAACAGCTTGGCGTGGCTGAAGTCGGCCTTCGCCATGTCGCAGCCGATCAGGTTGGCGAACGACAGGTCGGCGCCGGCAAAGTTGACGCCGCGCAGGCAGGCGCCGCGAAAGTCGACGTAGCGCAGCCGCGCGCCGGCCAGATCGGAATGCATGGAGCGCTTCTCGTCGAACACCAGCGGGCGCAGGTTGGCGTTGCGCAGGTCGGCGTTGTTCAGCCGGGCGTTCTTCAGGTTCACGCCGCGCAGGTCGCCGCCGGAGATCTTGGCGTTGCGCAGGTCGGCCTCCTCCAGATGCGCGGCCTGGAGCTGGATGTTGGTCAGGTCAAGGCCGTAGAAGGTGGCGCGGGTGGCGCGCAGCATCGTCATGCAGCTGTGCGCCAGGGAAGGCGCGTGCCGCAGGTCGAACTCGCTGAGGTCGAGGTGCTGCCCCTGCGCGCCGCCGGTGCCGACCCAGACGATGTGGTCGTGCAGCAGCTCTTCCAACGGCCGGCCGAGTTCGGCGATGACGCGGCCGACCGGGGCGTCGGTCAGCGTGTCCTCGATGTCGGCGTCGGTCATGTCGGCCATCGTCAGCGACGCGCCGGTCAGCACGGCGCCGCGCAGGCAGGCGCCGCGCAGGTCTGCGCCGGACAGGTCCGCCCCTTCCAGGTTGGAGCCGCTGAAGTTGGCGCCACGCATGGTGGCGCGCACCAGCTTGCAGCCGCGCATGACCGCGTCGGTGAAGTCGGTGTGGATGGCCATGGCGCCGCTCAGGCGCGCGTTGGTCAGGTTGGCGCCCGACAGGTCGGCACCGGACGCCTCGGTCGGCTGCGCCTCCACCTGGACCACGCGCAGGTTGCCGGCGCGGTCCTTCTCGGCCAGCGAACCATCGCGCAGGTCGGCCTCGAACAGGTTGGCGCCGATCAGCACGGCGCCGCGCAGGCAGGCGCCGCGCAGGTCGGTCTTGATCAGGCTGGCGTTCTCGAGGTTGGCCTGCCGCAGGTCGCAGGCGAACATGGCCGCGCAGTCCAGGCGCGCCCCCGCCAGGTTGGCCCCCTTCAGCGACGAGCCGACGAGGTCCGCGTGCGCCAGATCACGGCCGGCCAGGTCCAGCCCCGAGAGGTCACAGAACGACAGCGTGGCGCGCGCCCCACCCATGCGGGCGTTGCGGAACATCTCGTGCCGCCGGATGACGGCGTCGAGCTGGGCCTGGTCGATGCGGGTAAGAGGACGTGACTGGGACATTCCGGCCGCTCCGATACGGCCTTTAGGTTAATGCTCGGGCCATTAACATTTCGATAATGTAACCAGCCGGGTCAGGCCGCCGTCTGCTGCGCCGCGCGGGCCGGCGCCGCCTCGCCATGCCCCAGCGCCGCCAGCGCGTCGCGCAGCAGTTCCGGCGTGAAGGGCTTGTGCAGCAGGCGGCAGCCGGTGGCCACCGCCTCGCGAATGCGTTCGGGGGCGGTGTCGCCGGTCAGGATGATGCCGGGCACCGGCCGGCCGGTCAACTCGCATGCCCGCGTCACCACCTGCACACCGGTCAGCGGTCCGGGCAGGCGGAAGTCGGTGACGATGACGTCCGGCGGGCGCGTCGCCGTGCGCAGGCGCTCCAGCGCCGCCACGCCGTCGGCCGCCGCCGTCACCGTATGGCCCCAGGTCTCCAGCAGAAGCTGCATCCCCTGGCGCTGCACCGGGTCATCCTCGACCACCAGGATGACGCGCGGGGCGCCGGCCTTCGCCTCGGCGCCGGGGCTGCCTGCGGCGGTGTCGGCGGCCGGTTCGGCGGCGGCGACCGGGACAGTGATGGCGAACACCGAGCCGTGGCCGGGCCGCGAGCGCACGTCCACCGTATGCCCGAGCAGCGCCGCCTTGCGCCGCACCTTGGCGAGGCCCAGCCCCAGGCCGCGCGCCCGGTCACGCTCCGGGTTGCCGAGTTGGACGAAGTCCTCGAAGATGGCGTCCAGATGCTCCGGCGCGATGCCGGGACCGGTGTCCCACACCTCGATGCGCAGCCACTGGCCACGGGCGCGGCAGGCGATGAGGATACCGCCGGAACCGGTATAAGCCACGGCGTTGCCAACCAGATCGCGCAGCATGCGCGTCAGCAGCACGGGGTCGGTGCGCACCACCACGCCGCAGGGCCGCACCCGCACGGTCAGCCCCTTCGCCGCGGCGGCGTCGCGGAACTCGCCGACGACCGGCTCCAGCACCTGGGCCACCGGCACGGCGGTGATCTTCGGCTTGACCACACCGGCGTCCAGCGTGGCGACCTCCAGCAGCGCGTGCAGCAGCTTCTCGCCCGACTCCAGCGCCTCGCCCATCTTCTCGGCAATGGTCACGGCGCGCGGCTCGTTGAGGCGTTCGGACAGCAGGTGGTGGAACAGACGCAGCGCCTGGAAGGGCTGGCGCAGGTCGTGGTTGGCGGCCGACAGGAAGCGGGCCTTGGCCTGGTTGGCGCGCTCCTTCTCGGCCAGGGCGGCGACCAGCTTCTGATTGAGCGTGCGCAGGTCGGCGGTGCGCTCCTCCACGCGCTGCTCCAGGCGCGCGTTGGCGTCGGCGAGTGCCCGCCGGGCGTTGCGCTCGCGCTTCAGGCTTTCCCATCCCAGGATGCCCAGGCCGAACAACGCCAGAAGGCTGGCCCCGGCCACCACGACACCGCGTTCCAGGCGCGACCGCCACGCGGCCAGGATCGCGTCGCGCGGCGTGGCGACCGCCGCCAGCACCGGCAAGCCGGCCAGCCGCCGCCAGCCCAGCACGTGCGCACGGTCCTGCAGCGGCCAGTTGCCGGCGACCTGGCCGGTTCCGGCTTCCACCCCAGGCAACGCGCCCAGCGCCGCCGCCCCACGTCCGGCAAGCAGGGCGCCGTCCAGCCGGTACAGGCCGGTGCTGCGCTGCCCGCGCGCGTCGACGGCTCCGTCGGCGGCGTTCAGCACGGCGGAGAGGGAGGACAGCGGCACCGCCACCAGCACGGCGCCCCAGCCGCGGCCGTCCGGGCCGGCAACGCGTTCGCCCAGAACCAGCGCGTCGACACCGTCGAATCGGCCGGTGGCGGCCAGCACGCCGGTGCCGCCGCCCGTGGCGGCGATGGCGCGCAGCAATGCCGGCACGCCGTCGGACAACGCGACGGAAGGCCCGAAGACGGTCCGGCCGTCGCGGTCGACCACCGCCAGTGCGCCGTCCGGCGCGGCCAACGCCTCGCCCAACGCGGCCTCGACAAAGGAGTGCCGGTCGCGGCCGCGCAGCCGGTCGACGACGCGGCCCAGCGACTCCAGCCGAGGGTCGATCACCGCGCGCGCATGCCGATCCAGCATCGTGGCGGCCCGCAGCGCGTCCCGCTCGGCGCGCCTGAGCGTGTCGACGTAGTCGAGCGCGGTCATGGCCGCCCACGACACGCCCCCCAGCACGCCCATCGTGAGCACGATGCCGAGCAGAGCCGCCCGCGGGTCGAGCGATAAGAGGAAACGAGCCGGATTGCGGAGCATGGTCGCGATCGGAACCCGGAGGCCGTAACGGAAAAAGGCGCCCATCGGAACCTGCGGCGGAAACCGCAGGACCGGATACGCGGCGGGGATGATGATGTGCGCAGCGCGCGCCAGCGCCCTACGCCACCCGCGCCGGGCCGTCAGGTTTCATAACCGCCGGGGCGCCGCAGCGGAAAATATTTCGATCGCGTGCGCTTGCGATGAGAGCTCTTGCCATGTCCACCTGCCGCCAAAGTTCGTCAGGGAACAGCATCCGATCCCGACTGCCCAGCCGGGATCATGGGCGACTTCGCCAGCTTCCCCAACAATATTTATCATTTATTCACGATGAAGATCATAGCACGGCCATGCTCCGGCTGCGACCTGTCTTGACGACTATGACGATTCTCATAAAGACCTCTTGCCCTTTCGAAGAGGTATGCGGCGCCGGGCGAAGGCCACAGGATCAACATCGCGGCTCGCGTGTTCTCCCTTGGCCCGCCAGACCAACCCGCCCCACCAGAGGCTGCCTGTGAAGAGAGTTCCCGCCACCCCGCAAGCCCTGCGCCAAGCCCGCATCCGCGAAGGGTCGCCCTACCCGCTCGGCGCCACCTGGGACGGGCTGGGCGTAAACTTCGCCCTGTTCTCCGCCAACGCGACGAAGGTCGAGCTGTGCCTGTTCGACCGGGAGGGGCGGCGCGAGCTGGAACGGGTCGAGTTGCCGGAGTACACGGACGAGGTCTGGCACGGCTACCTGCCCGACGCGCGGCCCGGCACCGTCTACGGCTACCGCGTGCATGGCCCCTACGAGCCGCGCGCCGGCCACCGCTTCAACCCCAACAAGCTGCTGCTCGATCCCTACGCCAAGCACCTGATCGGGCCGCTGCGCTGGTCGGACGCGCATTTCGGCTACCGCATCGGTTCCTCGCGCGGCGACCTCTCCTTCGACCGGCGCGACTCCGCGCCGGGCATGCCGAAATGCGTCGTCATCGACCCGGCCTTCACCTGGGGCCGGGACCGTCCCCTCTCCGTCCCGTGGGAGCGGACGATCATCTACGAGACGCACGTGCGCGGCTACACCATGCGCCACCCGGCCGTGCCGCCGCAGAACCGCGGCACGTTCGCCGGCCTGGCGCAGCAGGAGGTGGTGGACTACGTCCGTTCGCTCGGTGTCACGGCGGTCGAACTTCTGCCGGTGCACGCCTTCGTCGACGACCGGCTGCTGCTGTCGAAGGGGTTGCGCAATTACTGGGGCTACAACTCCATCGGCTTCTTCGCACCCGACCCGCGCTACCTCGCGGCCGGCGCCATCTACGAGTTCAAGGAGATGGTCGCCCGCTTCCACGAGGCGGGGATCGAGGTGATCCTCGACGTCGTCTACAACCACACCGCCGAAGGCAACGAGATGGGCCCGACCCTCTCGTTCAAAGGGATCGACAACGCCTCCTACTACCGGCTGGCGCCGGACCCGCGGTACTACATCAACGACACCGGCACCGGGAACACGCTGAACCTCAGCCATTCGCGCGTTCTGCAGATGGTGAACGACAGCCTGCGCTACTGGGTCACCGAGATGCACGTGGACGGGTTCCGCTTCGACCTCGCCACCATCCTCGGCCGCGAGCCGCACGGTTTCGACCAGGGCGGCGGGTTCCTCGACTCCTGCCGGCAGGACCCCGTGCTCTCCCGCGTCAAGCTGATCGCCGAGCCGTGGGACTGCGGCCCCGGCGGCTACCAGGTCGGCGGCTTCCCGCCGAGTTGGGCGGAGTGGAACGACCGCTACCGCGACACCGTGCGCGCCTACTGGAAGGGCGACGAGGGCATGCTGCCGGAACTGGCGACCCGCCTCACCGCATCGAGCGACCTGTTCGCGCGGCGTGGGCGCAAGCCGTGGGCATCGGTGAACTTCATCACCGCGCACGACGGCTTCACGCTGAACGACCTCGTTTCCTACAACGACAAGCACAACGAAGCGAACGGCGAGGACAACCGCGACGGCCACTCGCACAACCTGTCCTGGAACCACGGCGTCGAGGGGCCGACCGACGATCCGGAGATCCAGGCGCTGCGCTCGCGGCAGATGCGCAACATGCTGGCGACGCTTCTGCTGTCGCAGGGCACGCCGATGCTGCTGGCCGGCGACGAATTCGCCCGCACCCAGGGCGGCAACAACAACGCCTATTGCCAGGACAACGAGATCTCCTGGGTAGACTGGGACGGCATCGGCGAGGAGGGCGCGGCACTGACCGAGTTCGTCCGGCGCCTCATCGCCCTGCGGCAGAGCCACCCGATGCTGCGGCGCGGCCGCTTCCTGACCGGCGCCTTCAACCCGGAACTGGAGGTGAAGGACGTCACGTGGCTGACGCCGGCCGGCGCGGAGAAGACCACCGAACAGTGGCAGGACCCGCTGGCCCGCTGCCTGGGCATGCTGATGGACGGACGCGCCCAGGCGACCGGCATCAAGAGGCCGGCCTCCGACGCCACGCTGCTGCTGATCATCAACAGCCACCACGACGTGGTGCCCTTCACCCTGCCCGAGGTGACGGGCGGCAGCCAGTGGATCAAGCTGCTCGACACCGGCGACGGCGACCGCGTCGATGTGGCGACGGCGCGCAGCGGCGACGACATCCCGGTGGTGGGCCGCTCGCTGATGCTGTTCGAACTGATGCCCGACCGCCGCGCCGATGCGGGGCTGCGCGGTGCCGCACGCGCCCTGCGCGACACGGCTCAGACCGCCGGCACAAAGATCAAGGAGCACGTGAAGTAGCGGGTCGGCGGGGTGTCGCGCCCCCTACTTTCGCATGCCCCTCTTTCGCATGGCGGGAAGGCGCGACACCATGCCGCATCCGCATTTGCCTAAAATTTTTCAGAAATGAAATCTTTTTGGTCCTACCACTTGCTACCCTGGCCGCGCTGATGTCCGGACGGGAGTGTCGCGCCGTGAACGTGAACAGTCAGGCCGAGTACCTGCGCTTCCTGATCGCCGCCCAGGGCGACCCCGACCTGCGCGCGCAATTGCGCCGGGCCTCGCGGGGCGTGCGCACGGTGAACGACCTCGTCGCCTTCGCGGCCGGCCACGGCTTCCGATTCGGCACCGCCGACGTGCCGCTCGACGCGGCGCGGCGCCCCCCGGTGACCGCGATGCAGCCTTCCCGCTCATCCCTGCGGTGAAACGGTGCGGGTTTTTCCGGAGATGGTCAGCACGAGCGTGTCGCCGTCGGCGGCGATGTCCTTCTCGGCATCGCGCGGAATGGGGATCCGCTGCTTGCGGCAGAAATACAGCAGGACGGCCAGGGTCTTGCTCGCCGCGAACGACACTTCACGGATCCGCGACGCGCCGCTCTGCTGCACGAACACCGTGGCCCCGCCGCCGGGCTTCGGCATCACCGACGTGATGAGCCCGTGCGGCAGGTCGGACTGATTCGGCACGGTGGCGTACCAATCGAAGGCTTTCTTGATCGCCGAGTTGGTGAAGACGAGTTGTCGCGTTTCGAAGATCATTCCATGGCCGGTCAGGCCGCGCGGCTCCCCAGTTCCGGGTTCAGACGGAACGTGATCGCCCGGCCCAGCTTGGATTCACGCAGAAGGATCTGCTTGGTCTCCAACAGCTTGATGGCGCGGTTCACGTTCGGGCGTTGCATGCCCAACGCATCGGCCAGTTCAGACTGCAGCACCGGAATGGGGCGGTCGTAATGAAGCCGCCGGCTCAAATAAGTGAAGACACGAAGCGCCTCCAAGGTGATGTCACGATCGGTCGAAACGGCCCTGGAGAGATGATCATCATGATGGTACATGGCAGCCTCGATACGCAAGTTTGAATTCTCGGATGCGACAATCGGGATGACTTATGCGGGTGCCCCCGAAGGGCGCGGGGAAGCGACGCGCCGAACGAACCCTTTGCATGCGATGCAACGGATGCGCGCATCGCTCCGGCCGGCCGGAGTGCCGTGCGTGAGCGGGGCCCCTCCCGCCGTCACGCGGCGCTTCGTCCGAACGTCGTCGGTCCCGGCGCGGTACGAAAGCATCGCCTGCCCCTCTGAAAGCGTTGGTCCTGCGACCTTTGGATTGCTCCGAGCGGCAACTGTATGAGGCGAATGTTTTCGGTGTGTGTCGCTCCTGTTTCGGAGCTGACATAAACCCCTATTCACGTGCAGGAATATGCCGCCGCTACGCCCTCACGCGGCGCGCGCAAAAGGAAACGGCGCGCCGCATGGGCGCGCCGTGCCGTTTTCGAGGCCGTGCCTACAAGGTGGGGGTCAGGTTTCCACGCGCCGGCCGCCGCGCGGCGGCCCGCCCCTGCCGCGGCCCGGGCCGCGCGGCCCCGGGGGCCGGCCGGCCGGCTGGCCGGGCTGCTGTTGCGCGTGGTGGAAATGCGGATGCCCGTGCGCCGGCTTGCCGTCGCCGCCGCGCCGGTCCGGACGCTGGCTGACGCGCTGGCCGTAGCACGAATCGCACACCCGGAAGCGATGGTTCGCCTTCAGCCGCGTGCCGCACACCGGGCACGCGCGGGCCAGGCTGCGCTCGGCCAGCGTGCGCTCGATGAAGGCGTTCAGCATGGCCCGGCGCTCCAGGCACAGGTCCATCTCCGGATAGGCGTCCGGAAAGCGGTAGGCGAGCCACGCGTAGGCGGTGAGGTCCTTCACCGCGCGCTCGGCCGCCTCCAGTTCCACGTCGGTGCCGACGCGGTGGTGGAACCGCTCGGCCGCTTCCGGCGCGGTGTTGGGCTTGCCCTTGCCCTGGTTCATCGCCCAGGTCGCGAGCAGGCGGAGCTGGTTGTTGTCGCGCACGTCCACGGGGCAGCGCGCCAGCATGTCGCGCACGGCGAGCGGCAGGCGGGCGCGGTCGACCGCGGCGGCGGCCTGGATTCGCCCCTCCAGGTCGGTCATGCGGAAGGTCTGGTGGGCGCGCAGCAGTTCCTGCCCCGCCGTGCGCAGCACCTTGACGAGGCTGTCGGTGTCCAGCGCCTCGGCGATCGCCTCGACGTGCGTGAGGTTGGGAGAGATCCACGGCCGCGGGTCGGCCGGCGGCACCGGCGGGGAGGTCAGCGCGCGGCGCACCGGGTTGATGGTCTCGCCGTCCAAGACGGCGACGCGCCCCTCCTCGTGCATGCCGAATCGGCCGGCCCGGCCGCCGATCTGGCGGATCTCCGACGGGTTCAGCTCGCGCTCCTCGCGGCCATCGTACTTGCGGGTGGTGGAGAGCACGACGCGCGCGATGGGCAGGTTCAAGCCCATGCCGATGGCGTCGGTGGCGACCAGCACGTCGGCCTGCCCCTCGCGGAAGCGGCGCGCCTCGGCCCGGCGCACCTCGGGCGACAGGGCGCCGTAGATCACCGCCACCGTGTGGCCGCGCGCCAGCAGCTCGCGCCGCAGGCCCATCACGTCCTTGCGCGAGAAGGCAACGATGGCGTCGGCCGGGCGCACGTCGGCCAGCGGCACGCGCTCCTCCTGGACCTTCAGCGGCGACTTGCGGGTGAATTCGACGACCTCCAGCTCCTCGCCCATCGCCTCGGCGAGGCGCTGGATGTAGGGGATGGCGTCGGCCGAGCCGGTCATCAGGATCTCCGGCGCCGCCACGCCGGCCACCGCCTGGGTCCACGCCCAGCCGCGGTCGGCGTCGCCGATCATCTGGATCTCGTCGATGACGCAGGCCCCCCAGACGCGGCTGGTGTTGACCATCTCGATGGTGGAGGAGACGAAACCGGCGCCGGGACGCACGTCGCGCTCCTCGCCGGTGATCAGGCTGCACGGCTTGCCGCGCGTCTCCAGCGCCTCCTGCCCCTCCAGCGCCAGCAGGCGCAGCGGGGCGAGATAGCAGCCGCTCTCCGCCTGGGCCAGCCGGTCCATGGCGGCGTGCGTCTTGCCGGAATTGGTCGGCCCGACGAACAGCCGCAGCTTGCGCACCATGGCGCGCGCCGCGGCGAAGCTGTCGAGATACACGCCAAGGCCCGAGGCGCTTTCGAGCTGCTGCCGGCGCACCTTCAGGCCGGCGCGCGCGGCCGCCGCGTTGAACGCCTCCTCCAGCGCGTCGAGCAGCGCCTGCAGGCGCGGGATGCGGCCGCCGAAGCCGGCGGCGCGGGCCATGTCGTCGGCGAACGGCTTGGGCCGCCACGCCTCGCCCAGGCCGCTCGCGCGCTCGGCCATCGAAGCCAACCACGAATCGACGCGCCCGCGCGCCTTCTCCAGCGCGTTGGAGGTCAGGCAGGCGGCCTTCACCCGCTTGCCCAGCACCTTGGCGTCGGGCTTGTTGAAGCCGTCGGGCTGGGCGATGAAGGTCCACACCTCCGCCTCGACGTCGGGCAGCGGCCCGACCGGCACGCGGTAGCGCAGGCGCACCTTGCGGTCCGTGCCGGGGGCGAGGACGTCCTGCACCACGGTCACCGACCAGCGCGCCGGGATCGAATCCGCGTCCACTTCGATGCCGTCGCCGCGCACGGCGGCGCCGATCATGCGCAGCGCGTCGCGGCGGTCGGCCTCGTAACCGTCGCCGGGGGTGCCTTCGGGATTGTTGGGGGTGTCTTCCGGATCCATCCTCGTCCTCTCCGGGTCTTCGCCCGGTCCCCATCTGGCGTTCCTGCATGACGACAGCGCGGCAGCGCGCCGAACGCCGGGGAGCATTCCTATATGGGCGGCGCGGCGCGGACGGGCAAGCTGAATCCGGGGCGCCCGGCCTACCCCGCCCGCACCGCTGTACGGCCCGGCCCGCCGGAGCCATACAGGGGGATCGGAGGCCGCACGGCGCGCGCCAGCACCCCATCCATGGGGGTAGACAATCGCACTCCGCACCCGATCGATGGTGTTAGCGTTGAATTCCGTCTGATCAACGCCCGACGCATTCTCCATTATCAGGCACACAGCGACCCCCACGCAGCAGAGGCGCCGCCCTGCTTAGGAGACGTGTATGCCGAGCCCGCGCGATATTGTGGACTTGATGGAGCGGATCCGGTGTATTTCTTCAGACGATGAACGACATGACTTGATTACCACTCTGGCAGAGCCGGCGAAACCGACGATTTTGTCGTTCATCAACGCCCACGCGGTGAACCTCTGCTGGAATTCCGGCGACGTTCTGGCGTGGTTCCGCGCGTCCGACGTGCTGTTGCGCGACGGCGTCGGCCTGAAGAAGGCGTTCGACCTTCTGGGGTTCGAGCCGGGACTGAACATGAACGGCACCGACTTCATCCCGCTCCTGCTGCGTTCGCTCCCCAAGCGGCGCCTCGCCGTCTACGGCACCCAGAGCCCGTGGCTGGACCGTGCCAGGACGCACCTCGAAACGACCACGCCGCACGAGATCGTCGACGTGCAGCACGGCTTCCACCCCGTCGAACGCTATGTCGAGCACGCGCAGCGGAACCGGCCGGACGTCATCCTGCTCGCCATGGGCATGCCGCGGCAGGAGCAGGTGGCGGTGGCGCTGGGCGCCGCGCTCGACCACCCGGTCCTGATCATCAACGGCGGCGCCATCATCGATTTCATGGCCAAGCGGTTCGAGCGCGCTCCCGCCGTCGTCCAGCGCCTCGGCCTCGAATGGCTGTACCGGGTGGCGCAGGAGCCGCGCCGGCTGTTCCGCCGCTATTTCGTCGGCGGGGTGAGTTTCGCCCGCACCGTCCTGATTCTCCGCCGCGCCGTCAGCCGTTCGTCCGGCGCCCAAGCACAAGGAGTTTGAGCATTGGAACAGCTTCCCCAGGTCCCCCGCGGCGGGCTGCCTTCGGCGAACTGGCCCGCGGTTCCGGTCGCCGGCCCCATCGCGTACCAGCGCCCTCCCTTCCCGTCCGAAGGCGAGCCGTCCGTGCCGGCGGCCGGCCCCGACCTGCGCCTTGTCGGCCGTGTCCTGATGGGCCGCAAATGGCTGATCGCGTCGATGGTCACGGTGATCACCGGCCTGTCCGCGGTCGGCGTGTCGCTCCTGGAGGACAAGTACACCTCCAACGCGCTGCTGCTGGTGGACAACCGTCAGGTCCGCATCGTGCAGGAGGCGGATCAGGTGCTGGGCGCCATCCCGGCGTCGGACGAGGCGCTGCTGAGCGAGATCGAGATCCTCAAGTCGAACCAGGTGCTGGGGCAGGTCATCAGTGAACTGAAGCTCGCCGAGAATCCCGACTTCAACCCGCCGCCGCCGGAAAAGAAAGACGCGTCGCTCGGCGCCCAGGCGCTGGAGTACGCCTGGGGCCTCACCGGCCGCGTGTGGGGCGAGGTGCCGCCGGCCGCCGTCGCCGATACGCTGGGCGTCGTCGGGCGCTACGTCCAAGGACTGGAACAGCGCGAGGCCAAGAACGGCGGCGGCCAGGACCACATCTTCGCCCGCCTCCGCGGCAAGCTGGACGTCGGCATCGTCGGCCGCTCGCGCGTCATCCGCGTGGAGTTCACCGCCAAGGACCCGGCGCTGGCCGCCAGGATCGTGGAGCAGATCGTCGCGCGCTACATGCAGACGCGGCAGGAGATGGACCGGGCGCTCGCCACCAGCGCGTTGTCCTGGCTGGAGCAGCGCATCGCCCAGCTTCAGCGGGAGGTGCGGCAGGCCGACCATGACCTGGAGCAGGCGCGCTTCAAGTCCGGCCTGATGCGCGGCCAGGCCGGCGGCCCGATGGCCGTGCAGGAGCTGGAACAGATCCGCCTGCGCCTGGCCGAGGCATCCGCGCTGCGCGCCCGCACGGTGGCGCAGGCCGAGGCGCTGGAGCGCTACCTGCGCGCGGGCGACTGGAACGCCATCGGCGGTTCCATCGCCTCGCCCGTCGTGGCGCAGTTGCGCGCCACCGTGGCCACGCTGCAGACGGAAATGGGGCAAGTCTCCAAGCAGTACGGGCCGAAGCACCCCCGCCTCGTGGAGCTGCAGGCGCGCATGGGCGAAGCCTACGGCGCCTTGCAGAACGAGATCCGGCGCGAGATCAGCGGCGTGCGCGAAGCCGCCAGCGTGGCGGTCGAGCAGGAGAGGGCGCTGAAGGACATGGTGGCCGGGCTGGAGTCCCGCTACACCGCGTTGGCCAGCGACGACGGCGTCAAGCTGCGCCAACTGGAGGCCGAGGCAACCGCCAAGCACCAGCTCATGGAAAGCCTGCTCAAGCGCCTGGAAGAGGTGCAGGCGCAGCAGGACAACCGCGCCTTCCCGACGGGCGTCAAGCTGGTCTCCCCGGCGCAGGTGCCGAACCAGCCGTCCGGCCCATTCCGCCTGCTGCTGACGCTGGCCGGGTTCGCCGGTTCGCTGATGCTGGCCATCGCCATCGTGTTCGCGCTGGAGCTGATGCAGCGTCGCGTGCGCGCGCCGGAAGCCATCCGCCGCACGCTGGGCATCGCCAACATCCACGTCGTCCCGCACCACAACGTGCGCGGCCGGCGCGCGGCGCGGCTCTACGAGGTTTTCCAGACGCAGCCCTTCTCGCTGTTCAGCGAGGCGATGCGGGCGCTGTTCCGCAACCACCTGTCCGACGTCGGCCCGATCGGCTCCATCGCGGTAACCTCGGCCCGGCCGCGCGACGGCAAGACGTCGCTGACGCTCGCCACCGCCCAGGTGGCCGCGCAGGCCGGGCGCCGCGTGGTGGTGGTGGACACCGACTTCCGCCGCTCGCGCATCGACGGCCTGTTCGGCATGTCGGGCAAGGTCGGCCTGTCCGACTGGATCGCCGGCACCGTCACGCTGGACGAGATCGTGCATGAGTCGAGCGAGGTGCCGTTCGCCGTGATCCCGGCGGGCAAGCTGATCTCCTCGACGCTCGACCGCTTCAACGTCGACTGTCTGGTCGACCTGATGGCGGCGCTCAGCCCGCGCTACGATCTGGTGATCTTCGACACGGCACCGGTGCTGGCGGTGTCGGACGCGCGGGTGGTGTGCGCGGCGGCCACCAAGGTGCTGTTCGTGGCGCGCTGGGGCCACACCACGCAGGGCGACCTGAACGGCGTGACGGACATCGGCCCGATCGACCCGGCCAAGTTCGTCTGCGCGCTGACCGACGTGAACCTGAAGAAGGCGGCGGCGCGCGGCTACGAAGGGCCGTACCGCAACTACATGGCGACCCGGAAGTACTACGGCGAGCCGACCCGCCTGCGCGAAGCGCGCTGAGCACGACGGCCCACCGGCGGCAGGACGCTCCGCGCCTGCCGCCGGTTCGCTTTTCCCGGACGTTTCCCGCTGGAGACAGGCCCATGCACACCCCCTTCGGCCGCCGCGACCTGTTCGGAGCCTTCGCCGGCGCGCTGTGGGCGGCCAGTTGCGCCCGCGCCGTCGGTGCCGCCGCGCACACGCCGGCCCCGGCGCGGGCCCCGGCCGGCGGGCCGCCCGCCACGTTGCGCGACGTGTGCCGCGCCCGCGGCATCCGGCACGGCGCCGCCCGCGACCACGTCGCCATGCCCGAGGACGCGGCGCTCGACGGGCTGATGGCCCGGGAATGCGATCTCGTGGTGCCGGAGAACGGCGGCAAGTGGTCGCTGCTCCAACCACGGGAGGGCCAATGGGACTGGCGCCGCTTCGACCGCAGCGTCGAGGACGCACGCCGCCTTGGCGCAGCGCCGGTGTGGCACTGCATCCTCTGGCAGGACATGGGGATGCCCGAGTACATGAAGCTGCCACTCGACCGCTTGGGGGATCTGGGCATCGGCGAGGCGGTCTATTTCTCCCCCGAAGGCACGCTGGCGGAGAAGAACCATTGGCGGCGCTTTACCGGCTACGCCGACGCGGTGCGCCACCGTTACGGCGACGTCTTCTGGCGCATCGACGTGGCCAACGAGGTGTTCTTCTGGGAGACCGAGGCGTCGCACCCGCACCGCCAGGACGCGCACGGCTTCCGCAAGGGCCTGTGGTGGGCGGTGGCCGGCGGCGCCAAGGGGCCGGACTGGCTCGATCCGTTCTTCCACCACACGCGGCGGACCTTCCCCTCGGCCAGGCTGGTGATCAACGAGTTCGGCATCGAGCTGGCCGAGGGCTGGCAGCAGCGCAAGCGCGCCTACCTGCTGCGCTGGCTGACCGGCGCGGTGCGTCGCGGCGTGCCCATCGACGGCTTGGGCCTGCAAAGTCATCTGTTCGCCGGCAAACCGTATGACCGCGAGGGCATGCGCACCTTCCTGCGCGCGGTGGACACGCTGGGCATCCCCGTCCACGTGACCGAGCTGGACGTCGACGAGCGGTACCTGCCCGCCCACTGGAGCCGCACCGAGAAGGACCACGCCATCGCCTGGACGGCGCAGGAGTACCTGCGCGACGTGGTGAGCAGCGCGACGCTGGTCGAGGTGACGTGGTGGCACCTGCGCTCCGACCTCAACTGGATCGCGCTGTCGAACCCCGGCCAGAAGCCGCATCCCGCGCCGTTCGACGCGCAGTCGCAGCCGTTGCCGCTGTACCACGCCGCCATCCGCGCGCTGGAGGGTAGCGCCCGCCGGGCGTGATTTCCGTGACCGCCCGCCCACATCGTGGCGCTTTTGCCGCAGAGAAGCGCTGGAAACCGTGCCCCACATTTACCACAGCCGATGATTGCATTTGCCTAAAATTCGAAATATCTTGTTAACCAACTCGACCGAGTCTGCCCCTCACAGGTCAACATGAAAAAAGGGGCACCGGCCCATGGCCACGATCAACACCAAGTTCGTCATCAATGCCTATGGGCAGTCCGCCGGCGGCGTCGCCCCGCACTTCCGGCTGCTCGTGGACGGCACGGATGTCGGTCAGGCCACGGTGAGCGCGACCTCACCGACCGCATACACCTTCACCACGGCCGTCGAGGCCGGCCAGGGCCACAAGGTGCAGATCGTCTACGACAATGACGCCACCGTGAACGGCCAGGATCGCAACCTCACCGTCAAGTCGCTCGTCGTCAACGGCAACGCCCTCAGCCCCACCCAGGCCAGCTACGACCGCTACGCCCTCGACGGGAAGGATGTGGTCGCCGGTCAGGAGGGCATGTGGTGGAACGGTGCGCTGGTCTTCAGCACCCCGGCCACCTATTACCCCGCTCCCGTCGTCACCGCGCCGACGCCCACCCCGACGCCGACGCCGACGCCGACGCCGACGACCGGCACCTCCACCATCGTCGTCAACGCGCAGTCCAGCCTGGCCGGCGGTGTCGGCGCGCACTTCAACGTGCTGGTCGACGGCGTGAAGGTCGGCGAGGGCATGACCACCGCCACCGCCAAGGACTACAGCTTCACCGCCAACGCCGCGGCCAACACCGCGCACAAGGTGCAGATCCAGTTCGACAACGACGCCACCATCAGCGGCCAGGACCGCAACCTGACGGTCAACAAGATCACCATCAACGGCAACGCCGTGGCGCCGAACGCCCCGATCGTGACCTACGACCGGGGTGCGCTGGACGGCCAGGACGTCATCCCCGGCCAGTCGGGCATGTGGTGGAACGGCACGCTGGTCGTGAACAGCCCGGCCAGCTATTTCCCCGAGCCCGCCACGCCGACGCCCACCCCGACGCCCACGGCCGGCACCTCGACCATCGTCGTCAACGCGCAGGCCCACGTGGCCGGCGGCGTCGGCGCGCACTTCAACGTGCTGGTCGACGGCGTGAAGGTCGGCGAGGGCATGACCACCGCCACCGCCAAGGACTACAGCTTCACCGCCAAGGCCACGACCGACGCCGCGCACAAGGTGCAGATCCAGTACGACAACGACGGCACCGTCAGCGGCCAGGACCGCAACCTGCTGGTCAACAAGATCACCATCAACGGCAAGGCCGTGGCCCCGGACAGTTCCATCGTGAGCTACGACCGGGGCGCGCTGGACGGTCAGGACGTGATCCCCGGGCAGTCCGGCATGTGGTGGAACGGCACGCTGGTCGTCAGCGCCGACAAGTCCTACTTCCCGGCCGGCACCACGACGCCGACCACCCCCACCACCCCCACCACGCCGACAACGCCGACAACGCCGACCCTGCCGTCGCTCACCGTGAACGACGTCAGCGTCAGGGAGCCGGGCATGACGGCCGGTTCGAGCGGCGCCATCAACGGTTTCCTGCACACCGAAGGCAACCAGATCGTCGACGCGGCGGGCAACTACGTGAAGCTGACCGGCGTCAACTGGTTCGGGTCCTCGGGCATCGGCTGGTCGCCCAACGGCCTGTGGGCGCGCGAGTGGCACTCGATGATGGACCAGATGAAGTCGCTCGGCTTCAACTCGATCCGCCTCGACTGGTCCGACGCGATGCTCGAACCGGGCCGCCTGCCGAACAACATCGACTACGGCCGCAACCCCGACCTCAAGGGCCTCAGCCCGCTGCAGATCTTTGACAAGGTGATCGACTACGCTGGCAAGCTCGGCATGAAGATCATCCTCGACCACCACCGCAACGAGGACGGCGCCGGCTCCAACACGCACGGCCTGTGGTACACGGACCGGTATCCGGAATCGAAGGTCATCGAGAACTGGAAGGTGCTGGCCGACCGCTACGCCGGCAACACCACCGTGATCGGCGCCGACCTGCACAACGAGCCGAACGGCCCGGCCACCTGGGGCGACGGCAACCGGGCCACCGACTGGAAGGCGGCGGCCGAACGCATCGGCAACGGCATCCAGACCGTGAACAGGGACTGGCTGCTGTTCGTCGAGGGCGTCGAGCGCTTCAACGGCACCTGGGACTGGTGGGGCGGCAACCTGCGCGGCGCCAAGACCATGGACGTGCAGTTCAACACGCCCGACAAGCTGGTCTATTCGGTGCACTCCTACGGCCCGTCGGTAGCCAACTGGGGCTGGTTCTCCGACCCCAACTACCCCAACAACATGCACCAGCTCTACACCGACAGTTGGGGCCACGAGCTGATCTCCAACCAGCACCCGATCTGGGTCGGTGAGTTCGGCGGGCACATGACCACGACGACCGACCGCCTGTACATGCAGGAGCTGGTGCAGTACATGCAGGGCGACTGGAACAACGACGGCGTGCGTGACCTCGGCGCCGGCAAGCAGGGCGCCAGCTGGGCCTACTGGTCATGGAACCCGAACTCGCACGACACCGGCGGCATCCTGAAGGATGACTGGACCACGGTCGACTACAACAAGTACAACCTGATCAAGGACGCGCTGTACACCGGCTCCGCCCCGGTCCCCGGGCAGACGGACGCGGTGTTCACGGTGAAGCTGTCGGCCGCGTCCACGAGCACGGTGAAGGTGAACTACGCGACGGTGGACGGCACGGCGAAGGCCGGGTCGGACTACACCGCCGCCAGCGGCACGCTGACCTTCAACCCGGGCGAGACCAGCAAGACGGTCGCCGTGAAGGTGCTGGGCGACACCGTCGCCGAAGGCACGGAGACCTTCTCGCTGAAGCTCTCCGCGGTGTCGAACGCCACGCTGGCCGACGACACCGGCGTCGGCAGCATCACGCAGTCGTCCACCGCCGCGGCGGCCCCGGTGGAGCAGACGGAACTGTACAGCCATCTGGTGGCGCAGTCCCAGCAGGCCCCGGCGTCGAGCTTCGACGCGCTGGCGCAGCAGATGTTCCTGGAGATGGGGCACCCGCAGGCCACCGATGCCCTGTACGTCGAGAGCCTGAGCCACCTCGACCAGAACTCCTACGCCTGAGCCCCGGCTGCAACGAAGAAGGCCGGCAGCATCCCGCTGCCGGCCTTTCTCTTTCGTGCGTGGGCCTCAGGATGCTTCGGCCGACGGCGAGGCCGGGACCGGCGTGGCCAGCGACGGCACGGCCGTGCGGCTGCGCCGTGTCGGGGCCAGCGACAGCGGCCGTTCCACCAGCACGAACAGCGCCAGCGCTGCGGCTGACGAGGCCGCCAGCGCCGGCACGAACATCGCCCAGAACACCCAGGACGACTGCGCCCCGGCCGGCACGACCAGCGCCACCGCCGTGAACACGACGCGCAGCGTCACGCTGTGGATCAGGTAGAACGAATAGCTGACGTTGCCCATCCAGCGCAGCGGCGCCGTCGACAGCAGGCGGGCGATCCAGCCGTCGCAGCCCAGCGCCGCGTAGCCGAGCGCGAAGCTGCCCAACCCCGCGGCGATCACCGCGCCGATCACCACCGGCCGGGCGACGTCCGTCTCGGCGCTGCCTTCCAGCGCCAGGATCACCGAAAGGGCAGCCCCCACGACGGCCACCGCCGCGACGTCGATCAGCGGCTGCCGAGGGGCACCGCCGCGCGCCTTCTGAAAGGCGATCAGCTCGTACATGAGGATGCCGACGGTGAACAGCGCGGCGATGGAGTGCTCGTGCTCCAGGATCAGCAGGCCGCCCACCGCCGACCAGACCAGCACGCGCTTCCACGGCGCCATGGTGCGCATGTCCAGCGCCCAGACGATCACCGGCGCCACCAGGTAATACGCGATCTCGTAGCTGAGCGACCACGCCACCGCGACCATCGGCCGGATGTCGAACAGGCCCGGCAGCAGCAGCAGGTTCTGCAGGACGTAGACGCCAGCGTCCGCCGGATCGGCCGGCAGCTTGCTGTGCGCCGGCGCCAGCATGGACAGCACGATGTAGAGCGCGAACACCGCCAGGAAGGTCGGGTAGATGCGCCGCACGCGGCGCCGGGCGAAGTCCACGATGGGCAGCGGCCGCGCCAGCAGCAGGCTGTAGATCAGATAGCCGCTGAGCACGAAGAAGACGTCCACGCCCAGCCGGCCGCCGTTGAAGAGCACCATCCAGACGTCCGACGTCGGCCCTTCGTAGCCGACCCACGGGCGGGTGAACGCGGCGTAATGCACCAGGAACACCAACAGTGCCGCGACGCCGCGCAATCCCTCCATCGCGGCCATGCGGCCGCCCGTCGAGACCGTGGCGTCGAGTGGCGAGCGCAGGCAGGACAAGGCATGGCGTATCATCGTCTCACTCCCGGAAAGCCGTTGGTCACGCGGCGGGCGGTCAGGCGGCGGATTGCGCGCGGCGGGCAAGCCCGCCCATCAGTTTGAGGAGCGCCGCGCGCCCCTCCCGCCCGAGGCCCGGCCCGAAGACGGCCATGGCGACGAAACCGGCGGCCAGCACCACCTTGGCCGCCGTGAAGGCCGGGTCGACGGCGTCGGCGAACAAGTGCCAGCCGACCACGTAGACCGCCGCAGCCGGCACCACGATGGCGGCAAGGCGCATGGGATCGAGCGGGATCTCATCCGGGCACAGGCGGCGGCGGACGATCTCGGTCACGGCGATCTGGAACAGCTCGCGCCCGAGGTTGGCGAGGGCCGCGCCCACGAGGCCCCAGGCCGTCACCATCACCACCGCCATCGCCGTTCCCACCGCCAGACTGGCGGCCGAGATCCACGGCAGCACCGCCATGCGCTTGGCCTTCATGAGCGCCACCTCGGGTTGCATGCGCGCCCCGTGCAGCACGAAGGACAGCACCAGAAGCGGCATGCACGGCAGCACCGGCGCGTAGTCGGGCGAGGCGATCAGCCACAGGATCTCCGGCGTCGTCAGCGCCATGCCCAGCGCCGCCGCCGTCAACAGCGTCAGGAACAGGTGGAAGACAAGGTCGGCCTGCCCGCGGTCCTCCCCCTCGTGCTGCGCCTCCAGCCGGCGCACGGACCAGATCTGCAGGAACGACGCGGTGAGGAACATGAAGAGGATCTGCGCCAGCCGCAGGCCGAAGGTGAACAGGCCGACGGCGGCGGTGGTCAGCATGACGTTGAGCAGCCAGCGCGCCACCACGTTGTTGGTTATGTCCAGCAGCGACTGCGGCATGTACGGCAGGCCCAGCGTCACCACCCGCCGCAGCACCGCACCCGAGAAGCCCAGCCCGTTCTCCGCCAGGATCACCGCCCCCAACGTCAGGCCGAGGATGGCGAAGGCCACGGCGTTGGCCAGGAAAATGCCCTCGACGTGCCATTCCAGCGTCAGCAGGAACAGCGCGTTGAGGCTGATCAGCGCCACCGCCTTGGCCACCGAGATGCCCAGGCACAGCACCGAGCGCTTCTTCACCCGGTAATACGCCAGCGCCAGTTCGAACACGGTGGTCAGCGCGATGCTGCCCAGCGCGATGGCGATGACGCGCGCTTCCCCGGCTTCGCCGAACAGCGCCCAGCTCAGCCCCACCCCGATCGGCCAGCACAGCGCCAGCAGGACCAGCATGGCGCCGCTGAGCGCCAGGACGCAGGTGCTGACGACACGGCGCCGCGCCGGTTCCTCCGCATACTCGAAGTAGACGACGGTGAAGGCGTTGTTCAGGCCGATCATCAGCATTACGGCCAGCAGGTCGCAGAACACGACGATCAGCCCATAGATGCCGAACTCCGTCGGCGTCAGCACCTTCGTGTAGAGCGGCAGGAGCAGCAGCCCGGCGGCCCGGTTCACGATGTTCGCCACCAGATAAATCCAGCCATGCCGGAAGACGGTCGCCGCCTCGGATGCCATGCGTCACGCCTCTTGGAGAAGTCCATTGGAAGACAAGAAGCAGGCCGATCGCCCAATGGACTAATCACCCTGCGCCGAAAGCCGCCCACCGGGCGGTGAATTCGGCGCAAATCATCGCTTTCATTGCGAGATACGGTCAACGTCACCTTGGTCGAATACGGCACTCTTCCGTCATAGGGCCGCAAGCCAGTCCGCGCGACGCGGAGTCCTTGGTGGCCCGCGCGCTGACGCCGCCCGGCCGGACCATTCACCCCTACCCGGAAGGAAAGCGGCGCAGCCGGATGGGGCTTCCATCACCACGCCCGCAGGGTGATGGGAGGGGCAGGGCCGGCAACGGCGCGTTGGAGAGGACCGCGCCATGCCAAAGCGTTCCGCCCCCTCCCTCCGGTGGCCTTGATCCTCCGTCCAGAGCACGCCCTCCGTGCCGGCGCCCTGTCCCTCGCTGTCCGAGATCCACCACGCGGGAGGCGGCGGTGCGTCTCTACTCCCTATTTGCGGGCAGAATCGGCGTGCGCCAGCGACGTCCGAGAATCGGCTTCTCCGGATGCGGAATCCCCGTCGAACGGTGGCACCCACCCGCGCTCTCCGCCTGCGTCGACTTGGCTTTACTTTCGATTGCGGCGGGTTATCGCCTCCGGCCGCCAGAACACCATTGATTTGTTGCCGGTTTTGACACCTTTCCCTAAGTCGTTTGCAACAAATCGATACGGCTGACTTCCGCTTCCACTCGATCATTTCCGGGTGATTGCGCCAGTCGGACCAAAAAGACAGCGAGAATGTCGTCCTGGCCATCTGCCGTCTGCGGGCAAGCGCACTGCGGATGGGTTTTCATTGCCATAATGCGGGACCTGTGATGAGCAAATCGGATCCTGAAGCGATTCTCGAGCTGTCCCCGTCGAAAAAGGCCGGATTGCCGCCGCTGGGCCTCGGCATGCTGCTGGCGCTGGTGGACGGCGCCGTGCTTGGGGCGATGGGTTGGCTGGTCGGCTACTATCTCGCCAATTCCGGCGTCACGCACGAATTCGACCTGATCCAGCAGTCGCTGGTCACCGGCCTGATGCTGGTGCCGCTGGTGAAGTCGGTGTTCGGCATCTATTCGTTGAGCCGTTTCGACTACGGCGAGCGCATGCGCCGCACCGTCCAGGCGGCGCTGCTGTGCACCGCCGTGCTGATGGTGCCCTTCGCCGTGGCCGAGGGGTTCCGCTCCTTCTTCCTGGGCGCGCTGGTCACCGCGCTGCCGGGCTTCCTCATCACCTTCGCCGTCGACCTGCTGATCGTGCACGGGCTGTTCGCCTGGAACCAGCAGTGGCGCACCCCCGTCGTCATCGTCGGCGCCGGCCCGCAGGGGGCGGCCATCGCCGAAAAGATGCAGCGTCTGCCGTGGCTGGGCATGCGGCCGGTGTGCTTCGTCGACGAGGACGAGAGCCTGTGGCAGACCCGTGTCGCCAACCTGCCGGTGATCGGCCCGCCCAGCCTGCTCGGCTCGTCGCCGGCCTACGCCAGACAGGCGCAGGCCGCGGTGATCGCCGATATGGCCCGCCATGGCGCGGATCTGACGACGCTGCTGAAGTCCCTGCCCTTCCGCCAGGTGTACTGCGTGCTGGGCGAAGGCAACGTCAGCGCTCTCAACGCCAACTTCCACAATCTTCATGGCTCGCTGTCGCTGCGCGTCAGCCTACGGCCGAATACCGCCTACCTGCGCATCCGCCGCGCGCTGGACGTGGTGCTGTCCACCCTGCTGCTGGTCCTGCTGGCGCCGCTGATGCTGACCATCGCGCTGCTCATCCGGCTGGACAGTCCGGGCCCGGTGGTGTTCCGCCAGCAGCGCTGGGCCGGCGGCAACCGCACCTTCGACCTGCTGAAGTTCCGCTCCATGCACATCGACGCGGAGGCCCAGCTGAACCGCCTGCTGGAGAGCGACCCGGCCATGCGGCAGGAGTACGAGACCTACCACAAGCTCTCCTTCGATCCGCGCATCACGCCCTTCGGCCGCTTCCTGCGCCGGACCTCGCTGGACGAACTGCCGCAGCTCTGGAACGTGCTGATGGGCGACATGAGCCTGATCGGGCCGCGCGCCTACATGCCGCGCGAACTGCCGGAGGTGGGGGACTCGGCCGCGGTGATCGGCACCGTGCGTCCGGGGGTGACCGGGTACTGGCAGGTGTCCGGCCGGCACCGCACCAGCTTCCAGGAGCGCGTGGCGATGGACGTCTTCTACGTGCGCAACTGCGGGCTGCTGTTCGACTTCTACATCCTGTTCCGCACGGCCTTCGTCGTCTTCAAGGGCGAGGGATCGTGACGCGCACCGCCCCGGCCATGGCCCCGATTGCGGCATGAGGCCCACCGGGCGACATCCTTTCGGGGTGCCGCCCTCCCCCGGCCTTACTTCCTCCGCCCGGCCCGGGCACCCCCGCTGCCCCCAGCAGGCGGGGCCACGCCTCTCCAGATAACGGACAGGCCGCCACCCTTTTCGCAGGCTTTGCCCAATGACATCCCTGCAAGACCACGTCACCGTCGTCATCCCGACCCGTCACCGGCCCGACCTGGTAACCCGCGCGGTGGAAAGCGCGCTGGCGCAGACCTATGGCGCGCTGGAGGTCGTCGTCGTCGTCGACGGCCCCGATCCGGAAACCGCCGGGCGGCTCAACGCGCTCGGCGCCCCACGCCTCAGCGTGATCGAACTGGAGCGCAACGTCGGCGCCGCCGAGGCGCGCAACGTCGGCGTGCACCGCGCCAAGGGGGCGTGGATCGCCTTCCTCGACGACGACGACCACTGGATGCCCGAGAAGATCGCCGTGCAGATGGCTGCCCGGCCGGCCGGCGTACGCTACCCCATCATGAGCTGCCGCTGCCAGGTGCCGACGGCGCGCGGCACGTACGTGTGGCCACGCCGGCTGGCGACGCCGGACGACGCCATCGACGAGTATCTGTTCGTGCGCCGCGGCCTGTTCAAAGGCGAGACCTTCGCCACGACCAGCACGCTTCTGATCCCGCGCGAGCTGCTGCTGCGCCAGCCCATCCCGAAGTCGATGTTCGACGACTGGGAATGGATGATCACCTGCTCGCGCATCGAGGGTTGCCGGCTGATCACCGTGCCGGAGGTGCTGGCCGTCCACTACACGGAAACCGACCGTGTCACGCTCTCCACCTGCTTCAACATCGACCGGGCGCTCGGCTGGGCGGAATCGATGCAGACGCGGATGTCGCCACGCGCCTACGCCAGCCTGCTGATGCAGGCCGTGGGGGGCGAGGCGGCGGCGCGCACCGCGGCGGCGCGCTGGCGCATCCTGCGTTCGGTCTGGCGCGGCGGCCGGCCGACGCCGATGGCGCTGGCCACCTACCTCATGCATTCGCTGATGCCGGTGGGGCTGCGCCGGCGCATGCGCAAGGTGCTGTTCTCCGCACCCGGCGCCGCCTGATCCCCCGAAGACAACCGACCAAAACAAGCCGGCATCGACGACCTCGCGTTCCGTCGCCGCGGCGGCACCCCGGCGACGGTCGAGGATGCGCGGGGCGCCCCGTCCGAGAGTCATCCTCCGGCTTCCGTGACGCCGTAGGCCGTCCTCGCCCAATCGGTCTATTCCGTCACCACGCCATAGCCTCCGAATCGGCCATACGAAGTAAAGTGCGTCCGCTTTCCCCGGCGCCTCTTAATACACCAGGAGAATTGTCTACCGTAATTTGCGCCGTTATGCTGTAAACGACTTTAGAGAAGCGATAACGCTCATCATGTTTCTTGCAATGCGGCGGACCACGAACCGGCAATTGGCGAATTGGTCAAATGACCAGGAGTGGACATGATTTACATCGTCAGCCCCGGCGGCACGCGCGAGAAAGGCGGCATGGGGAGGATCGTTGACAACTTCACCACCGATCTCGCGCGGCATAACCCCGATGTGCGCTTCCAGGTGGTCGACACCTACGGCCCCGACGCCAACTTCCGCCGCATGCCCTTCTACTTTCTTCTGGCGCTGCTGAGACTGTCTGTCTGCTTCCTGTTCGGCCGCGCGCGGCTGGTGCACGTGCACATGGCCGAATACGGCAGCGTGGTGCGCAAGGGCGCGGTGGTGATGCTGGCCGCCCTGTTCCGCGTGCCGATCGTCCTGCACCTGCACGCCGGCCGCTTCCCGGAACAGGTGCGGACGTCGCACCCGGCGGCGCGCTGGGCGATCACCCGCCTGATCGGCCTGGCCGGCGAGATCGTCGTGCTGGGCGAGTACTGGCGCACCTTCGTGATGGAGACGTTTGGCGAGCATGCGCGGCGCGTGACCGTGCTGCACAACGCCGTCCCCGGCCCCGACCGGGTGCCGGAGCGCACGGGCGACGGGCCCGTGCACATCCTCTTCCTCGGCCGCCTCATCAAGCTGAAGGGCATCCACGTGCTTCTCGACGCGCTGGCGAGCGAGGAGTGCCGCGCCCGGCCGTGGCGGCTGACCATCGCCGGCGACGGCGATCTGGAGACCTATCGCGCCCAGGCGGCCGCGCTCGGCCTCGCCGACCGCGTGACCTTCACCGGCTGGCTCGACCAGCCCGGCTGCCGGCGCCTGCTGGCGGAGGCCGACGTGCTGGTCCAGCCCTCCATGTACGAGGGGCTGCCGATGGCTGTGCTGGAGGCAATGGCGCACGGCCTCGCCATCGTCGCCACCCCGGTGGGTTCGGTGCCCGACGCGATCGAGGACGGCCGGTCCGGCCTGTTCGTCCCGCCGGGTGACACGGCGACGCTGGCCGATACTCTGACCCGCGTCATCGATGACGCCGGACTGCGCCGTGCGCTCGCCGCCGGCGCGCGCGAGCGCTTCGTGCGCAGCTTCGACATCGCCGTCTACCGTGAACGCCTGCTGGAGATCTACCGCCGCAACGGCTGGACGGACGCCACGGCGCCCGCCCCCACCCCCGCGCACGCCGCCCCGCTGAAGAGCGTCACCGAGAGGATCGCGCCATGAAGGAAGCACTTGCCGCCCTGGTTCGCTGGTCGGGACTCGGCTGGGGTGTGCGGTTCCTGTGCGCCCGCCGCCGCGCGACCATCGTCGTCTACCACGACCCCGATCCGGTGGTGCTGCGCGAGCACCTCGCCTTCTACGCCCGGCATTACCGATTCACCACGCTGGACGCCGTGGCCGATGCCATGGAGACCGGGCGCTGGGGCGACCTGCCGCCTTACCCGCTGGTCATCACCATCGACGACGGGCACGCCGGCAACGCCAGGCTGGCGCCGCTCCTCCGCGAGTTCGGCGTGCGCCCGACCATCTACCTGTGCAGCCGCGTCGTCGGCACCGCCCGCCCCTTCTGGTGGAAGACGCCGGCCGCCAGCCGCATCGGCGTCGAGGAGCTGAAGCGCCAGCCCGATACCGAGCGCCGCCGCCGCCTCGCCGAGGCCGGCGACGACCCGGATCGGGATGGGGCCACACGCCACGCGCTGACCTGGAACGAAGTGGCCACGCTGGGCGAAGCGGTGGACTACGGCGCCCACACGCGCACCCACCCCATCCTGATCCAGTGCGACGACCTGCGCGCGGCCGAGGAGATCGGCCTGTCGCGGATCGAGCTGGAGAAGGCGAGCGGACGGCCCTGCCGGCACTTCGCCTATCCCAACGGCGACTACGGCGAGCGGGAGGTGGAACTGCTGCGCGCCGCCGGCTACCGCACGGCCCGGACGATCGAGCCGGGCTGGAACGGCTGGCACACCGACCCGCTGCGCCTCAAGGCCTTCCCGGTGTCCGACGACGTGTCCGTAGCGTGGCTGGCCGTGCAGCTGACCGGGCTGCCGGCGTGGCTGCGCGGGCTGAAGGACAGCGTGCGCGGACGGCGCACGGCACCGGAAGGGTACCCCGCCCCGTCCGCGGGAGCCGCCGTGCCGGCTGCGCCGTTCCGCCAATAGAGTCGCACCACCAAAGCATCAGGCAAGTATTAACTGCGGCTACCACCTTTTCCAAAAATCTACCGACACCATCAAAGCCTCAACATCCTTTGCCCCCTCGCAACGCCCGCAATCGAGTGCAATAAAGTTGGAGTGGTTTTCACGAGAATGCGGCGGGGTTCGATGCATAGCATCTGATTAACCTGAACGTATATGGCCGGGCGACCGGATCATCCGAACGGGGGCTGGATGCCCCGAGGAACGCGGCGGTGCTGGCTGATGGGAATTCCTCCCCCCTGCCGACGGCCGGTTCCCTCAAATTTTCTGAAGGAGGTGCCTTCGTGATGCTGACCGCCACCAACACCGAGCCGACCATCGTGTCCGTCGTCACCCAGCAGATCCGCGCGTTCATCGTCGAAAACTTCCTGCTCGGCAAGGACTCCGGGTTCAACAACGCGGAATCGCTGCTGGAAAGCGGGATCATCGACTCCACCGGCATCATGCACGTGGTGGCCTTCCTGGAGGAGAGCTTCGGGATCGCCATCGACGACGACGACCTGATCGCCGACAACCTCGATTCCGTCGAGCGCATCGCCGGGTTCGTCGAGCGCAAGCGCACGCTCAAGGACGCCGCCTGACCGGCCCGGCAGGTTGGGTTGAGGCAGAGCCGAACACCCAACGCGTCCGCCACGCCGGCAACGTTGGGTGTTCGCTGCGCTCAACCCAACCTGCGAATCCGCATATTCGACCGAGGATCGCCGATGGTCTTCCTGGTGCACCACCTGCTGGCCGACACGGCCCGACGGGTTCCGGACAAGACGGCGCTCATCGCCGGAAGCAATCGGCGCAGCTTCGCGGAACTCGACCGCGACAGCGACGCCGTGGCGGCGGCGCTCCAGCGCATGGGCGTGCGGCGAGGCGACCGCGTCGCGATCATGCTGGAGAACTCGGTCGAATACGTGACCGCCTTCTTCGGCAGCATGAAGGCCGGGGCGGTGTACGTCCCCGTCAATCCCTCCACCAAGGCCGACAAGCTGGCCTACATTCTCAACGACTGCGCGGTGACCGTGCTGGTGGCGCCGGTGGCGCTGGCCCGCACGGTGCTGCCGGCCCTGGATGACGCCCCGTCCGTCCAGGGCACCCTGTGGGTCGGCCCAGCCGTCCCCGACGGGGTGAGCGCCGCCGCCAGCTACGCCGAGGCGATCGCCGCCCCGGCACCGGCGCCGGAGATCGTCGGCCTGATCGACGAGGATCTGGCGGCGATCCTCTACACCTCCGGCACCACGGGCAGGCCAAAGGGCGTCATGCTGACGCACGCCAACCTGGTGGCGACGGCGCGCTCCATCGCCGCCTATCTCGGCAACACGCCGGACGACGTGGTGCTGTGCGTGCTGCCGCTGACCTTCGGCTACGGCCTGTCGCAGGTGACGACGTCGGCGCTGGTCGGGTTCACGCTGGTCGTCGAACGCTCCTTCGCCTACCCGGCCGACACGCTGAAGCGCATGGTGGAACACCGCGTCACCGGCCTGCCCGGCGTGCCGACGCTGTTCGCCACGCTGTTGCAGATGGAGGCGGTGAAAGCCGCCGACCTGTCCAGCCTGCGCTACCTCACCAACGCCGCCGCCCCGCTGCCCACCGCGCACCTGAGGCGCGTGGTCGAGCTGTTTCCGCAGGCGATCTTCCATTCCATGTACGGCATGACCGAGTGCAGCACGCGGATCTGCACGCTCGACCCCGCCCGGCTGCACGACAAGACCGCATCGGTCGGCACCGCCATCCCCAACTGCGAGGCCTACGTCGTCGACGACGACGGCAACCGCGCCGCGCCCGGCGTGGTGGGCGAGCTGGTGGTGCGCGGCGCCAACGTCATGCGCGGCTACTGGGGCCGGCCGGAGGAAACGGGCAAGCGTCTGAAGAACGGCCTTCTGTACACCGGCGACCTGTTCAAGGCCGACGAGGAGGGCTTCCTCTATTTCGTCGCCCGCAAGGACGACGTCTTCAAGTGCCGGGGCGAGAAGGTCAGCCCCAAGGAGGTCGAAGGCGTCCTGTGCGAGCTGGTGGAGGTCGCCGAGGCCGCCGTCGTCGGCGTTCCCGACCCGGCCGACGGCATGGCCGTGAAGGCCTTCCTGGTGCCGCGCGAGGGGGCGGCGATCAACGAGGCGGCGGTGCGCCAGCACTGCCGGGCGCGGCTGGAAAGCCACCTCGTGCCCAAGTTCATCGAGATCCGCGCCGAGTTGCCCAAGACCGAATCCGGCAAGCTCAAGCGCGCCGACCTGGCGGAATCCGCCTAGAGCCCGTATCCCCGAGGAGAGCCGACCATGTGTGGAATCGCCGGTGTCCTGGCCGGTCCGCGCGCCGAGCCCCCCGCGCTGGAAGAGCTACGGCGCATGATCGCCATGCTGGGCCACCGCGGCCCGGACGGCTATGGCTTCTACCGCGACGGGCGCTGTGGTTTCGCCCACGCGCGCCTGAGCATCGTCGGCCTCGCCGGCGGCTTCCAGCCGATCCACAACGAGGACCGGACGCTGTGGATCACCTTCAACGGTGAGATCTTTAACCACGTCGAGCTGCGGCGCGAGCTGGAATCGCGCGGCCACCGCTTCTACACGAACACCGACACCGAGGTGATCGTCCATGCCTACGAGGAATACGGGGCGGCCACCTGGGCCAAGCTGAACGGGCAATTCGCCATCGGCCTGTGGGACACCATCACCCGCAAGCTGTGGCTGGTGCGCGACCGCATGGGCATCCTGCCGCTGCATTTCGCCCGCGCTGGCGACCATCTGGTCTTCGGGTCGGAGGTAAAGGCGCTGTTCGGCGGCGGTCGCATCGCCCCGCGGTTCGACGCGGCGCGCCTGGCGCAGGTGTTCAGTCACTGGAGCGTCGCCCCGCAGGGCTCCGTCTTCGCGGGCGTGCAGCAGGTGCCGGCCGCCACGGCGCTGTGCATCGACGAGAATCTCGCCATCCGCGAGGAACGGTACTGGACGCCGAACCTTGCCGGGGATCCGGCGCTGGCGAACATTTCCGTGCAGGAGGCCAGCCAGGTTCTGGGCGAGAGGCTGTTCGACGCGGTGAAGCTGCGGCTGCGCGCCGACGTGCCGGTGGGGGTCTACATCTCCGGCGGGCTGGACAGTTCGGTCATCGCAGCACTGGTGCGCTGGGGCAAGGCCGGACAGGTGCATTCCTTCGGCGTGCGCTTCGCCGACGCGGCCTTCGACGAGACGCCGCAGCAGCGCATCGTCGCCGGCTTCGTCGGCACCGACCACCACGACATCGTCTGCGGCCCGGCCGAAATCCAGGCGGCCCTGCCCAACGTCGTCTGGCACGGCGAGGCGCCGCTGCTGCGCACCGCGCCCGCCCCGCTCTACCTGCTCTCCGGCCTCGTCCAGGACAACGGCATCCGCGTGGTGCTGTCGGGCGAGGGCGCGGACGAGCTGCTGGGCGGCTACGACATCTTCAAGGAGGACCGCGTCCGCCGTTTCTGGGCACGCCGGCCGGACTCGCGCCTGCGCCCGAAGCTCCTGGGCCGCATCCATCCCTTCGCCGCCGCCACCGGCGCCAAGGACAGCCCGCTGTGGCAGGCCTTCTTCCGCCGCGGGCTGACGGACACCGACGATCCGTTCTACGCACATCGCATCCGCTGGCAGAACACGGCGTGGACATGGCGCCTGCTCTCCCCCGACGTGCGTGCGGCGGCCGACCCCACCCGCATGGAAGCCGAGGTGCTCGCCCGCATGCCCGAGGGCTGGCGGAACTGGAACGCGCTGTCCCAGGCCCAGCAGGTCGAGATGGAAACCTTCCTCACCCCCTACCTGCTGGCCGGCCAAGGCGACCGGGTGGCAATGGCGCACTCGATCGAGGTGCGCTACCCGTTCCTCGATCCCGATGTGGTGGACCTGTGCAACGCGCTGCCGCCGCGTGTGAAGATGCTGGCGCTGCGCGACAAGCTGGCCCTGCGCCGGCTGGCCGCCGACCTGCTGCCGGCGGAGATCGGCAACCGGCCCAAGCGCCCCTACCGCGCGCCGATGACCACCGCGCTGTTCGGCCCGCGGGCGCCGGACTACGTGCGCGAGCTGCTGTCGGAATCCATGCTCGGGCGCTACGGCCTCGTCGAGGCGGCGGGCGTGGCGCAGTTGGCCACCCGCGCGCACCGGCAGGAAGGCCGCATGGCCGGCGAGCGGGAGGAGATGGCGCTGGTCGGCACGCTGACCCTGCAGATGCTCGCCCACGACACTCTCGACGCCTTCGCCGGCAAGGCGGCCGAGGCGCGCCGCCGCCTCGACGCCGTGCCCACGCATGTCCTTGAAGAAACCACCGACGACCGGAACCCGGCGGCGAGCGCCGCCTGACCGACCCAATCCGACACACTCGCGAACCGGGGAACCACACCACATGCTCAACGACCTGCACCCGTTCGACCACCGCATGCTCTCGTTGGACTGCGCCGCCGCGGCACGGGAGATCGAGGAGGCCATCCGCCGCATCGTTGCCGTCGACCTGCGCCGCCAGGGCATCGTGCTCGGCGTGTCGGGCGGCATCGACTCCGCGGTCTGCGCGACGCTGGCGGTACGGGCCCTGGGGCCGGACCGCTGCCGCCTGCTGCTGATGCCCGAGAAGGAGTCCTCGCCCGACAGCACCCGGCGCGGCCGCCTCCTGTGCGCCGGCCTGGGTGTGGAGCCGGTGATGGAGAACCTCACCGCCTCGCTGACCGCCATGGGCTGCTACGAGCGGCGCGACAGCGCCATCCGCCGCCTGTTCCCGGAATACGGGGCGGGCTGGAAGCAGAAGATCGGGCTGGCCGGCGGCCTGCTGGACCACGACCGCGTCAACTACTTCACCATCACCGTGGAATCGCCGGATGGCGAGCGCCAGACCAGCCGCATGCCGGTCGACGTCTACCTGGACGTGGTCGCCGCCACCAACCTGAAGCAGCGCCTGCGCAAGACCACCGAGTACACGCACGCCGACGCGCTGAACTACGCCGTGCTGGGCACGCCGAACCGCCTGGAGTACGAGCTGGGCTTCTTCGTGCGCGGCGGCGATGGGCTGGCCGACCTCAAGCCGATCGCGCACCTGTACAAGAGCCAGGTCTACCAGATGGCCGCCTACCTGGGCGTGCCGGAGGATATCCAGAACCAGGCGCCCAGCACCGACACCTACACGCTGGAGCAGACGCAGGAGGAGTTCTACTACGCCCTGCCCTACGACAAGCTGGACCTGGCGCTGTTCGCCTTCGGCAACGGCGTGCCGGCGGAGGACGCGGCGGCCGGCCTGGGCATCACGGCCGAGCAGGTGCGCCGCGTCTACAAGGACATCGCGTCGAAGCGGCGGACGTCGGCCCGCATCCTGCGCGACGCCTCCCTGGTGCAGCCCGTCGACGTCGACGGGAGCGACGCGTGAGCGTCGTCGCCTGGGCCCAGCGTGGCATCGCCCGGCTGGACCCGGGCGACCGCCCCGCCCTGGCGGCGTTCCAGCGCGAACACTTCGGTGAACGCGCCGTGCAGCACCGCCCGGAGCACCACCGCTGGGTCTTCGAGGACGTTCCCCGCCCCGACCCGGAGGGGGTGCAGCTCTGGCTGTGCAAACGCAAGGACGCCGTCGTCGGCCAGCAGGGCGGCATCCCCTTCCGCCTGAAGGTGGGGGAGCGGTCGCTGCGCGCCTCCTGGTCCATCGACCTGATGGTGGCCCCGGAATGGCGCCTGCGCGGCGTCGGCCCGGCTCTGAGCGACGCGCACGCCATGTGCAACGAGGTGACCGTTTCGCTCGCTCCGTCCGAGGCGGCGTACAAGGCGTACAAACGTGCGGACTGGCTCGACCTTGGCGGCGTGCCCACCTACGTGCGGGTCATCGACCCGGCTCCCTGCGTGGCCGTAACGCCGTTCACCGCCCGGCTCGGCCGGGCCGGGCGCACGGCGGCGGCGGCGGCCCGGCCGGTGCTCGCCTCCGCCTCGTTCGCCTGCGCCGCCGCGGCACTGGCCGCCGGAGCGCGGGTGGAGGTGCTGGAGCGCTTCGACGACCGGGTGGACGCGCTGTGGCGGGACACGGCACCGCGCCATCCCGTCATCGCCGAGCGCACGCTGGACTTCCTGCGCTGGCGTTTCGACCGCGGACCGGAGATGCCGCAGGCCAGGCGCATGTACATCCTTCGCCGTGGCGCCCTGATGGGCTACGTCGTGCTGCGCGCCGACCGCTGGCGCGGCGTGCCGGTGATGCTGGTGCTGGACTACCTCGTGCGGCCGGGCTGGACGGCGGCGACCTTCGCCATGGCCGTGGAATTCGCGCGGCGGGAACGGACGGCGGCGCTGTTGTGCCGGACGCTCAACCCGGATGCCGGCCGGCCGTTGGCCGCCATGGGCTTCATCTGCTTCAGGAACGGCTTCAGCACGCCGACGCGCCTCATGGCCCGCGTAGGCCTGGGTGCCGAAGGCTGCGCCGCGCTGCTGTCCGACCGGGCCAACTGGTACGTCACCGCCGCCGACAGCGATTTGGGCTTCGAACCACTGGAAAAGACGGGGACGACGGAATGAGTGCTTTGGCGCGTCCTCTCACCCTCCTCCTCGCCGCCGAGGGAGCCATCGGCCTGCGCCTGCTGGAGGCGCTGCTGCGCACCCGCCACCGCGTAGCCGGCGTGCTGGCGACGCCGGACGATGTGGCGGCGGACGGCCCCGCCGTCAGCGGCAACGGCGTCTGGCAGGCGGCGCGGCGCGTCGGCCTCGCCACCTGGCCGGCGGAGCGCGTGTGCACCGGCGACTTCGCCGAAGCCGTGCGGGCGGCGCGCGTGGATGTGCTGCTGAACGCGCAGTCGCCGCACGTCGTCTGCCCGGACGTGCTGGACGCCCCGCTGCTCGGCGCCTACGCCCTGCATCCCGGCCCGCTGCCGCAGTTTCCCGGCCGCCACGCGCCGCAGTGGGCGCTGTTCCACGGCGCGCGACGGCACGCGGTCACCGTGCACGCCATGAAGCCGCAGGTCGGCCGCGGCCCGATCGCGGCACGCACCGACTTCGCCATCGAGGCGGACGACACCGCGCTGACCCTCACCATGGCCTGCGTGCGCCACGGCGTGCCGCTGGTGCTGGACGTCGTCGAAGCGCTGGCCCGCGACCCCCACGCCGTGCCCTGCGATCCGGTGCCCGAGGGCAGCCGTGTTCCCTGCGGCTTCGAACCGCCCAACGGCGGCTGGATCGCCTGGGACTGGCCGGCGGCGACGGTGGAGGGCTTCATCCGCGCCTGCGACTTCGGCCCCTTGCCCTCGCCCTGGGGACGGCCGCGCACGCTGCACCGCAGCCAACTCGTGGCGCTCGCCAAGGCGAAGCGCACCGGCCGCCGTGCCGCCTCCACCGCCGGCACCGTCACCGCCGTGGAAAGCCATGGTGCCCGCGTCGCCTGCGCCGACGAGGAGATCCTGGTCACCGAACTCCTGATCGACGACCGCCGCATCCCCGCCGCCGACCGCCTGACCCAGGGCGACCAGCTCTTCGCCCCGCCGCTGAGCAGCGAGGCGGCCTGAGGAGCGTTGCGCCAAGCGCAGCGCGGCCCGCCGAAAGGCGCTACCATGGGCGTCATGCCCGACCGTCCGCCGTCCCCTTACCGCAGCCCGGCCTACGCGCACGCACTCTCAACCCTGGCCCCGGTCCTTCCCGTCGCGCCGTGGGGAACCGGCGTGCTGCGCCACCCCATTCCCGGCAGCGACCGGCACGACGCCGCCGGCTTCTATCCGCTGGCGTCGGTCGCCCCTGATGCCGACCTGACCGCCGGTCTTGAGGCGCTGCGCGCCCATGGGCTCGTCTCCGTCGTCGGCGTGCGCGATCCCTACGACGCCCCCGCCCTCGACCGCTTCGCCGCCGCCTTCGACATCTGCCGTCCCTTCAAGACGCACTTCGTCATCGACCGCGCGCTGGGCCCACCCCGTTTCTCCGACCACCACACCGCCGAGGTACGGCGCGCGCACCGGCGCTGCACGGTTGCGACCGTGCGGCTCGCCGACCACCTCGATGACTGGCGGCGCCTGTACGGCGGCCTGATCGAACGGCACCGCATCACCGGAACCGCCCGCTTCTCGCCGGAGCATTTCGCTCGCCTCGCTGCGCTCGACGGGCTCACCACCTTCGCCACCGTCGCCAATGGGACCATCGTCGGCATGGCGCTGTGGCTGCGCGCCGGCGACATCGCTTGCAACCACCTGGGCGCCGCCGACGCCGAGGGGTACCGCCGCTCCGCCGGCTACGCGCTGTACGATGCGGCGATCCACAAATTCGAAGACTGCCGCATCCTCAAACTGGGCGGCAACGCTGGCCCTGGCGACGCCGACGACGGGCTGAGCCGATTCAAGCGCGGCTTCGCCAACGCCGCCGTCACCGTTTACCTGTTCGGCGCCATCCTCGACCGCCGCGCGTACGCCGCGCTCTCCGCAGCGGCGCCGGACACCGCCTATTTCCCCGCCTACCGCGCGCCGCCCAGCCAGCGCGATGGTACGGGGAGCGATCCGGCAACCGGCTCGCGGTAGACCTGCACCGTGTATTCGTACAGTCCGTAGTCCGCCCGCACCACCACATGCCGGCTGAGGAACGCCTTGCAGAAGGCGACCGCCGCATCCATCGGCCAGTGGAACAGGTCGTCGCGCTGCCAGTCCACGTGGGTGCTCATCACATTGAACGACAGCGCCGTGCGCACCGACGGCCACGCGGCGCGCAGCAGCGCCGTGGCAAAATGCTCCATCTCCTGGTGCGACAGGCCGAAGCGCGCGGTGAACACCCCGGCCACCATGGCGTAATCAACGGAACGCTCGGGCAATGGCTCCGTCAGCAGGTCGCGCCGTTCGAAAAGCCGGTCGGGCCAGTCCGCCCGCGCACGCTCGATCATCGGCGCGCTGACGTCGACGCCGTGGTAATCGACGCGGCCCAGCCAGCCGCGCGCCTCCAGGTAGTCCAGCACCAGCCCCGGCCCGCAGCCGACGTCGAGCAGCGAGAAATCCCCACGCCCGCGCACCATATCGAAGACCACGTCGTAGCGCGTGACGAGGTCCACCTCGTTGGGCCACAGAACACCGCGCGGCGTGCCGCCATTCTCGCGCAGCGCCGCCTCGATGGGGCCGATCAGCCGCCGGTACCGCTCCTCGTTCATGGCCGCAGCTCCCGCAACACGTCGGCCAGGGCCGCGGCGACGCGCGCCACCGCCCCGGCCGGCAGATCGGTGTGGAAGGGCAGGCCCAGCGTGCTTTCGGCCAGCCGTTCGGTGACGGGCAGCGGACCGCGCAGATGGCCCCGGAACGCCGCCTGCCGGTGGATGCCCTTCGACCACCATGCCCGCGAATCGATGCCCCGCTGCCGCAGCCGCCCGGCCACGACGTCGGCCACCGGCGCGTCGAACGCGGCGATCACGGTGGAGGACACCCAATCGTCACCCGCGCCCATCACGCCGGAGATTCCGTCCAGGGCCCGCGCGTAGGCGCCGGCCACCGCCCGGACGGCCGCACGCGTCCGCGGCCACAGGTCGAGCGCGGCAAGGCCGACGGCGGCGTGCAGCTCGCTCATCTTGGCGTTCAGCCCGGCACGCTCGGCCTCCCGCCGCTGCACGAAGCCAAAGTTCGCCACGTCCTCGACGGCGCGGACGAGGGCCGTGTCACGCGACACCAGGAAGCCCCCCTCCCCCACGCCCAGCACCTTGGTGGCGTGCAGGCTGACGACCGCCGGCACCCGGCCGGGCCGCAGCCCATCGAACCCCGCCGCCCCGTCCACCACGACGGCAAGCCCCGACCGCTCGGCGAAGCCGTCCCACGCAGCCATGTCCAGCGGCGCCCCGAACGGCATCACCGGCATCACCGCCGCCACCGCCGCCGGCGCGGCCTCGATCGCCCGCTGCACCGCCTCCGGGGTCAGTGCCCAGCTCCGCGCGTCGACGTCGGCGAAGTACGGTACCAGCCCGGCCCCCGCCGCCGCGTGGGCCGACGCGACGAAGGACCAGGACGGCATCACGCACAGCCCGCCGGCCCTAGCCCCCTGCGCCAGAAGCCCCGCCGTCAGCCCCGCCGTGCCGCTGGACAGCGTCGCGACGCTGCCGGCCGGCATCCCGTAGTGCGCCGCCAGCCGCTCCTCCAGCCGGCGCACCAGCGGCCCGTGGTTCGCGTACCACCGGTTGCGCTCGACTTCCTCCAGGTAGGGCCGCACGGCCGCAGCCGGCGGCAGCAGCGGCCGGCCCACGGGAAGCCAGTCCGAAGCGGCGCTCACGTTCCCTCCACACGCCGGTTGAACCGCACGACCGTCAGCTCGGCCAGCCGCCGGAACTCGCTCGCAAAGGTTTCGGGCGCCGCGAAGACCCGCGCCGCCTCGGCCATGCCGGCGCCGAGCGCCCGGCGGTACAGCGCGTCACCCGCCAGGTCGGCCAGCGCCGCCGCGTAGTGCCCGGCGTCGCGCATACGCCAGGGACGCGGCACGCACATGGCGGTGTCGGACAGCGTGTCCAGCGTCAGCACCGGCACGCCCTGCGCCATCGCCCAGAAGGCGCTCAGCCCGCCGCCCGCCCGATCGGGATTGGCGTAGACGTCGCAGACGCCGTAAAGCGCGTTGAGGTCACGCTCGTACGCCAGATACCGGCAACGCCCCGCCAGAGGGTGGCCGGCGAACTCCGGCAGCGGAAAGCGCTCGGTGCCAACGAGAAGCCAGCGGCTGTTCGGGTGCGCCTCCAGGTGCGCGAACATCATCCGGGCGAAGCCGGCGTCGATCTCCGTGTGCAGCCGGTTGCCGACCGTCACGATGACCACGGCATCCTCCTCCAGGCCGAGGGTGGCACGGGCGCGCGGCGCGGTGGGAGCCGGCAGGTCGATCGGTGTGCAGGCCATGCGCTCGTGCCGCGCCACGCGCTCCTCCGGCCAGCCCTGCGCCCGCCAGCATGCCCGGATCTTGTCGTCATCGAAGATCGACGTGATGGTGTCGAACCGGCTGTAGGGAAAGGACATCGCCACCGACAGGCGCAGCACCGGCCAGCGGTCGTACAGATGGTCCTCCACCAGCGTGTCGTCGGACAGCACCGCCACAAGGTCCGGGTCATAGCCTTGCAGCGCATCCAGCAGCGCCCGGTCACGCATCACCTCCGGCAGGGCAGTGTCGGCGTAGACGAAGCGCGCCGGGGCGCCCCCCATGGCCTGCCGGTGCTCCGCCGCGTATCCGGCGGAACGAGGATCGCCCAGCGCCACGACCATCACGTCCGTCCCGGCATGCTGTGCGGCCAGCCGCGCCCAGCGCAGCAGCAGGCGCGTCGGCGAATGCAGCAGGGCCAGCAACTGGTTGGTTACGAACGCGACCCGCCGCACCTCTCGCCGCCTTCGCGGCCCCGGATTCGCGGAGGCGAGGGCGTAACCGGCCCGCGCGCGGGCGAACACGGCCGCTCCGTCGGCCGCCATGCCCTCCGGGAGCGCGCAGCCGTAGTGGGCGGCGAACCAGGTCCCCAGCACCAGCGCGCGCTGGGCATAGGGATCGCGCGCGCCCGCCGCCAGCCCGGTGTCGAGCAGGACCCGGACGAGGCTGTCCGGCGTCAGGCCGCCCGTCTGGTCATGCGCGATCTCGGCCAGCGCCGCCATCGGCGGATCGAGCAGGTTCAGATCGGCTGGCGCCGCCGCCTTGAGCCGCCGGCACGCCGCCGCCGCCCGGTCCGGCCGCCCCAGAGCCATGTCCGTGCGGGACAGCTCGGCCAGGAAGGCGCTGCCGGTCGGGTCGAGCGCCAGCGCGCGTTCCAGCAGCCGGCGCGCGTCTTCCGTGCGGCCGCCTGTCAGAAGTACATTGGCGGCGTTGCCGGCGGCCTCCGCATGGTCGGGATCGGCGACCACGGCACGGCCGAACAGCGTGTACGCCTGGCCAGACTCTCCGCGCTCCTTCTCGAGCGTACCAAGGTTGTTGAGTGCGCCGGTGAGGGCCGGCGTCAGCGCCAGCGCCCGGCGATAGGCCAGCGCGGCGGCGCCCGCCGCTCCCAGGCTGTGCAGGGCGTGGCCGAGCGCGTTGTGCGCGTCGGCCCGGTCGGGAGCGAGGCGAATCGCCCGGCGCAACGGCGCGGTGGCGAACGCCGGCCGCCCCGCCCGCACAGACAAAGCCCCGAGATTGCCGAGCGCATCGGCCGCGTCCGGCGTCAGGACCAACACGTGCCGGTAAGCCGCCTCCGCCTCCCTGGTTCGGCCAAGCGACGCCAGCGTGCCGGCGAGCGCGCCGGCGGCCCCCGCGTGCTCCGGAATCAGGCGCAGGAAGTGCCGGTATTCGACGGCGGCCGCGTCGAGCCGGCCGAGTTGCATCAGCGTACCGGCAAGATTGAAGCGCGCCGGTGCCAGACCGCCGTCGCGGTCGAGTGCCCGACGGTACGCGGCGACGGCCTCTTCCAGACGTCCGAGCGCCCGCAGCGCCGAGCCGTGGCTGTCGTGGTAAGCGGCGGCCCCGGCGCTGATCGACAGCGCAGCACGGACCCGCTCCAGGCCGATATCCGGGCGTCCGGACTGCAGCTCGATCACGCCCAGCAAGTGGAGTGCGTCGGCGTTGCGTGGTTCGGCGCCCAGCACCTGCTCGTAGCCGCGCCGCGCCTCGGCCAAGTCACCGGCTTGATGGTGCCGCAGCGCGGCCATCAGAAGCTCGAACGCCACGGATTCGACCGCCACCCACGCCTCGTCGTCTGCCACAGGACCGCCGCAGACCCTAGCACAACCGACACCAACCGGAATCGAAAACCCCGCCGTCCAGCAGGACGGCGGGGTTTTCGAAGAATGAAGGTTTGTGATTCGCGTTGTCTGTGCGCCTGGAAGACCTGGCGGCGACCTACTCTCCCACGCCTTAAGACGCAGTACCATGGGCGCTGAAGGTTTTCACGGCCGAGTTCGGGATGGGATCGGGTGTTGGGGCCTTCGCCATAACCACCAGGTCATCCAGATGCACAGAGATCGCGTAGTGACGTTGGACGGTGCGCGTCGCCTCGCGCGGGCGGCTTGCCGCTGCGCATGACGTTCGAAGAGGATCAAGCCGATCGAGGGATTAGTACCGGTCAGCTTCAGGCGTTGCCGCCCGTCCACACCCGGCCTATCGACGTGGTGGTCTACCACGGCTCTCGGGGAGTCCTGGTTTAG
>DASPIO010000099.1:0-5115 GCA_035629155.1 Azospirillum sp. | reverse complement strand
CATCCTGCTGGACGGCCAGGACATCACCGGCCTGCCCATGTACCGGCGCGCGCGCCTGGGCATCGGCTACCTGCCGCAGGAGGCGTCGATCTTCCGCGGCATGTCGGTGGAGAACAACATCCGCGCCGTGCTGGAGGTGGTGGAGAGCGACCGCGACGTGCGCGAGACCATGCTGGACGAGCTGCTGGCGGAGTTCTCGATCACCCACCTGCGCCGCGCCCCGGCGCTGGCGCTGTCGGGCGGCGAGCGGCGTCGCGTGGAGATCGCCCGGGCGCTGGCCTCGCAGCCGCACTTCATCCTCCTGGACGAACCGCTGGCCGGCATCGACCCGATCGCCGTCAACGACATCCGCGAACTGGTCAGTCACCTGCGCGACCGCGGCATCGGGGTGTTGATCACGGATCACAATGTGCGGGAAACGCTCGATCTCGTCGATCGGGCATACATTTTGCACGATGGTATGGTATTGATGGAGGGCGAGCCGTCGGAGATCGTGGCGCACGAGGATGTGCGCCGGGTCTACCTCGGCGATCGGTTCAGCCTCTAGACGGGTCTCTCCATCCTCCCATGGCGCTCACGCAACGTCTCGACCTCCGCCAGTCCCAGACCCTCGTGATGACGCCGCAGCTGCAGCAGGCGATCAAGCTGCTGCAGCTGTCCAACGTCGAGCTGTCGGATTTCATCGACCGTGAGATCGAGCAGAATCCGCTCCTGGAGCGTGACGACGGCGAGCGCGATGGCGACGACCGCCCCGCGACCGGCGAGGCGCGGTTCGACGGCGCCGGCCCCGACGGGGCGGAGGACGCCGCCCCCCCTCCCGCCGCCGACGGCCGCACCCGCGACACGGTGGAACTGACCAGTTCCGAGACGATGGGGTCGTCAACGGACTCGCCGCTCGACACCGATTACGAGAACGACTACGCCGACGACCGCTTTTCCGATGGCACCGACGGCTCCTCCGATGTCTACGGTTCCTGGCAGGAGCGCGGCGGTGGCGGTTTCGACGGCGAGGACGCGAATTTCGAAGCGACCCTGACCGGCGAGAAGAGCCTGCGCGAGCACCTGATCGAGCAGCTCAACATCGACCATCCCGCCCCGGCCGACCGGCTGATCGGTCTGGCGCTGATCGACATGGTGGACGAGGCCGGCTACCTGCACGTCGACCTTCAGGCGCTGGCGGACCAGCTCGGCACCACGCTGGAGCATGTGGAGCGCGTGCTCGCCTGCGTGCAGCGCTTCGACCCGCCCGGCATCTTCGCCCGCTCGCTCAAGGAATGCCTGGCGATCCAGTTGCGCGAGAAGAATCGCCTCGACCCGGCGATGCAGGCGTTGCTCGACAACCTCGACCTGCTGGCGGCACGCAACCTCGCGGCCATCATGAAGGTGTGCGGCGTCGATGCCGAGGACGTCGCCGACATGGTGTCGGAGATCCGCAAGCTGAACCCCAAGCCGGCGCTGTCCTTCGACCACACGCCGGCCCAACTGGTCACGCCCGACATCCTGATGCGCGCCAGCCCCGGCGGCGGCTGGCTGATCGACCTCAACCCCGACACGCTGCCACGCGTGCTGGTCAACCAGCGTTATTTCGCCCGCATCCAGGGCGAGGTGAAGAAGAAGGCCGAAAAGGAATATTTGTCGGAGCGATTCCACTCGGCCAACTGGCTGGTCAAGTCGCTGCACCAGCGCGCCACCACCATCCTCAAGGTCGCCAGCGAGATCATCCGCCAGCAGGACGCCTTCTTCATCCACGGCGTGTCGCATCTGAAGCCGCTGATCCTGCGCGACATCGCCGAGGCGATCGGCATGCACGAAAGCACGGTCAGCCGCGTCACCACCAACAAGTTCATGGCGACACCGCGCGGCGTGTTCGAGCTGAAGTACTTCTTCACCTCGGCCATCCAGGGCTCCGACGGGCAGGCCGCCCACTCGGCCGAGGCGGTGCGCCACCGCATCAAGCAGATGATCGACGCCGAACCCCCTACCGACGTGCTGTCCGACGACAAGATCGTCGAGATCCTGCAGAAGGAGGGGATCGACATTGCGCGCCGGACGGTGGCGAAGTATCGTGAGGCGTTGAAAATTCCATCATCCGTGCAGCGTCGCCGTGCCAAGATGTCACGCATGTAGCCCGGATCAGGCACTCCGGGTTTCGTTGACAGCCCGGACGACCACGACTATGGTCCCCGTCCGCACGTGGCGTCGCGTCACTTTTCTCTGTCCAATGCGGACCAAAATCGGAAACCTCCCAAGATGCAACTGACCGTCAAAGGCAAGCAGCTTGACGTTGGCGATGCCCTGCGCACGCACGTCGCCGACAGCCTGAACACCGTCGTCGGCAAGTACTTCGCGAAGCCGATGGAAGCCAACGTCGTCCTCTCGCGCGAGGCGCACCTGTACACGGCCGATATCCAGGTCCGTGTCGGCCGCGGCATCGTGCTGCAGTGCGCGTCCCAGGCGACGGAGCCGTACCCCGCCTTCGACACCGCGTGCGACAAGCTGGACAAGCGCCTGCGCCGGTACAAGAGCCGCCTGCGCGGCCACCACGCCAACGGCGAGGCCACGAACGTCGAGCTGATGCCGGCCCGCTACCAGATCCTGGAAGCGGAGAAGGACGAGCATCACGACGAGGCGGCCGAGAAGGCCGCGCCGATGGTCATCGCCGAGATGCAGACGCACATCGACACCCTGACGGTGAGCGAAGCCGTGATGCGGATGGAACTGGGCGAACTGCCGGCGCTGATGTTCCGCAACGGCGCCCACGGCGGCCTGAACATGGTCTACCGCCGCGCCGACGGCAACGTCGGCTGGGTCGATCCGGGCGTGGAGAAGGCCGGCGCCTGACCCCCGGCACCGGTACCGACTCTCCCAGGGCCAAGCCGTCATGATCGATCTCATCACGCCGCAGGCGATCCTTCCGAACCTGAAGGCCGGCAGCAAAAAGCAGGCCTTGCAGGACATGGCGCGCAGGGCGGCGGAACTGACCGGTCAGCACGAGCGGGCGATCTTCGACGTGCTCCTGGAGCGCGAACGGCTGGGCACCACCGGCGTCGGGCATGGCATCGCCATCCCGCACGGCAAGCTGCCCAGCCTGGAGCGCGTCTGGGGCGTCTTCGCCCGTCTCGAACGGCCGATCGACTACGACGCCATCGACGAGCAGCCGGTCGACCTGATCTTCCTGCTGCTCGCGCCGGAACAGGCCGGCGCCGACCATTTGAAGGCGCTGGCCCGCGTGTCGCGCCTTCTGCGCGACCAGTCCATGTGCGAAAAGCTGCGCGGCTCCGACAGCGCCGACGCCATCTACGCGCTCCTGACCCAACAGGAAGCCAGCCACGCCGCCTGACGGCGGATCGCGACGAGGAGGCATGCCCCTCCTCGCGCATTTTCCCCTTTCAAACACGCGATGGCGGCACGACGTGTTGTGCGGTACCCTAACCGCATGTCGAGCGCCGTGCGCCAGCCCTGGATGCCGCCCGAGGAGTACCTGACGTACGAGCGTACGTCCGACGTCCGCCACGAGTACGTGGACGGCGAGGTGTACGCCATGGTCGGCGGCTCCCTGCGCCACAACGAGATCGCCGGCAACATCTTCGCCGCGCTCCGCCCCGCCGCGCGCGAGCGCGGCTGCCGCACGTACATGAGTGACGCGAAGGTTCGCGTCGAGAAGGCGAACGCCTACTACTACCCCGACGTGGTGGTGACCTGCGACCCACCGGCCAACGACCGCTACGTCGTCCACGCGCCGTCGCTGGTCGTGGAGGTCCTGTCCGACTCGACCGAGCGCATCGACCGTACGGAAAAGCGCGCCAACTGCCAGACGATCCCCAGCCTTCGCGAGTACGTCCTCGTCGCCCAGGACGAGCGCCGGGTCGAGGTCTACCGCCGCCGGGACGGCGTTTGGCTGCACGAAGTCGTCACCGAAGGGGAGGTGACGCTGGAAACGGTGGGTGCGACGCTGGCGCTGGACGACGTGTATGCCTGAACGCCCCGCTGTTGGGCCGCGCTACGCTTGGCGCCAACCTACGGCACCGCGCGCTCACCCGTAGGTTGGGCTAAGCCGCAGGCGCAGCCCAACGTCAATCTCCGCTCATCCCTTCACCGCCCAGCCCATGTAGTTCACATCCAGATCCTTCGGGTTCAGGCGGAACTCGTCGGTCAGCGGGTTGTAGGTGATGCCCGCCAGATTGCCGAACTCCATGCCGTGCGTGCGCAGCGCCCCGGCCAGTTCGGACGGGCGGATGAACTTGCGCCAGTCATGCGTGCCCCTGGGCAGCCAGCGCAGCACGTATTCCGCGCCGACGATCGCCAGGGCGAAGGACTTCGCCGTGCGGTTCAGCGTCGCCAGGAACAGCATGCCGTCCGGTTTCACCAGTTCGGTGCAGGATTTCAGGAACAGGTCCACGTCGGCCACGTGCTCGATCACCTCCATGGCCAGCACCACGTCGAAGCGCTGGCTCTCGGCGGCCAGCGTCTCGGCGGTGGTGACGCGGTAGGTGACGGGAGTGCCGGTCTCGTCCGCATGCACGCGGGCGGTCTTGATGTTGCGTTCCGCCGCGTCGATGCCCAGCACCTCGGCTCCCATGCGCGCCACCGGCTCGGCCAGCAGCCCGCCGCCGCAGCCGATATCGACGACGCTCAGCCCCTCCAGCGCGCGGGAGGCGCGCGGGTCGCGGCCGAATCGGGCGCACACCGCGTCGCGGATGTAGGCGAGGCGGATGGGGTTGAACTTGTGCAGCGGCCGGAACTTGCCGGTCGGGTCCCACCACTCCGCGGCCATGGCGGAAAAGCGGGCGATTTCGTCGGAATCGACGGTGCCGGCGGTCGCGTTCATCAGGCGGATCCCGTAGACTAAAAGGATGAGACAAATTGCCGGGCGTTCTTGCCTCGCGCCGGCTGGACAGAGTATGGATACGCCGCCCCGCGCCGGCAACTCCGGCGGCTGGTGGGCGGAGCGGAGACTTGCCAGGCCGGCGCCCTTGCCGGCGGAAAGTGGTGTGAGGGGTATGGCGCGGATCGTCCTGAAATTCGGCGGCACGTCGGTCGGCGATATCGACCGGATCAAGAACGTGGCGCGCAAGGTCGAGCAGGAGGTCAAGGCGGGCCACCAGGTGGCCGTCG
>DASPIO010000098.1:0-21232 GCA_035629155.1 Azospirillum sp. | reverse complement strand
AGAAGGCCGAGGACGACGCCGCCAACGGTGTCGAGGAGCTGAGGAAGCAGGGCATGCAGGTGGTGACCGACGTCGACCAGAAGGCCTTCCAGGAGGCGCTGAAGCCCGCCTACGCCGAATACGCCAAGAAGTTCGGCCAGGACAAGATCGACGAGATCAAGAACTACAAGTACTGACGCGAATGCCCTCTCCCCCGTGGGGTGAGGGAGAAAGGTGCCTCATGCTCACCGCCCTGTCGGCGATCGAACGGTTCCTGATGCGCTGGACCATGCGGCTGGCCATGACTCTGCTGGTGCTGGCCGCCTGCGTGTCGCTGTGGCAGGTGGTGACGCGCTTCGTCTTCTCCGAACCCTCGACATGGTCGGAGGTGACGGCGCGCTCGCTGGACATCTGGATGGTCTACCTGGGCGTGGCCGTCGCCTTCCGCCAGGGTGCGTTGATGGCGGTGGAGTTCGTGCACCAGCGCCTGCACGGCGCCGCCCGCATCCTGCTGGTGGCCGCCATCTCCGGGCTGTCGCTGGGCGTGCTGGCGGTGATCGCCTGGGCCGGCTGGGAAATGGCCGGGCGGGCGAGGTTCCAGATGCTGGCCGGCGTCGAGAACCCGTTCACCGGCGAGGGCATCTCCATCGCCATGGTCTACGCCGCCATTCCGGTGGGGGCGGTGCTGTCCATGGTCGGCGTCGTCGCCCGCGCGGCGGAGGAGATCCGGGAGGTCCGCCGCACCGGCGCGGCGGACCCCGCCCCCCAAGAAATCTATGAAGTCTGAGAAATCGACGAAGTCCGAGGAGACGCCCGCATGACCAGCTTCATGCTCATCGTCATGGTGGCGCTCTTCGCGCTGTCGGTGCCCATCGCCGTGGCGGTGGCCGCCGCTTCCATCGGCGGCATCGCCTTCTTCACCAGCATGCCGCTGATCGTCGTGGCGCAGAAGCTGATGACGTCGATCGACAGCTTCCCGCTGATGGCCGTGCCCTTCTTCATCCTGGCCGGCAACCTGATGGAGGCGGGCGGCATCTCCCGCCGGCTGGTGGACTTCGCCAAGTCGATCGTCGGCAACGTGCAGGGCGGGCTGGCCTGCTCGTGCGTGCTGACCTGCATGATCTTCGCGTCCGTGTCGGGCTCCAGCGTGGCGACCACCTTCGCCATCGGCGCCATCATCATCCCGGCGATGATCCAGCACAACTACCCGAAGGACTTCGCCGCCGCTCTCCAGGCCACCTCGGCGGAACTCGGCGTCGTCATCCCGCCGTCGATCCCGATGATCCTCTACGGCGTGTCGGCCGAGGTGTCCATCGGCGAGATGTTCATCGCCGGCATCGGGCCGGGCCTGCTGATCGGCGGGGCGCTGACGCTGTTCACCTACGTCACCTGCAAGATCAACGGGTGGGGCAAGGACGACCGGGAAGGCAACCTCGGCTTCCTGAAGGCGACCGAGCGCGCGGCGCTGGCGCTGATCATGCCGGTCATCATCATCGGCGGCATCTACCGCGGCGTCTTCACGCCGACGGAGGCGTCGGTGGTGGCGGTGTTCTACGCCTTCATCATCGGCATGTTCGTCTACCGCGCCATCGGCTGGCGGGATGTCGGGCCGATCCTGCGCAAGTCGGTGCTGTCGTCGGCGGTCATCATGTTCATCATCGCCGCCGCCGGGCTGTTCAGCTTCCTGATCACGCGGGCCGGCGTGCCGGCGGCCATCGGCGCCTGGATCTCCGGCGCCATCGAAAGCCCGTGGCTGTTCCTGCTGGCGATCAACCTGTTCCTGTTCGTGGTGGGGATGTTCATCGAGACCTCCGCCTCGATCATCGTGCTGGCGCCGATCCTGGCGCCGGTGGCCGTGCACTTCGGCATCGACCCCGTGCACTTCGGCATCATCATGATCGTCAACCTGGCGCTGGGCATGGTCACGCCACCGTTCGGCGTGAACCTGTTCGCCGCCTGCCAGGTGGCGGGCCTGAGCCTGGAGCAGATCATCGGCCGGCTGGTGCCGTTCGTTCTGGTGATCCTCGCCTGCCTGATGGTCATCACCTACGTGCCCGAGGTGCCGCTGTTCTTCCGCAGCCTCGTCTATTGAGGAATTGAGAGATGATGGAAACCAAGCTCCTGATCGGCGGCCGGTTCGTCGAGGCGGTCGGCGGCGACACGATCCCCTGCGTCGACCCGTCGACCGGCGAGACCTTCGCCGCCATCCCGCGCGGCGCGGCGGCCGACGTCGACCGCGCCGTGGAGGCCGCGCGCGCCGCGCTGGACGGCGACTGGGGCCTGCTGACGGCGGCCGAGCGCGGGCGGCTGATGCTGAAGCTCTCCGCGCTCATCCTGCGGAACGCCGACGAACTGGCGGTGCTGGAGAGCCGCGACGTGGGCAAGCCGCTGGCCCAGGCCAAGGCCGACGTCACCGCCTGCGCCCGCTATTTCGAGTTCTACGGCGGCGCGGCCGACAAGGTGCACGGCGACACCATCCCGTACCTGAACGGCTACACGGTGATGACGCTGCGCGAGCCGCACGGCGTCACCGCCCACATCATCCCGTGGAACTACCCGCTGCAGATCATCGGCCGCAGTGTCGGTGCCGCACTCGCCATGGGCAACGCCTGCGTGGTGAAGCCGGGCGAGGACGCCTCCCTGTCCACGCTGTACCTCAGCCGGCTGGCGCACGAGGCGGGATTCCCGGCCGGTGCCCTGAACATCGTGTCCGGTTACGGCGAGGAGGCCGGGGCGGCGCTGGCCGCGCACCCGGGCATCAACCACGTCTCCTTCACCGGCAGCCAGGAGGTGGGCGTGCTGGTCCAGCAGGCGGCGGCCGTCAACATCGTGCCGGTGACGCTGGAACTGGGCGGCAAGTCGCCCCAGGTGGTGTTCGCCGACGCGGATCTCGAACAGGCGCTGACCTTCGTCGTGCGCGCCTCGGTGCAGAACGCCGGGCAGACCTGCTCGGCCGGCAGCCGCGTGCTGATCGAACGCCCGGTCTACGAGCGCTTCACCGCCATGATCGCGGAGCGCTTCAAGGCGCTGAAGGTCGGCCCTGCGCTGGACGACCACGACGTCGGCCCGCTGATCAACGCCAAGCAGCGCGACCGCGTCGCCGGCATGGTGGCCGCGGCCAAGGACGGCGGCTTCGCCGTGCTGGCCGAGGGCACGGTGGTGGACGGCGCGCCAAAGGGCGGCTTCTACGTGGCCCCGGTGCTGTTCGGCGACGTGCGGCCCGGCTGCCCCATCGAGCAGAACGAGGTGTTCGGCCCGGCGCTGGCCGCCATCCCCTTCGACGGCGAGGCGGAGGCGGTGCGGATCGCCAACGGCACGCCCTTCGGCCTCGTGGCCGGCGTGTGGACGCGCGACGGCGGGCGGCAACTGCGCATGGCGAAGAAGCTGCACGCGGGCCAGGTGTTCATCAACAACTACGGTGCGGGCGGCGGCGTCGAGCTGCCCTTCGGCGGCGTGAAGAAGAGCGGCTTCAACCGCGAAAAGGGCTTCGAGGCGCTGTACGGCTTCTCCGCCGTAAAGACCGTCGCCATCAAGCACGACTGACAGGAAGAACGGGAGGACAGAGCATGCGCCTGCAGAACAAGGTCGCCATCGTCACCGGCGGCGGATCGGGCTTCGGCGAGGGGATCGTCAAACGCTTCGCCGCGGAAGGGGCGAAGGTCGTCGTCGCCGACATCAACGAGGACGCCGCCAAGCGCGTGGCCGCCGAGGTGGGCGACGCCGCCCGCGCGGTGCGCGCCGACGTGTCGGTCTCGGCCGACGTGAGGGCGATGGTGCAGGCGGCGGTCGACGCCTTCGGCCGGCTGGACATCGTCGTCAACAACGCCGGCTACACCCATCGCAACCGCCCGATGCTGGAGGTGGACGAGGAGACGTTCGACCGCGTCTACGACGTCAACGTAAAGTCGATCTACCTCAGCGCCATCCACGCGGTTCCCGTCTTTCGCGGCCAGGGCGGCGGCGTGATCCTGAACGTGGCATCCACCGCCGGTGTTCGGCCGCGACCGGGGCTGACGTGGTACAACGGCTCCAAGGGGGCGGCGATCACGCTGACCAAGTCCATGGCGGTGGAACTGGCGCCCGACCGGATCCGCGTCTGCGCGCTGAACCCGGTGGCCGGCGAGACCGGCATGCTGCACCTGTTCATGGGCGAGGACACGCCGGAAAAGCGCGCCCAGTTCAAGGCGACGATCCCGCTGGGCCGCCTGTCCCTGCCCCAGGACATCGCCAACGCCGCCCTCTTCCTGTGCTCCGACGAGGCCGAGTTCCTCACCGGCGTGTGCATGGAGGTGGACGGAGGAAGGTGTATTTGAGCCTCGATCCCTCCCCCGCCTCCGGCGGGGGAGGGTGATCGTCCTCAATGCGACAGCAGGACCGGGACGGTCATCTGGCGCAGGATGTGCCGCGTGTTCGACCCGCGGTTCAGCCATGGGAACGGATGGCTGCCGTAGCCGCCGAAACCGCCCATCACCAGCAGGTCCGCCGCCTCGTCCGACACGCGCGACAGCACGGCGTCCATCGGCAGGATGCTCTCCACCGACATGCGGTCGATCTGCGCGGTGACGCCGTGGTCGGCCAGATGCTCGATGATGTCCACCGGGGGCACGCCGCCGATGTCGATCTCCGGGCGCGGCGGGTGCAGCGCCAGGACCAGCACCGACTTGGCCCGGCGCATCAGCGGCAGCGCGTCGTTGATGGCGCGCGCCGCCTCGCGCGAGGCGTTCCAGGCGACGACGATGCGCTCGCCCACGTGCGGCGCGGTGCGGATGTAGGGGATGACCAGCACCGGCCGGCCGCAGTTCAGCACGACCTCCTCGATCAGCTCCTGGGGCACGCGGGCGTCCTCCGGCTCGTGCTGGCCCAGCACGACGAGGTCGCTGTAGCGCGAGCAGATCGCCGTCTCACCCACCACGTGCGCGTATTCGCCGTGGCTGAGCTGCCACCACTTGGCCGCCACACCGGCCGCCTTGGCCTTTTCCTCGAAGACGGCGCGCACCTTCTCGCCGGCCTGGGTCAGGTGCTCGCTGGCGCGGCGCGCGACGAGGCTGGGGCCGGACTGCTCGCTCTTGGCGAACAGGCCCACCAGCCTGGCGTCGAAATCCCTGGCGAGGTGGAGGGCGACGTCCAGGCGCGCGTTCGCCCGCTCGCCGTCGTCCAGGTGGACCAGCAGGTTCTTATAGGTCATTTTTCTCTCCCTTCGCGGTCCGCTGCGTCTTATGCGCAGCCGCGGGCGCGCGCCACCTTGGACGCCGTCGGCCGGCCGATCGCCTCGCTGATGAAGGCCCCCGCGGCGATCAGGCGGTCGAGGTCGACACCGGTTTCGATGCCGAGCCCGTTCAGCATGTATAGCACATCCTCGCTCGCCACGTTGCCGGAAGCGCCCTTGGCGTAGGGGCAGCCCCCCAGCCCGGCGACCGAGCTGTCGACCACCGCCACCCCCACCTCCAGCGAGGCCAGGATGTTGGCCAGCGCCTGCCCGTAGGTGTCGTGGAAGTGCACGGCCAGCTTTTCCACTGGCACGCGCTCCGCCACCGCGGCCAGCATCGCCTGCGCCTTGGCCGGCGTGCCGGTACCGATGGTGTCGCCCAGCGACACTTCGTAGCAGCCCATCTCGAACAGCTTGGCCGACACATCGGCCACGGCGGCCGGCGCGATCTCGCCCTCGTACGGGCAGCCCAGCACGCAGCTCACATAGCCGCGCACGGGGACGCCCCTGGCCTTCGCCTCGGCCATGACGGGTGCGAAGCGCTCCAGGCTTTCGGCGATCGAGCAGTTGATGTTCTTCTGCGAGAAGCTTTCCGACGCGGCACCGAACACCGCCACCTCGTCCGCCTGCGCCGCCAGCGCCCCCTCGAGGCCCTTGGCGTTGGGGGTGAGTGCCGTGTAGCGCACGCCCGCCTTGCGGCGGATGCCGGCGAAGACGTCCGGTGTGTCGGCCATCTGCGGCACCCACTTCGGGCTGACGAAGCTGCCGGACTCGATCACCGTCAGCCCGGCGTCGGCGAGGCGTTCGATCAACTCGATCTTGGTCGCGGTGGGAACGATCTGCTTTTCGTTCTGCAGGCCGTCGCGCGGCCCCACCTCGACCAGGCGGACGTTCGGCGGCAGGCGCATGTCACTCCCCTTCCACGTCGAGGACCAGCAGCTCCATGCCTTCCGACACCTGATCGCCCACCGCGAAGTGGACGGCCGACACGGTGCCGGAGGCCGGCGCCTTGATGGTGTGCTCCATCTTCATGGCTTCAAGGAGCATCAGCGGCGCACCGCGCTCCACCGCCTGCCCCGCCTCGACCAGCACGCGGATCACGGTGCCGGGCATCGGTGCCGTCAGGCGGCCCGAGCCGCCCTCCTGCTCCGCCGCGCGCGCCATGGGATCGTCGAGCTGCAGGCGCCAGACGGCGCCGTCGCTGAGGATGGTCAGGTCGGCCCCCTGGCAGACCACGGTGGCGCGCACCCGCACGCCGTCGATGACGGCGGACAGCGCGCCGTTCTCCAGCGTGGCGCGGGTGACGACGATCGGCGCCGAGCCGGTCAGCTCCACCTCGTACCCATCGGGGCGGAAGTGAACGGTGACCTCGCGAAGCGCATCGCCGTCCTTCAGGCGCAGGTCATGGTGGTTGTCGTCGTTGAGGCGCCAGCCGCTGGCGATGTGCCAGGGCGAGAACGGGTCGGACTTGGCCCGCAGCGCCGCGTGGTTCTCCGCATGGCGGCGCAGCAGCACGGCGAGCGCCCCCAGCACCAACCCGCGCGGCGGCACCGGGGCCGGGGCGGGAAGCAGGTCGGCGCGGTGGCGCTCGATGAAGCCGGTGTCGATCTCCACCGCCTGGAACGCCGGGTGGCCGGCAATGGCGCCCAGGAAGTTCACGTTGGTGGTGACGCCCACCACCTCGTAGTCCTTCAGCGCGTTGCGCAGGCGGCGCAGGGCCGCGTCGCGGCTCTCGTCCCAGACGATCAGCTTGGCGATCATCGGGTCGTAGTACATGGTCACCGCGTCGCCCTGGCGCACGCCGGTGTCGACGCGCACATGCGCGTTCTCCTCGGGCGGGCGCAGATGGACCAGCGTGCCGATGGCCGGCAGGAACTCGCGCTGCGGGTCCTCGGCGTAGAGCCGCGCCTCGAACGCATGCCCGCGGCGCACGAGCTGGTCCTGCATCAGCGGCAGGCGTTCGCCGCCGGCCACGCGGATCTGCCACTCCACGAGGTCCTGGCCGGTGATCATCTCGGTCACCGGGTGTTCGACCTGCAGGCGGGTGTTCATCTCGATGAAGTAGAACCCGCCGTCCTCGTACAGGAACTCCACCGTGCCGGCGCCGACGTAGCCGACGGCCTTGGCCGCCGCCACCGCCGCCTCGCCGATGCGCACGCGCAGATCGTCGGCGAGGTTCGGGGCCGGCGCCTCCTCGATCACCTTCTGGTGACGGCGCTGGATCGAGCAGTCGCGCTCGAACAGATAGACGCAGTTGCCGTGCGTGTCGGCGAAGACCTGGATCTCCACGTGGCGCGGCTTGGTCAGGTACTTTTCCAACAGCAGGCTGTCGTCGCCGAAGGCGGCCTTGGCCTCGCGCTTGGCGCCTTCGACCGCGTCGGCCAACTCGGACGCCGCGCGCACCACGCGCATGCCCTTGCCGCCGCCGCCGGCCGAGGCCTTGACCAGCACCGGGTAGCCGATGCGCTTGGCCTCGCCCGCCAGCGTCTCGAAGTCCTGCGCCGTGCCGTGGTAGCCGGGCACCAGCGGCACCGCGGCATCCGACATCACGCGCTTGGATTCGGCCTTGGAGCCCATGACGCGGATCGCCTCGATCGGCGGGCCGATGAAGACCACGCCGGCCTCGGCACAGGCGGCGGCGAAGCCGGCGTTCTCCGACAGGAAGCCGTAGCCGGGGTGGATGGCCTGGGCGCCGGTGCGCTTCGCCACCTCCAGCACCACGTCGCCCTTCAGGTAGGACTCGGCGGCCGGGGCCGGGCCGATGCACACGGCCTCGTCGGCCATCTCCACGTGCCGCGCACCGGCGTCGGCCTCGGAATAGACGGCCACCGTCTTGATGCCCATGCGGCGGGCCGTGCGGATGACGCGGCAGGCGATCTCGCCACGGTTGGCGATGAGGATCTTGTCGAACATGCCCCTCACTCCTCCGCCGCGCTCAGCCAGCGGGGCTTGCGTTTCTCAAGGAAGGCGTTCAGGCCCTCGCGCCCCTCATCCGACGCGCGGATGGTGGCGATGCGCTCGGCGGTGTCGCGGATCACGGCCGCGTCGGTCGGCTTGCGCGCCACGGCGAAGATCAGGTCCTTGGCCGCCGCCTGCGCCGCCGGGCCGCACTGCCACAGCGCCTCGATGATGCGGTCGCGCGCGGCGTGCAGCCCGTCCGCCGGAACCACCTCGTGCAGCAGCCCGAGGCGATGCGCCTCGGCCGCCGAGAAGCGCTCGGCGGTCAGGAAATAGCGCCGGCAGGCGCGCTCGCCCATGGCGGCCACCACGTACGGCGAGATGACCGCCGGCAGGATGCCGAGCTTGACCTCGGACAGCGAGAAGGTGGCACCCTCCGCCGCCACGGCGATGTCGCAGCAGGCCACCAAGCCCACGCCGCCGCCGTAGCACGCCCCCTGCACCACGCCGATCACCGGCTTCGGGCAGCGGTCGATGGTCTTCATCAGCGCACCCAGCGCTTCGGCGTCGCGCAGGTTGGCGTCATGGTCGTTGCCGGCCATGCGCTTCATCCAGCCGAGGTCGGCGCCAGCCGAGAAGCTGCGGCCGGTGGACTCCAGCACCACGGCGCGCACGGCCGGGTCTTGGCCCACCTTGGTGAACAGCGCGGTCAGCTCGGCGATCAGCGCGTCATCGAAGACGTTGTGCCGCTCCGGCCGGTTCAGGGTGACGGTGGCAATGCCGCCGGCGATGGTGAGAAGAACGTTGTCGGTCATGGCCACCACCTCACATGCGGAAGACGCCGAAGCGCGTCGGCGGGATGGGCGCGTTCAGCGACGCGGACAGGCCGAGGCCCAGAACCATGCGCGTGTCGGCCGGATCGACGATGCCATCGTCCCACAGCCGCGCGGAGGCGTAGTAGGGATGCCCCTGGTGCTCGTACTGGGCGCGGATCGGGGCCTTGAAGGCTTCCTCCTCCTCCGCCGGCCAGCTCTTGCCCTGGGCCTCCAGGTTGTCGCGCTTGACCTGCGCCAGCACGCCGGCCGCCTGCTCGCCGCCCATGACGGAGATGCGGGAGTTCGGCCACATCCACAGGAAGCGGGGCGAGTAGGCGCGGCCGCACATGCCGTAGTTGCCCGCGCCGAACGAGCCGCCGATGATCATCGTGAACTTCGGCACCTGCGCGCAGGCGACCGCCGTCACCAGCTTGGCGCCGTCCTTGGCGATCCCGCCGGACTCGTACTTGCGGCCGACCATGAAGCCGGTGATGTTCTGGAGGAAGATCAGCGGGATGCCGCGCTGGCAGCACAGCTCCACGAAGTGCGCGCCCTTCAAGGCGCTCTCCGAGAACAGGATGCCGTTGTTGGCGATGATGCCGACCGGGTAGCCGAAGATGTGGGCGAAGCCCGTCACCAGCGTCGTGCCGTACAGCGGCTTGAACTCATCGAAGCGGCTGCCGTCCACCACACGGGCGATCACCTCGCGCACGTCGAAGGGCTTGCGCGGGTCGGCGGGGATGACGCCGTACAGCTCGCGCGGGTCGTACAGCGGCGCCTCGGGCTCGCGGATGTCCAGCCCGACCGGCTTGCGCCGGTTCAGGTTGCCGACGATGCGCCGGGCGATGGCCAGCGCGTGGCCGTCGTTCATCGCATAGTGGTCGGTGACGCCGGAGGTGCGGGAGTGCACGTCGGCACCGCCCAGGTCCTCCGCCGACACCACCTCGCCCGTGGCGGCCTTCACCAGCGGCGGGCCGCCCAGGAAGATGGTGCCCTGGTTGCGGACGATCACCGCCTCGTCCGACATGGCCGGCACGTAGGCGCCGCCGGCCGTGCAGCTTCCCATCACCACCGCGACCTGCGGGATGCCCTGGGCCGACATGTTGGCTTGGTTGAAGAAGATGCGGCCGAAGTGGTCGCGGTCGGGGAAGACGTCGTCCTGGTTCGGCAGGTTGGCGCCACCCGAGTCCACCAGATAGATGCACGGCAGGTTGTTCTGCTGGGCGATCTCCTGCGCGCGCAGGTGCTTCTTGACGGTGAGGGGGTAGTAGGTGCCGCCCTTCACCGTGGCGTCGTTGACGACGACCATGCACTCCTGCCCGGCGACCGAGCCGATGCCGGTGATGATGCCGGCGGCCGGCACGTCATCCTCGTACACCTTGTAGGCCGCCATCTGGCTGAGTTCCAGGAACGGCGAGCCGACATCGAGAAGCTGGCGCACCCGCTCGCGCGGCAGCAGCTTGCCACGGGCGAGGTGCTTGTCGCGGGCTCGTGAGCCGCCGCCCTGCTTGATGATGGCTACCTTCTCGCGCAGGTCGGCCACGAGGCCGGCCATGGCGTCGGCGTTGGCCTGGAAATCGGCCGAGCGTGGATTGACGGCGCTCTTCAGGACGGTCATTGCCGTCGTCCTCCCCTTCCGGTCGTCACGACACGAGCGCGCGGCTGATCACGAGCCGCTGAATGTCGCTGGTGCCTTCGTAGATCTGGCAGACCCGGACGTCGCGGTAGATCCGCTCGACCGGGAAATCGTTCAGGTAGCCGTAGCCGCCGTGGATCTGGATGGCGTCGGAGCACACGCGCTCCGCCATTTCCGAGGCGAACAGCTTCGCCATGGCGGCTTCCTTCAGGCACGGCTCGCCGGCGTCGCGCAAGGATGCCGCGTGCAGCACCATCTGGTGCGCCGCCTCCACCTGCGTCGCCATGTCGGCAAGGCGGAAGGACACCGCCTGGTGATTGATGATCGGCGTGCCGAAGCTCTGGCGCTCCTGCGCATACGCAATGGCGTGCTCCAGCGCGGCGCGGGCCATGCCAACGGACTGGGCGGCGATGCCGATGCGCCCGCCCTCCAGGTTGGCGAGCGCCACCTTATAGCCGCCGCCCTCCTCGCCCAGCATCAGGTCGGCGGGGATGCGCACGTCGTCGAAATTGATCTGGCAGGTGTCGGAGCAGTTCTGGCCCAGCTTGTCCTCGACCCGCGCCACCGAATAGCCGGGCGTGTCGGTGGGCACGATGAAGGCGGTGATGCCCTTCTTGCCCTTGTCCGGGTCGGAGACGGCGAACACGATGGCGTAGTCGGCGTTCTTGCCCGACGTGATGAACTGCTTGGTGCCCGACAGCACCCAGTGGTTGCCGTCGCGCCGCGCGCGCGTCTTGATGGCGGCGGCGTCGGACCCGGCCTGCGGCTCGGTCAGGCAGAAGGCGCCCAGCTTCTCGCCGCGCGCCATGGGCTTCAGGATCTCCGCCTTCTGTTCGGCCGAGCCGAACTTCAGGATTGGCATGCAGCCGACCGAGTTGTGCACGCTCATGATGGTGGAAATGGCGCCGTCGCCCGACGCGATCTCCTCGATCGCCAGCGCGTAAGCGACGTGGTCGGCCCCGGCGCCGTCGAAGGTTTCCGGCACCAGCATGCCCATGAGGCCGAGCTTGCCCATCTCGGCCAGCTCGTCCTTCGGGAAGGCGTGGGTGCGGTCACGCTCGGCGGCGGTCGGCGCCAGCCGGTCCTGCGCGAAGGCCCGCGCCATGTCCCGCACCATCTGCTGCTCTTCGGTGAGGCGCATGTGTTTCGCTCCCTAGACCCGCCTTTTTCTTCTCCCTCCCCCGCCCCGGGGGAGGGTCGGGGTGGGGGTAAGGCCAAGGATCCTTGCCGTCACCCTCACCCGGCCGGCTCCGCCGGCCCCCCTCTCCCGGGGCGGGAGAGGGTTAGACCCGCTCGACCGCCATCGCGGTGGCTTCGCCGCCGCCGATGCAGAGCGAGGCCACGCCGCGCTTCAGTCCGTTCTTCTCCAGCGCCGCCAGCAGCGTCACCAGGATGCGCGCACCCGACGCGCCGATCGGGTGGCCCAGCGCGCACGCACCGCCGTGCACGTTCACCTTGTCGTGCGGCAGGTCCAGCTCCCGCATCGCCGCCATGGCGACCACCGCGAACGCCTCGTTGATCTCGAAGAGGTCGACGTCCTTGGCGTTCCAGCCGGCCTTCTCCAGCACCTTCCGCATGGCGTAGACCGGGGCGGTGGTGAACCACGCCGGGGCCTGGGCGTGCGTGGCGTGCGCCGTCACCGTCGCCAGCACCGGCAGCCCGCGCTTCTCGGCCAGCGCGCGCGTGGTCAGCACCAGCGCCGCACCGCCGTCGGAGATCGACGAGGAGTTCGCCGCCGTCACCGTGCCATCGGCGCGGAAGGCCGGCTTCAGGCCGGGGATCTTCTCCGGCGTCGCCTTGCCCGGCTGCTCGTCGATGGTGATCTGCGTGTCGCCCTTGCGACCCTTCACGGTAACCGGCGTGATCTCGCCGGCGAAGCTGCCGTCCTCGATGGCGCGCCGCGCGCGGGTCAGGCTCTCGATGGCGTAGGCGTCCTGCGCCTCGCGGGTGAACTGGTAGTGCTGGGCGCAGTCCTCGGCGAAGGTGCCCATCAGGCGACCCTTGTCGTAGGCGTCCTCCAGCCCGTCGAGGAACATGTGGTCCAGCACCTTGCCGTGCCCCATGCGGTAGCCGCCGCGCGCGCGGTCCAGCAGATAGGGCGCGTTCGACATGCTCTCCATGCCGCCGGCGACGATGATGTCGGCGGCGCCCGCCTTGATCAGGTCGTGCGCCAGCATGGCGGCCTTCATGCCCGAGCCGCACATCTTGTTGACGGTCGTGCAGCCCACACCCTGCGGCAGGCCGGCGCCGAGTGCGGCCTGACGGGCCGGGGCCTGCCCCTGCCCGGCCGGCAGCACGCAGCCCATGATCACCTCGCCCACGTCGTCCGGCGCGATGCCGGCGCGCTCGACCGCGGCCTTGACAGCGGCGGCGCCCAACTGGGAGGCGGTCAGCGGCAGCAGGTCGCCCTGGAAGCCGCCCATCGGCGTGCGGGCGGCGCCGGCGATCACGATGGTGTCGGTCATGGCTTCACTCCCTTCCCGATTACTTCGTCTCGTTGAACAGCTCGCGGCCGATCAGCATACGGCGGATCTCGCTGGTGCCGGCGCCGATTTCGTAGAGCTTCGCGTCGCGCAGCAGACGCCCCGTCGCGTATTCGTTGATATAGCCGTTCCCGCCCAGGCACTGGATCGCTTCCAGCGCCATCCACGTGGCCTTCTCGGCCGAGTACAGGATGGCGGCCGCCGCGTCCTTGCGCGTGGTCTCGCCACGGTCGCACGCCTTGGCGACGGCGTACACGTACGCCTTGGCGGCGTTCATGATGGTGTACATGTCGGCCAGCTTGCCCTGCATGAGCTGGAACTCGCCGATCGACTGGCCGAACTGCTTGCGGTCGTGGACATAGGGGATGACGACGTCCATGCACGCCTGCATGATGCCCAGCGGCCCGCCGGACAGCACCGCGCGCTCGTAATCCAGGCCGGACATCAGGACGTTGACGCCCTTGCCGACGGCGCCCAGCACGTTCTCCTCCGGCACCTCGCAGTCCTCGAACACCAGCTCGCCGGTGTTGGAGCCGCGCATGCCCAGCTTGTCCAGCTTCTGCGCCACCGAGAAGCCCTTGAAGCCCTTCTCGATGAGGAAGGCGGTGATGCCGCGCGGGCCGGCGTTGACGTCGGTCTTGGCATAGACGACCAGCGTGTCGGCGTCCGGGCCGTTGGTGATCCACATCTTGGTGCCGTTGAGGACGTAACGATCGCCCTTCTTGTCGGCGCGCAGCTTCATCGACACCACGTCCGAACCCGCACCCGGCTCCGACATGGCCAGCGCACCCACGTGCTCGCCCGAGATGAGCTTCGGCAGGTACTTGCGCTTCTGCGCTTCGTTGCCGTTCTTGCGGATCTGGTTGACGCACAGGTTGGAGTGCGCGCCGTAGCTGAGGCCCACCGAGGCCGAGGCGCGGGAGATCTCCTCCATCGCCACGACGTGCTCCAGATAGCCCATGCCGGCGCCGCCGTACTCCTCCTCGGCGGTGACGCCGAGGATGCCGAGGTCGCCCATCTTGCGCCAGAGGTCGGCCGGGAAGTCGTTTTCGCGGTCGATGTCGGCGGCGCGCGGGGCGATCTCGTCCTGGGCGAAGTTGCGCACGCTGTCGCGCAGCATGTCGGCCGTTTCGCCCAGGTCGAAGTTCAGCGTCGGGTACTGGTTCGAGAGCATGCGGATCCTCCCCCGTCAAAGGGTGTTTTGTCTGGCCCATACGGTAGCGTATGGTTTGAACGAAATCAAGCCCCTCCCCCTTGCGGGGAAGGGGCTGACAGGGTCACTTCATGTTGATGATGATCGTCTTCTTGTGCGTGAAGTGCTCCAGCATCGCCTCCAGCGTGGCTTCCTTGCCCAGCCCCGACGTCTTGACGCCGCCGTAGCTGAGGTTCGGCTGCACGACGAGGTTCTGGTTCACCTGCACGAAGCCGGCCTCCAGGCGCGTCACCGCGTCCATGGCCAGCTTCAGGTCGCGCGTCCAGATGGTGGCGGCGAGGCCGTATTCGGTGTCGTTGGCCTGCGCGATCACCTCCTCATAGTCGGTCCAGCGGATGATGCAGCAGACCGGGCCGAAGATTTCCTCCTTGGCGATGCGGTCGGTGTTCTTCACGCCGGTGAAGATGTGCGGCTGCACGTACAGGCCCTTGGTCAGCTTGACGTCCGTCGGCATGGCGGAGCAGACGTGCGCCGTGCCGCCGGCCTCCTTGCCGAGTGCGATGTAGCTCTGCACGCGGTCCATCTGCTGGCGCGAGACGATGGTGCCGATGTCCGTCGCCTCGTCCAGCGGATCGCCCATCTTCATGGCGTTCACCTTCTCCTTCAGCTTTTCCACGAACACGTCGTGGATGCTGTCATGGACGAAGATGCGGCTGGCGGCGGTGCAGCTCTGGCCCTGGCGGGTGAAGCGCATGCCGGCGATGGCGCCGGCCAGCGCCTGGTCCAGGTCGGCGTCGCCGCAGACGATCATCGGGCTCTTGCCGCCCAGTTCCAGCGTCACTGGGATCAGCTTCTCGGCCGCCGTCTTGTAGACGATCTTGCCGGTCTCGACCGAGCCGGTGAAGGTCACCTTGTGCACGTCCGGGTGGGCGACCAGCGGGGCGCCGCATTCCGGACCGTAGCCGGACAGCATGTTGATGACGCCCGGCGGCAGGATGGTGCTGATGAGCTGGATGGCGCGCAGCACGGCCAGCGGCGCCTCTTCCGCCGACTTCACCACGACCGCGTTGCCCGCCACCATGGCCGGCGCGATCTTCAGCGCCATCAGCATCAGCGGCACGTTCCATGGGATGATGGCGCCGACCACGCCCACCGGCTCGCGCACGGTCATGGTCAGCATGGTCGGGTTGAAGGGCACGGTCTCGCCCTTCAACTCGCCGCCCAGGCCGCCGAAGAAGGTAAAGGCGTCGGACAGCACGCCGGCCTCGACGCGGCTCTCGGTGCGCAGCGCCTTGCCGGTCTCCAGCGCCACGAGGCGCGCGATCTCCTCCTTGTGCGCGTCCAGGACGCGGCCGCACTCGGCCACCAGCTTGCCGCGCTCGCGCGCCGGGCGCTTGGCCCACTCCTTCTGCGCCTTCTTCGCTGCCGCCACCGCGGCGTCGACGTCGGCCGCTTCGCCGTAGGCGGCCTCGGCCACCTGTTCGCCGGTGGCGGGATTCACCACCGGGAAGGTCTTGCCCGAGGCGGCGGGGCGGAACTCACCATTGATGAAGTGCTTGCCGGACAGTTCCTTGGCGAGCGCGAAGGGATCGAGCTGCGGGGCGATGGTCGACATGTCTCTCAAGTCCTCTGGAGTCTGGGTCAGCTGCGGGCGTCTTCGATGACTTTGCCGTCGTTGGGCAGCGCGCCGGGGGCGACGAGTTCCACCGTACCCTTCAGTTTGGTGACGGAGGCCAGCGTCTCGCGCACGGCTGCCACGAGCGCGTCGCCGGTCTCCTCGCTCTCGCAGCGCAGCGTCATGGTGTCGCTGGCGTCCTGCCGGCCGACGACCAGCCGGGCCTTGGCGATCTGCGGATGGCGGCGCACCACCTCGGCCACCTGCTGCGGATGGACGAACATGCCCTTGACCTTGGTGGTCTGGTCGGCGCGGCCCATCCAGCCCTTCAGGCGCATGTTGGTGCGCCCGCACGGGCTGGCGCCCGGCAGCACCGCCGACAGGTCGCCGGTGGCGAAGCGGACCAGCGGGTAGGCCGTGTTGAAGATGGTGACGACCACCTCGCCCACCTCGCCTTCCGGAACCGGATCGCCGGTGCCGGGGCGGACGATCTCGACGATGGCGCCCTCCTCCACCACCAGCCCCTGGCGGGCCGGCGTCTCATAGGCGACGATGCCCAGGTCGGCGGTGCCGTAGCTCTGGTACACGTCGATGCCCCGCGCCTCATAGAAGGCGCGCGCGTCCGGCAGGTAGGGGCCGCCGGTGACGTGGCCGATCGTCACGGAGGAGCAATCCAGGCCCAGCGCGTCCGCCTTCTCCAGAATGATCTTCAGAAAATCGGGCGTGCCGATGTAGCCCCGCGGCCTCAGGGCGGCGATCACCTGCGCCTGCTGCTCCGTGTTGCCGGTGCCGGCGGGGATCACCGCGCAGCCCAGCGCGTGCGCCCCGGTCTCGAACATGGAACCGGCGGGGGTCAGGTGGTAGGCGAAGCAGTTGTGCGCCACGTCGCCGGCGCGGAAGCCGGCGGCATACAACCCGCGCGCGGTGCGCCAGGGGTCCTTGCCGTGCGGCTCCGGATCATGGATCGGGCCGGGCGAGGCGAAGACGCGGGCGAGGCTGCCGATGGCGACGGCGGCGAGGCCGCCGAAGGGCGGTTCGTCCTTCTGCAGCGCGATCAGGTCGGACTTGCGCGTGACCGGCAGCGCGGCGAGCGCCGCGCGGTCGCGGATGGACGCCGGGTCGATGCCGGCGAGCAGCCGGCCGAAGTACGGCGCGTTCGCCTTGGCGTGCGCGACGTGCGCCGGCAGTGCGGCGAACAGCTCCGCCTCGCGCTGGTCGGGGCTGCGGGTTTCGAGTTGATCGTAAAAATCGGGCACCATCGCCTCCGCCGTCTATCTCCCTCCCCCGCCCCGGGGGAGGGTCGGGGTGGGGGTACCGGCACGGAGAAGGAACGGATCCTTGGCGGCACCCTCACCCGGCCGCCTGCGGCGGCCACCCTCTCCCCAGGGGGGAGAGGGACTGAATGTCAAATCCACCGCTTGCGGCGCTTGAAGCTCTTGAGGTTCTTGAAGCTCTTGCGCTCGTCGCTGCCGCCGCCGAGGTAGAATTCCTTAACGTCCTCGTTGTTCTTCAGCTCGTCCGCCGTGCCGTCCAGCACCACCTTGCCGTTCTCCATGATGTAGCCGGCGTTGGCGGCCTGCAGCGCCATGCGGGCGTTCTGCTCGACCAGAAGGATGGTGACGCCCAGGTCCTTGTTGATCTGCTGGATGATGGAGAACACCTCCTTCACCATCAGCGGCGACAGGCCCATGGAGGGCTCGTCCATCAGGATCAGCTTCGGGCGGGCCATCATGGCGCGGCCGATGGCCAGCATCTGCTGCTCGCCGCCCGACAGATAGCCGGCGAGGCCCGTGCGCTCCTTGAGGCGCGGGAAGTAATGGTAGACCATGTCCATGTCGTCCTTCACGCCGCCGTCGCGGCGTGTGAAGGCGCCCAGGCGCAGGTTCTCCTGGCAGGTCATGTCGGCGATGATGCGGCGCCCTTCCATCACCTGGAAGATGCCTCGGCGGACGATCTGGTCGGGGTCGATGCCGTTGATGCGCTCGCCGTTGAAGACGATGTCGCCGCGCGTCACCTCGCCGTCCTCGGTCTTGAGGAGGCCGGAGATCGCCTTCAGCGTGGTCGACTTGCCGGCACCGTTGGCGCCCAGCAGCGCCACGATCTCGCCCTCCGGAACCTCCAGGCTGAGGCCGCGGAGCACGAGGATGACGTCGTTGTAGACGACCTCGATGTTGTTGACGGACAGCAGCGGCGCCTTGGCCGGCTTGGCGGCCGGGGCGGCGGCGATTGATGCGGCGGCGGGAACGGTGGCCGGGGCGGCAGTGGTCATGCGGCACCTGAATCGCGAAGAAGAATGGAGGGAGCGGCGCCCCCGCCGCCCCTCGCAAGCGGGGATGGCGGGGAACCGGCGGGGGCGCCGCTCGGGCAGGGCTGTTACCAGCCCAGCCACTCGGGCTTGCGCGGCACGTCGACGGTGGCGATCTTTTCCATCTTGATCGCGCCGCTCTTCACCAGTTCCTCGACCGTGCCGCCGGTGTCACCCTTGACGTTGGCGCGGTAGAGGTTCACGGCGGTGGTGCCGCGGTGGTCCGTCTCGGTCCAGGTCGACGGGGCGCAGACGCTGTCCATCCCGGCCGGCACCCAGTCCTTCTTCTGGTACATGCCCTTGCGGATGTTCGGGCCGGTGACGCCGCCGTTCTTCTGCGCCCAGTCCATCGCCTCCTTCATGTACAGCGCCGAGCAGACGCCCGCGATGTAGTGCACCGGACGATAGGCGTTGCCCGACGGATCGGACATCTTGGAGATCTCCTTCACCGTCTTCATGCCCGGGGTGTCGCCGCCCCAGATGGAGTAGGTGCGCACCGGGAACACCACGCCACTGGCGGCCGCACCCGCGGCCTTGGCGGCGTTCTCGTCCATGCCCCAGACGTTGCCCAGGAACTGCACCTGCGTGCCGACCGTCTGGCAGGCCTTCAGCACCGAGATGTTCGAGCCGGCGGTGTTGCCGAGGTAGGCGTAGTTGGCGCCCGATTCCTTCAGCGTCAGGCACTGCGCGGTGTAGTCGCCCGGCGTCAGCGCGAACTGCACGGCCGGCAGCACCTCGAAGCCCAGCTCCTTGGCCAGCGTCTCGCCGGCTTCCTTCGGCGCGTTCGGGTACGGGTGGTTGGCGCCCATATGGACGTACTTGGGCTTGCCCTTGCCGCCCTTCTTGGCCCAGTCGTCGGCCGCCCACATCAGCATGGCGCGCAGCGCGTCGGAGTAGGACGGGCCGTAGAAGAAGTTGTACGGCGCCGGCTTGGAGCCATGAGGGCCCTTGCCGGTCGGATCGGTCAGGTGGCCCGAGTACGAGGCCGAGTAGTACGGGATCTCGTCCTTGCCGACGAAGCCGGTCAGCGCTTCGGTGTCCGCCGTGCCCCAGCCCTGGATCGCCGCGACCTTGTCGCCACCCGACCACTTCTTGTACTGGCTGATGGCGCGCGGCGCCTGATAGCCGTAGTCGACGGTCTCGACCGCCAGCGGCGTGCCGCCGATGCCGCCGTTCTTGTTGACCCACGCCAGCGCGTCGGCCACGCCCTGGGCGAACGGCACGCCCACGTCCGACGTGGCGCCCGACTGGTCGGCGAGGTGGCCGACCGGGATCTTCGCCTGGGCGAACGCACCCGTGCTGAACGCCAGGACGGCGGTGGCGGCGAGGAGAGCAGTCTTCATCGACATATCGCGTTTCCCCCTATGTATTGATTGGAACGGTTGGACCCAGACGCCCTTATCGCGGTGCGAGACGGGGCTCAGTGCGAGAAGGGATAGAGCTTCCAGTACGCCTTGATCTGCTTCCAGCGGTGCGCCAGCCCGTCGGGCTCGAACACCAGGAAGAGGATGATCACGACACCGATCGCCATCTCGCGCAAGAAGGCAATCGCATCCTTGAGGTTCAGCGCGGCGTCGATCGCCGTGCCCGACAGGCTGGTGGTGATGAACTGCATCGCTTCCGGCAGCAGCACCATGAAGGCGGTGCCCATCAGCGTGCCCATGATCGAGCCCAGGCCCCCGATGATGATCATGCCGAGGAACTGGATCGAGAAGAGGATCGTGAAGCCTTCCACCGAGACGAACTGCAGGTAGTGCGCGTACAGCGCCCCGCCGATGCCGGCATAGAAGGCGGAGATGCCGAAGGACATCGTCCGGTACTTGGTCAGGTTGATGCCCATGATCTCGGCGGAGAGATAATGGTCGCGCACCGCCACCAGGGCCCGGCCGTCGCGCGAGCGCATGAGGTTGGTCGCCAGCACGTACATGATGACCACGTAGACCAGCGCCACGTAGAAGAAACGCCCGTCCGTGTCGAAGGCGAAGCCGAACAGCGAGAACGGCTCGGCGATGGTGCCGGCGACGCCGCCGGTGAACCAGTCGGCGCGGGCGAAGAAGTCCTGCAGGATGTACTGCGCCGCCAGCGTCGCGATGGCGAGGTACAGGCCCTTGAGCCGCGCCGCCGGGACGCCGAACACCATGCCGACCGCCGTGGTCATGACACCGGCCAGCGGGATGGCCAGCGCCACCGGGATGCCGTAGTTGTTCGACAGCCACGCGGAGGAGAAGGCGCCGAAGCCGAAGAAGGCGGAATGCCCGATGGAGATCTGCCCGGTGAAGCCCACCAGGATGTTCAGGCCCAGCGCCGCGATGCCCAGGTAGCCGATCTGGATCAGCAGGCTGAGCCAGTAGCGGTCCATGAACAGCGGGCACAGCGCCAGCAGCAGGACGCCGGCGATGGCGAAGTTGCGGCTGGTGACCGTCGGGAAGATGGTGGTGTCGGCGCCGTAGGCGGTCTTGAAGTCGCCGCTGGGAATGAGGCTGATGTTGGCCATGTCGGCGGCTCCTTACACGCGCTCGATGTCTTTGGTGCCGAAGAGGCCGTAGGGCTTGACCATGAGGATCGCGATCAGGACGTAGAAGGGCGCGATCTCGTACATGTTGCCCCAGTTCAGCCACTGGCTGTCGACGTAGTGGGCGAGGTTCTCCAGCACGCCGACGATCAGCCCGCCCAGGACCGCGCCGACGATGCTGTCCAGGCCGCCGAGGATGACCGCCGGAAACACCTTGATGCCGAAGAAGGACAAGGCCGACGACACGCCGTTGACGACGCCGACCACCACGCCCGCCACCGCCGACACCATGGCCGAGATGGCCCAGGAGGCGGCGAAGACCTGGCGGACGGAGATGCCCAGCGACTGCGCCACCTGCTGGTCGAAGGCGGTGGCCCGCATGGCGAGACCCATGCGCGAGAATTTGAAGAACCAGCCGAAGCCCGCCATGATCAGCAGCGAGATGACGAGGCTGACCACGTACACCGTCTGCACGTCCAGCCCGAAGATGTTCACCGTGGGGCTGGCGAAGATCGGCGGGAACGGCTTGGCGAACACGCCGAACATCCACTTCATCAGCGCCTGGAAGAACAGCGACAGGCCGATGGTCACCATGATGACGGAGATGATCGGCTCGCCGATCATCGGCCG
>DASPIO010000097.1:0-11557 GCA_035629155.1 Azospirillum sp. | reverse complement strand
CACGCCGATTTCCGACAGGCGGCTCATCAGGTATTCGGAGATGCGGTTGTTCAGCACCCCCTTGCCGGTGATGATGCCCTTCTTGTTGTTGTCGGCGGTGGCGTCGTCCTTGAAGTACTGGACGAGGGTGCCCGGCTCCGGCCCTTCGAACAGGACCTTGGCCTTGCCTTCGTAGATGCGCCGGCGTCTCGACATGGGTGCGATTGTCCAAAACCGTAGAAGGGCCGGCAACAGACCGCCGGCCCATGGAAGTTCATGAGTGATATAGCAAGCTGGCCGCCGGAACACAATCCAACGGGTTCCGCCCAAGGGGTTCCGCCCGACCTATGCCGCGACCGGCTTCCACGGATGCTCGTGCGGCGGCCCCGCGGCGAAGTGCCAGAGCGGGTCAAGCTCCGGCCTCTCCACCGCCGGCAGCGCGACCAGCGCGCTGGACGAGGTGCCGAAGCCGCTGGGCAGCATGAAGTTCATGGCGCCGCTGGCCCGCTCGCCGTCCCAGATGCGGCTCGCCAACAGCTCCGGCCAGCCGCCCCAGTTTCCGGCGTCGGGGTCGGGCGGCGGCGCGTGGCGGAACAGCGGCAGGTAGAGGCCGGTGCGCGGGTCCGCGGTATCGTCCAGGTCGCGGGCCGTCAGCATGTGCACGCCCTCCCCCACCGTCGCCACCTCCGGCCGGTTCCGCCCGCCCTCCCCCCGGTGCATGACGACGAAGGCGTCGCGGTTGTCGGCGATGAACAGGTTGAAGGGGCGGTAGGCGCGCGTGTCCAGGTGGCTCAAGGCCAGCACGGCGTCCGACGCGTCGGCGTGGTCCAGCGCCTCCAGCACCAGTTCGCCGCGCGAGCGCTTGCCGTCCTGCGGGCCCAGCGTGCCGACGCGGTTGAGGATGGCGGCGACCACGCCTTCGTCGTTCAGGCCCAGCCAGGTGCCGCCGGCCAATTCGTCAAGGCCGGCCACCACGTTGGGGCGGTCGGGCCAGTGCCGGCCGGGCGGGCGCCAGGGCCGATTCGCCATTTCGTCCCGGTTGGCCCCGATGATCAGGGGCCAGGTTGCGTCCGGACGCCGCAGGATGATGACACTGCACATGAAATCTTGCCTTTCGGCTCCTCTCCCGGTATGTCGCCCGCTGCCGATTTCGCGAATGCGGTAGCCGGCGGGGCGGTGACGCCAGCGGCTGCACCGGCTATATAGTCTGGTAACGGGAAGCGCAAACAAGCCAAGGAGTCCGGGGTCCCATGACCACCTTCGACGAGCGCGAGAGGGCCTTCGAGAACAAGTACCAGCACGACGAGGAGCTGCTGTTCCGGATCCGGGCCCGGCGCGACAAGCTGGCGGGGCTGTGGGCGGCCGACCTCCTCGGCCTGACCGGTCCGGCGGCCGACGACTACGTCAGGCAGATCATCGATACCGACATCGGCACCATCGGCCCGCACGACATCCGCGACCGCCTGTGCGCCGACCTGAAGGACCGCGGCGTCGACATCTCCGAGCACCGCGTCGAGCGCGAGATGGAGCGCCTGCTCGACCTCGCCCGCCAGCAGGTCGTCACCGAGTAGTCCGCCGCCCCGAACCAGCGGCGTTCGACAAAGGCCCGGAGCCCCGCGCTCCGGGCCTTTGTCGTTGGTGCGCAAGCCCTGCGGAACCGGGTGGCCCGGCCTCCTGTTGTCCGGATGCAACATCCGGCACTGCGAAGGGAGCACGCCATGGCCAGCGAAGACCATGGGCCCCGCAAGATGGGCGTCTACGAAGGGGCCGGCACCGTCCGGTCGCAGTCGCGGACACTGATCATCGCGGCGTTCGTCATCGCCGTCCTGGCGATCCTCCTGGTCTGGCTCATCTGAGGGAGGCCGCCATGTCCCACACCAACATCGTGGCCCTGTTCGACACCCGCGCCGACGCCGACGCCACGTTCCGCAGCCTGGTCGACGCCGGCTTCGACGACACCGAGCTGGAGGTGATCAGCGACGGCGGCTATGGCGCCGGCGACGGTTACGGCGCGCTGATCCCGCAGTTGCGCGGCTGGGGCGTGCCGGACGACGAGGCGCACGCCTACGCCGAGGGAGTGCAGCGCGGCGGCGCGCTGCTCGTCGCTTCCCTCACCCATGCCGAGCCGATCGAGCGCGCCATCGCCATCATCGAAGGCGGCGGTGCGGTGAACATGGGCGAACGCGCCGCCACCTGGCGGGCATCGGGGCATGCGTCGGGGCGCGGCGTGATCGCGGACGAGACCGTCGGCCACACCCCCGTGGAGGATATCCCCTCGCCCGAGACCGTGGAATCGCGGCGCACCCTGTCCGACGCCGCCAGCGCCTTCCGCGAGGCCAACACGGACACCGAACCGAAGACGACAGAGGCCGGCGGCATCCACGCGCCGCCCGTGCACGGTCCGGGAACGGCGTCGCCGTCGTACGAGCCCGGATCGGCATCCGACGTGGCGCGCAGCCGGTTGGACCGCACGCCGCCACGGGACCGCACCTGATGCGCGCGCTTGCACCACTGGCGCTGCTCCTCGCCGTCGCCGCCCTGCCGGTGGCGGCGCAGCAGCCAGCCGAGCGGGCGGACGCCTGCAAGCGCGACGCCGCCCGCTTCGCCGACACCTTCCTGGGCGGCGGCGCCACGCCCGCGGCCGGGCGGGACGCCGTCACCACCGCCGTGCCCTCCACCGGACGCGCCGACGCCGAGCGCGAGATGGCGCAACGCGGCGGCGTGGTCACGCCCTCGCCGATCGGCAGCGGCATCAATGCGGCGCCCGGCGACCGCGGATCGGCGGCGGAGGCGCCGGCCGACCAGCCGGGCACCCGCCAGGGCGCGCGCCTGGGCGAGGACGAGCGCCGCCGCATGCGCGACCTCGTCGGCGAAGCGCAGGCCGCCGCCGGGCGCGGCGACACCGACGGCTGCCTGCAGCGCCTGCGCGAGGCGCGCACGCTGGCCCGCGAGACCGGCTTCGGATCCGGCCAGCCCAACCCCGGCGGTGCCGCCGGCAGGCAGGACGGCGCCGGATCGGGGACGTCCGGGGCCGGTTCGCTCACCCCGACTCCACAAGTCCCCGGCGCGACGCCCGGAGCCCGCACCGGCGGGCGCGCCGGTTCCGATGGCGGCGTGGGTGGCGGAATGGGCGGCGCGGGTGGCGGAGCGGGCGGCGCCGGGAGCGGAACGGGCGGCGGCCGTTAGGCGCGGCCCGGCGGCATACGCTTCCCGCCCCCCTACGATTGCGCGCGACCAATGGCGGCCAGGAGCTCGCCCGGACGCACGGGTTTCTGCAGGCAGGCCAGCGGCTCCACGGCGCTGACGCGCTCCAACGTCTCGCAGTCCAGCGTGCCGGAGACGAAGATGACCGGTATGCCGTGGCGGGCGCGCAGCGCGGCCCCCACCTCGACGCCGTCCATGCCGCCGGGCAGGCGGATGTCCAGAAGCGCCAGGTCGATGCGCTCGCGCGCCGCCAGCGCCAGGGCGCTCTCGCCGGTGGCGGCGAGGCCGACGACGGTATGGCCGGCGTCTTCCAGCAGTTCCTGGGTGTAGAGCGCCACCAGCGCCTCGTCCTCGACCACGAGGATGCGCTTGAGCGCGGGCCGGCGGTCAGTCATGCGGTACCGGGAAGCTGAGGTGGTAGCACACGCCGCGCTCGACCGCCGGGCGCGTCAGCGTGCCCTGGATCTGCACGGCCAGCGCGGCGATGAGCTTGCGCCCCAGGCTGCCGCGCCGCGCCGCCACGGCGGCGGCGTCCATGCCGCGGCCATTGTCGGCGATCATCAGCTCGATGCGGTCGCCGGCCCGCCGCACGGACAGCGACACCATGCCGCTCTCCGGGCCGCTCTCCGGGCCGCTCTCCGGGCCGCCCTCCGGCCCGCCCCCCGGTCCAAAGGCGTGCTGGAGGCTGTTGGACACGATCTCGTTGACGATGAGGCCGAGCGGCACACCCACCTGCAGACTCACCTGCGCCGGCTGGAGGTCGAGGTCGAGCGTGACCGGAAAAGGCGCCGCAGCGATCAGCGTCCGGCACAGGTCGCCCAGGTAGGCGCCCAGGTCCAAGCGCGAGATGTCCTGCGACGCTTGCAGGATGCTGTGGGCGAGGCCGATGGCGTGGACCCGCCCCTGCACCTCCATCAGCGCCTGCCGGGCGCCGTCGTCGTCGATGCGGTTGGCCTGCAGGCCCAGAAGGCTGCTGACGACGTACAGGTTGTTCTTCACCCGATGCTGGAGTTCGCGCAGCAGGATCTCGCGCTCCTGCAGGGCGGCCTGCAGCGACCGCTCCACGCCTTTGCGGTGCACCACCGCGGCGATCAGGTTGGCGAAGCCCTGCATGAAGCTGATTTCGGGCTGGGTGAAGGCCTGGCGACGCGGCGTCACCACCTCCAGCACGCCGAAAACGCCGGCCTCGACGATGATGGGCACGTTGGCCAGCGCCACCACGCCATACTCCCGGAACAGCGCGGTGAGGGTGAAGCGCGGATCGGCGGTGATGTCCTCGGTGACGACCGGCTGGCGCGTCTGCATGGCGAGGCCCGGCGGATGGCCGCGGTCGGCCGGTGCGCGCACCGACCCGACGACGCCCGGCCCCCATCCCACGCCGGCACGGATCAGGAAATCGTCGCCGCCCGGCCGGTATTCCAGAACCTTCGCGTACGGAACCCCAAGCCCCTTCGCCACCTGCGAGCACGCCTCGTGCAACAGCGCGTCCAGGTCGGTTTCCCACAGCGCATACTGACCGAACTCGGCAACCGCCTGAAGATGACGCACGGGCGTTTCCGCGGACAACGCCAAAGCTCCACCAACAGTGCCTCCACTTCGATCCACCACACGCCCCTAAATCCGTGAACTTCCCATGGACAATCAAAGACGACGTCGACGCTGGGGGAGCCTATCACCAACGCGGACGGATCACAAACGCGTGCAATCTAACCTCTAGGGCATATGTCTTTGCGCATTGTCTGACGGCTTCTGCCCGATCTCCGGCCACGGGGCCGACGGCGAGACATTCCGGCCGCGCAGTCCCGGCATGTCCGGGCGCCCGGTCGCCAGCGATCCGTCCGCGTGGTAAACGGACGGCATGACCTCCCCCACCGCCCGCGACGCCACCCTGGTCGGCCTTCTGTCCGCACTGGGCGCCTTCCTTGTGTGGGGCCTGCTGGCGCCGGTCTATTTCAAGCTGCTCGGCACCGTCGGCCCGATGGAGATCGTCGCGCACCGCGTGGTGTGGACGGTGTTGATGGTGGGCGCCGTGGTGCTGGCCACGAAGGGGCCGGCCGCCGTGGTGCGCGCCGTCGGCACGTGGCGGCGGCTCGCCATCTTCGCGGCGACGACCGCGCTGATCTCCGGCAACTGGCTGGTCTACATCTATTCGGTCGTCTCCAACCAGTTGGTGCAATCCAGCCTCGGCTACTACATCAACCCGCTGGTCAATGTGGTGCTGGGCGTCGTCTTCCTGCACGAGCGACTGTCGCGCCGGCAGATGCTCTCCGTCCTCATCGCCGCGGGGGGAGTGGGGAGCCTCGTCGTGTCACACGGCACGCTGCCGTGGATCGCGCTGAGTCTGGCGTTGAGCTTCGGCGTCTACGGGCTGGTCCGCAAGAAGGCGGCCATCGACCCGATGATCGGGCTTCTGGTGGAGACGTCGCTGCTGCTGCCCGCCGCCATCGCCTACCTGCTCTGGCTGGGCACGGGCGGCGCGTTCCTGACGCAGGGCGTCGGGCAGGCCCTGATGCTGGCGCTGTCCGGGCCGGTGACGGCGGTGCCGCTGGTCCTCTTCGCCATGGGCGCGGCGCGGCTGAAGCTCTCCACCATCGGCCTGCTGCAATACGTGGCGCCGACCGGGCAACTGCTGCTGGGCGTGCTGGTCTATGGGGAACGCTTCACGACGGCGCACGCCATTGCTTTCGGCTGCATCTGGACGGCGCTGACCCTCTATTCGCTGGACGCCCTCGGCACCCACCGCGCCAACCGCCGGCTGGAGGCACGCGCCGCCGCAGGGGATTAGGACGGCTTGCGCTCGCTTCGAGCGCCGCCTGCCGTTGGGTTGTCGCTCAATCCAAGAAAGCCCAACGTTGATCGGCAGAGCGGCGCGCGACATCGGATTTTTCGCAATTTTTTCGCGGCGTGGGGAACCCGATCGGTGGCCTTGTCACAAAGGAACACGACCAGCAAGGGCATGGAAGGAAGAGAGATGACGATGGAACCGCGGTCGCGGCGCGCCTGCCTGATCGCCCTCGGCGCCCTCGGCGCCGGCGTGCTGGGGGCGGGGCTGGCGCCGCCGGCCTGGGCGCTGAGCGTCATGCCGATGAACGTCGCCAACGTCCTGGTGCTGACGCTGAACGGCAAGCTGATCATCGGCGAGGGCGAGTTCGCCCTGCGACAGGCGGTGCAGCAGGCGCTGAACAGCGGCGCGCAGCGCATCGTCGTCGACCTGCGCGGCGTGACCGCCATCGATTCCACCGGCGTCGGCGAGCTGGTGTCGTCCTACACCACGGCGACCAACCGCGGCGCCCGCATGGTTCTCGCCAACCTGCCGACGCGCATCAACGACGTCCTGCACATCACCCAGCTCATCACCGTGTTCGACGTCTACGACTCGGTGGACGCCGCCGTCGGCGCGCTCAGGACCTAGTGGTGTGCACCAGACGGACCGTTATGTATGTAGCTTGGCTCAGACCGCAGAGCGCCTCGGGTTTGCCAACGTACAAACGATTCGATCCCTCTGGTTCAGTCCACTAGCCGGAACGCCCGGCGAAAGCACGGCCGGCGCTTTTACACTGCACGCATCGAAACGAGGAGGAGCCCCGCATGCGCATCAGTCTGGTGGTGGCCGCAGCGCGCAACCTGTGGGTTCGGCCGCGTTGGCACCATCGCAGCGGACGCTGCCCCTGTCCTGCGGACCCGGCGTGTGGCAACAGGAACCTTTTCCCCGCTCCTGTTACCAATGAGAAGTGGTCGGCGTGGAGACGTGCGCTGACACACACCGAGGGGGAGGGACTGGCCTTGTTCAAGAAAGCACTTCACTGCTTCGCTGTATCCTTCTTTACCAGCGTGGTGATGGCCGGCTCGGCACACGCCGACACGATGACCGTCGAGGCATGCCTGCAGCAAAAACTTAATGACCTCGGCCCATACTACGATTACTATCAAGAATATTCCTTTATTTTACCCAAGGTCATGCAGTTTCTGACAAGCAACGGCCTGAGCAAAAATATCTCTCCCGCTTGCACTGTAACACCCATTGGTCAATACACATTTAACAGATGGTGGCTGACATACGTTTATTACTATCAGAACAATGACAAAACCGCAGAGCCTCGGGTGATTTATTGCTCGGATGATAGCTGCTCAACGTATTAATCATTTCGCCATTGTGCCATATGGCCACCACACCCAGCCATGCTGTCCTCGTGCGAGCCAGACAGGCTGGTGCGGGCGTCGCCGCTCCTGGCCTCATGCGAGCGTGAATATCTGTTCGGCTCACGTCTCGGGAGACGGATCCAGATGGATCATGCCGTTCCACATGCGTGACGGACTGTCCGGCGCGCGCCACTAAACGCCAGTCCGGGGGGGCGCCGGCCGGGGGGCCAAGCCGCGCGCGATGGTGTGGGCGAGCGTGCGCATCACCGCGCACACGCCTTCGGGATTGCGGGCGAACACCACCTGCTCCAGGAAGCCCAGGCTGAAACTCAGCGCCGCGATGCCGGCGGCGATGTTGGGCAGGTCGGCGGCAGGGTCGATCAGGCCGCGCGCGCGGAACGTCTCCAGCCGCGCCAGCAGGCAGGGAATGCGTGTCTCGGACAGGGTGCGGCTCATCTCCGCCGCCACCGCCGGGTCGACCAGCGCGCGGTCCAGAACCACCTTGGCGAGGTCGCGCCGCTCCCACGTCAGCTTGACCTGCTGGTGCAGGAAGGTGCCGATGTCCGTTGCCAGACAGTCGCCCGGCGGCGGCAGCGGACAGCCCTGCCCCTCCGCCTTGCCGAACCGCTCCACCACCGCCAGCAGCAGGCCGGTCTTGCCGCCGAAATAGCGCTGGATGAGCTGTTCGTTCACGCCCGCCCCGGCGGCGATCTCGCGCGTCGTCGCCGCGTCGAAGCCGCGCGCGGCGAAGGTGCACTTCGCGGCGTCGAGCAGCGCCTCCGTCGTCGCCTCGCGGTCGCGGCGGCGCGACGGCGCCCCAGCGCAGGCGCCGCTCTCAGGGGAAGGGGGAGTAAGGCCGTCGTCCATGTCCCAGACAATAGGTATGCGGGGACATACTTGACAAGGGGCGCATTCGGGTCAAGTATGTACTCGCATACATACTCACCCGCCGAACCAACCCGCTCGGGAGACACCATGTCAGCCGTCGATCTTTTCTCGCCCATCCGCATCGGGGCGATCGACCTGCCCAACCGCATCGTCATGGCACCGATGACGCGCTCGCGCGCCGGCGCCGGCAACGCCCCCACCGACCTGACGGTCGAGTACTACCGCCAGCGCGCCGGCGCCGGCCTGATCATCACCGAGGCGACGCAGGTCTCCGCCGACGCCCAGGGCTATCCCGACACGCCGGGCATCCACACGGTGGAGCAGGCGGCCGGCTGGCGCCGCGTGGCCGACGCCGTGCACGCCGAGGGCGGGCGCCTCTTCATGCAGATCTGGCATGTCGGCCGCATCTCGCACCCGATGTTCCGCCCGGATGGCTCGCAGCCCGTCGCCCCGTCGGCCATTGCCGCCAGGGGCGAACTGTACACGGGTGCCGCCGGCATGCAGCCCTTCCCCGTGCCGCGCGGGCTGGAGGCGGCGGAGATCCCGGCCTACGCCCGCGCCTTCGCCGATGCCGCCAAGCGCGCGGTGTTCGACGCCGGCCTGGACGGGGTGGAGATCCACGCCGCCAACGGCTACCTGATCGACCAGTTCCTGCGCGACGGCAGCAACGCGCGCACCGACGCCTACGGCGGATCCGTCGCCAACCGCGCCCGCTTCCTGTTGGAAGTGACCGAGGCGGTGAGCCACGCCGTGGGCGCCCAGCGCGTCGGCGTGCGCCTGTCGCCCAACGGCGGCTTCAACGACATGAGGGACAGCGACCCGGCCGCGCTGTTCGGTTACGTCGCGGAGGCGCTGAACCCCTTCGGCCTCGCCTTCCTGCACGTGATCGAGGGCATCGCCGGCGCGCAGGCCCTGCCGGCGGGCGCCACGCCGGTGGCGCCGCTGCTGCGCCGCACCTTCAAGGGGCCGTTCATCATCAACGGCGGCTTCACCAGGGCGGCCGGCGACGCCGCGCTGGCCAACGGGGAGGCCGACCTCGTCAGCTTCGGCGTGCCGTTCATCGGCAACCCGGACCTGGTGGAGCGCTTCAAGCGCGACGCCCCGCTGAACGAGCCGGACCGGGCCACCTTCTACGGCGGCACCGCCAAGGGCTACACCGACTACCCGGCGCTGGAAAGCGTGGAGGCGTGACGGCCGTGGCGCGAGGGGCCGCTCAGCGGCCCTTCGCCCGCAGGCGGTGCGGCGGGACGGACTCGTCGTACTCGCGGCCGAAGCCGTCGTAGCGCACCGGGCAGCGGCCGTCGGGCTGCGCGGCGGCGCGCACGGTGGCCGGCCACCACTCCTTCTCCCACAGCACCTCGACCTTCTGGCCGGTCGCGCAGAGGCCCGTCTCGGCAGGCTTTTCGGCCAGCTTGCCGCCCCAGCGCGCCACCGGCTCGATACCGGAGGACGCAGCGCCGTGCGCGGCCGTTTCCTCCCCGGCCACCACCCCACCCACAGCCTCCCGCACCAGCGCCTTCGCCGCCGCGACCCCTGCGGCCGGCGCTGGCGGCTCAGCCACAGGCGGCAGGGACGGCACGGGCGCGGGCGGCTGTGGAGCCGCGGCCACGGCGGCCGGAGGCGGCAGCAAGGAAAGCGGCCTCAGGGGCAGCGGTTCCGGGGCCGCCAGCACCGGCGGCGGTTCCGGCACGGCCGCCGGTGCAGGCGGCGGTACGGCCACGGGCGCCGGCGGCACCGGCGCGGGAGCGGCCGCCACCGGCGCCGGATCGACCGGAACGGGAGCCGCCGGCTCAGGGGCGGCAACCGGTTCCATCGGTGCGGCCACGGGCGCCGGGGCAACCTCGGCGGGCGCCCCAGACGGCGCGGGGGGCAGCGGGGACGGCGCGGCGGGCGTGGAAACCACGGGTTCCGGGACGGCGGCCACGGTCGGCGGCGCGACGGGGGCCGGGCCGTTCGCCAGGAACCGGTACCCGGCGCCGCCGACCGCCACCGCCAGCACGACGGCACCGATGCCAGCCCACATCGGTCCCTTCCGGGCCGTCGCCTGCGGCGGGCGCAGCGCCGGGGCCATGAGGTGCGTGGCGCCGACCACCGCGGACAGCTCGCCGCCACCGTAGCGGACGCGGTGCACCTCCACCGGGCGGGCGATGTTCTTGACGCGCCGCTCGCCCATGTCCTCGAAATCGAACGACAGCTTGTCGCGCACGTAGTCGCGGACCGAACGGCTGACGACGATGCCGCCGGGCTCGGCCAGACCTTCCAGGCGCGCCGCGACGTTCACGCCGTCGCCGAAGATATCGCCGTCCTCGTCGATGATGACGTCGCCGACGTTGACGCCGACGCGGAATTCCAGGCGACGGTCGGCGGGCACCGATTCGTTGCGCAACGCCATGCCGCGCTGCATCTCCACCGCGCAGCGCACGGCGTCGACGACACTGGGAAACTCGACCAGCAGCCCGTCGCCGGTGGTCTTGACGACGCGCCCGCGATGCTCGGCGATCTTGGGGTCGATCAACGCGCGCCGGTGCGCCTTGAGCGCGGCCAGCGTGCCTTCCTCGTCCAGCCCCATCAGCCGGGAATAGCCGGCCACGTCGGCCGCCAGGATGGTGGTGAGCCGCCGTTGGACCCGCTCTTCGTTCATGGCAGCGCACCCCTACGTCGCGACAATGGCCCACATTGCGCCATCAAAGCGAAGCCACGGCGCGCCCGCAACGAAAAAGGCCGCGCCCGGAGGCGCGGCCTTTCTTGTCTCGGCGAAAAAACCGGATGATCAGCGCGAGTAGAACTCGATGACCAGGTTCGGTTCCATCTGCACCGGGTACGGCACGTCGGCGAGCTGCGGGGCGCGCACGAACTTGCCCTTCATGGCGCCGGTGTCGACCTCGAGGTATTCCGGGATGTCGCGCTCCTGCGAGGAAACCGACTCGAGGATCAGCGCCATCTGCTTGGACTTCGACTTCACCTCGATGATGTCGCCGTCCTTGATCTGCGCCGACGGCACGTTCAGGCGGCGGCCGTTCACCAGGATGTGGCCGTGATTGATGATCTGGCGCGCGGCGAACGGGGTCGGCGCGAACTTCATGCGGTAGACCACGGCGTCCAGGCGGCGCTCCAGCAGGCCGATCAGGTTCTCGCCGGTGTCACCCCTGCGGCGCACGGCCTCCTGATAGATCTTGCGGAACTGCTTCTCGCCGATGTTGCCGTAGTAGCCCTTCAGCTTCTGCTTGGCCATCAGCTGCAGGCCGTAGTCCGACGGCTTCTTGCGGCGCTGGCCGTGCTGGCCGGGGCCGTACTCGCGGCGGTTCACCGGGCTCTTGGCGCGGCCCCACAGGTTGACGCCGAGGCG
>DASPIO010000096.1:0-5000 GCA_035629155.1 Azospirillum sp. | reverse complement strand
CTCGTCGATCACGCCGATGATGTCGGTGATCTTGCGGCTGGCGTCCTCGATGCGCTTCATCGCCTCGATGGCGGAGCCGGCGACGCCGCCGCCCTGCTCGGCCGCGCGGCGGGCGTCCTCGGCCATGCGGTTGGCGCGCTGCGCGTTGTCGGCGTTGGACCGGACGGTGGCCGCCAGTTCCTCCATGCTCGCCGCCGTCTCCTCCAGGCTGCTGGCCTGCTGTTCCGTGCGGTCGGCGAGGTCAGAGGAGCCCACCGAGATCTCGTGCGAGGCGGTGCCGATGGTGTCGGCCGCCGCCACAATGCGCGAGACGATGTCGCCCAGCCGCTCGGCGGTGCGGTTGGCGTCGTTCTGGATCTGGCCGAACATGCCGCGGTGGTCGCCGGTGATGCGGCGCGTCAGATCGCCGTCGGCCAACGCCTCCAGGAACTTCACCACGCCGTGCAGCGAGCGGGCCGACGTCTCCGACAGCGCGTTCATGTTGCGCGCCAGCTCCAGCATGAAGCCGTCCTTGCCGGTGAGGTCGACGCGCTTGGTGAAGTCGCCGTCGGCGGCGGCGCGCACCATGGCGGCCACCTCCTCCTGGATCAGCAGCTCCTGCGTCATGTCGCGCCATTCCACCACGGTGCCGTGGCGCTCGCCGCTTTCGTCCATCACCGGCGTGGCGACCATGGCGAAGGTGCGCACGCCCACCTGGATGCGCGCCGTGTGCGCGCCGGTCAGGCGGGCCAGCATGTCGTGCTGCATGCCGGGGTTCCTGTGCCAGAGGTCGATGCTGGAGCCCAGCAGCGCGTCCGGCTTGAAGTGCGGGATCTGCTTGCGGATGTCGTCCTCGGCGCGGCGGAACATGTCCATGGCCGCGCGATTTACGTAGATCACCTTGCCGTCGGTGTCGGCCATGATGGTGTTGGCCGACACGTTGTCGAGCGCGGTCTTGATCCGCATCGACGCCACGCCGGCGTTGCGGATGTGGTGGATGGCGCGGGCCAGGGCGCCCACCTCGTCGCCGCGGTCGTTGCCGGGGATGGTCACCTGCACGTCGCCGGACGCGATGCGCTCCGTCGCCGCGGTCAGCCCGCCGATGGCGCGGGTGATCGAGCCGACGACCGCGAGCCCGACCAGAAGCGCCAGCGCCGACCCGCCGATCGCCAGGGCGAGCGCCAGGGCGAACTCCGCCGTGGCGCCGTCGGCCTTGCCCTTGGCAGCCTCCTGCAGGTCGGCCGCGAGTCGGTCTTCCACGGCCTTCATCTCGTCGATGCGGGTGGTGGTCAGCTTGAACCATGTGGGGGCGGGCGTGCCCTTCAGGTCGCCGCCGATGCCGGCGTCCAGCGCCAGCTTGCGCAGATCGGTCACGTCGGCGAGCGCGCGGCCCTCGGCCCGCTGGCGGAACATCTCGATCGCGGCAGGGGAGGCGATGCCGCGGAACACCGAGAAATAGGTGTCCTGCGCGGCGATCAGTCCGATCAGCCGCTGGTACAGCGGGGCGTCGAACCTGGTGGCGGCGAATCCGCCCGACCCGGTTGCGCGTTCCTGCCCGGCGCGCTCCTTGCCCTGCATGAAGGTAGCGTAGGCGAAAACGTGGTTCTTGAGATCGGCGTCGTCGGTGATTCGGCTGACCACATAGGTCGAATCGAGCAGGCCGAGGATCAGCCGCGTGTAGAAGGCGAAGGAATCCGGCCCCTTCAGCGCCAGCCGGTCGACGTCGCCGCGCCGGTCGCGCAACGCGCCCAGCAGCGTCTCGGCATCGGCGATGGCGCCCAGGAAGTCCTTGAAGGCCGTCTGCCCGCGCAGCGGCGGCAGGGCCTTGCCCAGCGCCTCGGCCGCGCTGTCGGAGGAGCGGCGCTGGGCGTCCAGCTCGGCGCGGAACTGCGTGCCGCCGCTGCCCAGGTACAGCGCGCTGGCGCCGCGCTCCTTCTGCAATTCATGGGACAGGGTGCCGATGGCGGTGGTGGCGTCGACCAGCGTGCGCAGGTTGGCAATCGCCGTCATCTCGCGCCAGCGATCCACCACCATCCAGGCCGACAGTGTGACCAGCGCCACGATCGCCACGCTGAGCGCCGCGAGCACCTGACGGCGCAACGGCCAGTTGGAAAGGCGAAAGCTCATCGACGGTCCCATCCTTCATGAACCCCTCGGGTGCGGGGTATTACCACGAATGGATGGTTACCGCAGCGATCACCCACGTCAACGAACTAACGGTGGTGCGGTGAACAAATCTTGAGCAAAAACAGGCGTGGGGTTGACGTATGTCGCCCGCCGGCACCGCGCGGCCGGCGCTCACCCCTTGGGGCGGAACGCCTTGCACGCGTCGGGATTCGTGTCGATCCACGCCCCGCCGATCAGGTCGAGGCAGTAGGGAACCGCCGGGAACACCGCCATCAGGCAGTCGTGGATGGCCGACGGCTTGCCGGGCAGGTTGACGATCAGGCTGGTGCCGCGGATGCCGGCGGTCTGGCGCGACAGGATGGCGGTGGGCACCACATCCAGGCTGACCTTGCGCATCAGCTCGCCGAAGCCCGGCATCATCTTGACGCAGACCTGCTCGGTCGCCTCCGGCGTCACGTCGCGCGGGGCGGGGCCGGTGCCGCCGGTGGTCACCACCAGATCGCAGCCTTGCGTGTCGCACAGCTCGGCGAGCGTCGCGGCGATCACCTCCAATTCGTCCGGGATGACGCGCACCACCGGCTCCCAGGCGTTGGCGACGATGCGCTCCAGCTCCTCCCGGATCGCCGGGCCGCCCTTGTCCTCGTACACGCCGCGGCTGGCGCGGTCCGACACGGTGACGATGCCGATGCGCAGGGGACGGTGGCGGCCGGGTGTGGTCATGGGGGCTCCTGGTTCAGCGATCCCGGCTCAGGTCGGGCCGAGGAAGACGGAGGTGTAGCTGTCCTTCTCCCGCCCGCCGGTCACGCTGAGCGTGAAGGTCAGCGGGGTGGAAGCGGCGGTGACGGACGCGCGCGGCGCCTTCACGTAGACGCGGTAGGTGGCGACGCTGTCGGGGGGCGCGTTGATGTGCATGCCGCCGGCCTGCTCGCCCTCGCCCTCGCCGATCACGGTGACCTCGGCGCCGGGCAGGCCCTTGACGGCCAGATCGTAGGTGCGGCTGTCGCGCGATTTGTTGGCGACCTTGAAGGTGTAGCCGTTGCGGATCGACCCGTCGGCCAGCGTGACGAACAGCGGCGCCCGGTCGCGCAGCACCGCCACGTCGGTGTGCGAGCGGTTGGTGAAGACGACGGTCATCAGCGTCATCACCACGCCCATGACGCCCAGGTAGATCATGGTGCGCGCCCGCACGACCGGCACCTTGTAGGCGGCCTTGGCCGGGGCGGGGGCGGCGAGGCTGGCCAGCGTGTCGAACTTGATCAGGCCGGTCGGGCGGCCGACCTGCGTCATGATGCTGTCGCAGGCATCCACGCACAGGCCGCAGTTGATGCAGTCCGCCTGCTCGCCGCTGCGCACGTCGATGCCCATCGGGCAGACCTGGACGCACTGGCCGCAGTCGATGCAGTCGCCGAAGCCGAGCGCGGCGCGCTCCTCCCACGTCTCCGACTTGCGCTTGGGCCCGCGGTTGTCGCCGCGGTCGGCCTGATAGGTGACGACGAGGCTGTGCTCGTCCAGCATCGCGGTCTGGATGCGCGGCCACGGGCACATGTAATAGCACATCTGCTCGCGCGCCCAGCCGGCCATGCCGTAGGTGCTGAACATGAACAGACCGAGGAAGGTCAGCGCGTCGCTCGACAGGTTCAGCGTGGCGATGTCGGCCGCAAGCGTGGGCGCGTCGGTGAAGTAGGCGCAGAAGCCGAAGGCCGACACCGCGCTGACCAGCAGCCAGAAGGTGTGCTTGCCGGCCTTGCGGCCGATCTTCTTCGCGGTCCACGGCGCCTTTTCCATGCGGATGCGCTCGGCCCGGTCGCCTTCGAAGAAGTGCTCGATGCGGATGAACAGGTCGGTCCACACCGTGTGCGGGCAGCCGAAGCCGCACCATACGCGCCCGGCCAGCGCGGTCGCCAGGAACAGACCCACGGCGGCGACGATCAGGATGCCGGTCAGGTAGTAGATCTCCTGCGGCCAGATCTCGATGCCGAAGATGAAGAAGCGGCCCTGGGTCAGGTCGAACAGCACCGCCTGCCCCGGCGCGTCGGCGCCGCGGTCCCAGCGCAGCCACGGCGTCAGGAAGAAGATGCCCAGCAGCGTCGCCAGCACCAGCCACTTCAGGCGGCGGAACGTGCCCGACACCGCCTTCGGGTGGATCGTCTTGTGGACTTCCCAGAGAGGGGGCGGGGCGGGCATGGGCTTGTGCGTGCTTCCGTCGGGCATGGTGCGCCTGTGCAGTGCAGCGAAGGGAGGAAAGGCGCGCGAACCTAATCGAAGCGGGCGTCCGGATCGTTGATCCGGATCAAGCAACCAGACAAAAACGCCCCGCCTCCGCCTATCTCACCGACACTCCCGGCCGCCAGACGACGGAAATGGCCGGGGATTGCTGGGCCGTTGCCGGGCTGGTCCGGGCACCTTGGAAAGGTTCAAGCAAAAATGCCGCATGGCAACTTGCCCGACAACGGTGAACTGTTGGCTGCGAGTATTGGGGACGGCTTCGTCGCCTATCCTTGACCCAGGTCAATCCCGGTGGCCAGAGCGGTCGTTAGTGTGCCGACACAGCCGCCCGGTATTTTGGAGACATTCGAATGACATCGATCACCGCGCGCGTCGACGCGATCACGGCGCTGGACACCGCCTGGCGCACACCCCGGCCGCCGGTGCCGCGCAGCGTGAAGATCGAGCTGACGGCGCGCTGCGACCTGCAATGCTTCTTCTGCGCCACCGGCTACAAGCTGCGCGACAAGGCCGACATCGACTGGGAACTGCTGACCCGCCTGCTCAAGGAGATGCGCGCGGCCGGCGTCGAGGAGATCGGCCTGTTCTACCTGGGCGAGTCGATGCTCTACCCCAAACTGGCCGAGGCGATCCGCTTCGCCAAGGCTGAGTGCGGCTACCCCTACGTC
>DASPIO010000095.1:0-11407 GCA_035629155.1 Azospirillum sp. | reverse complement strand
TCGGGAAGTTCGCCGAGGCCGCGATGACGAAGGCGAGGCCGACCATGAAGGCGACGTTCTGGTTCTCGAACGCGATGCCGAGGAAGATCGAGACGATGCCGATGATCACGGTGGTGATCTTCGACACGCGGATCTCGTCCGACTCCGACACCCGGCCCTTGGCGATGACCGAGGCGTACAGGTCATGCGACACGGCCGAGGCGCCGGCCAGCGTCAGGCCCGCGACCACCGCCAGGATGGTGGCGAAGGCCACGGCCGAGATGAAGCCGTAGAACAGGTTGCCGCCGATGGCGTTGGCGGTGTGGATGGCCGCCATGTTGGAGCCGCCGGTGATCATCGCCGGAGCGACCTTGCCGCCGGCCGCAGCCACCTTGGCCGCATCCAGGAACGGATAGGCGCCGTTGGCGTCCGGCGACAGGATCAGCACGATGGCGCCGAAGCCGATGGTGAAGGTGAGGATGTAGAAGTAGCCGATGAAGCCGGTGGCGTAGAACACCGACTTGCGGGCTTCCTTGGCGTCCGACACCGTGAAGAAGCGCATCAGGATGTGCGGCAGGCCGGCGGTGCCGAACATCAGCGCCATGCCCAGCGAGATGGCCGAGATCGGGTCGTGGATGAGCGACCCGGGCTGCATGATCGCGAAGCCCTTGTTGTGCACCTCGGTGGCGCGGGTGAACAGCGCCTCGGGGCTGAAGCCGAACTTGGCCAGGATCATGACGGCCATGAACGACGCGCCCGACAGCAGCAGCACCGCCTTGATGATCTGCACCCAGGTGGTGGCGAGCATGCCGCCGAAGGTCACGTAGGCGATCATCAGCACGCCGACGATCACCACCGCCCAGATGTAGTCCATGCCGAACAGAAGCTGGATCAGCTTGCCGGCACCCACCATCTGCGCGATCAGGTAGAACGTCACCGTGGCCAGCGAGCCGCAGGCCGCCAGCGTGCGGATCGGCGTCTGCTGGAAGCGGTACGAGGCCACGTCGGCGAAGGTGTACTTGCCGAGGTTGCGCAGGCGTTCGGCGATCAGGAACAGGATGAGCGGCCAGCCGACCAGCCAGCCCACCGAGAAGATCAGGCCGTCGAAGCCGTTCATGTACACGAGGCCGGCGATGCCCAGGAAGGAGGCGGCCGACATGTAGTCGCCGGCGATGGCGAGGCCGTTCTGGAAGCCGGTGATGCCGCCGCCGGCGGCGTAGAAGTCCTTGGCCGACTTGGTGCGGCGGGCGGCCCAGAAGGTGATGCCCAGCGTCGCCGCCACGAAGACGCCGAACATGATGATGGCTTCGTAGTTCGTCGCCTGCTTGGCGACGGCGCCTTCGACGGCTGCGGCCAGCGCGGCCGTGGGCAGCAGGGCGCCGGCAACCGCGGCCGCCGCGCCCATGCGGGTGAACAGAGCGCGCATTACTTCGACTCCTCCAGGATCTGCCGGTTCAGTTCGTCGAACTCGCCGTTCGCCCGGCGGACGTAGATGCCCGTCAGGACGAAGGCCGAGACGATCGTGAACACGCCGATCGGCACGCCCCAGGTCGTCACGCCGGCGCCGAGCCGGGTGCCCAGAAACTCCTTGCCGAAGGCCACCAGGAGGATAAAGCCGAAGTAGATGACGAGCATGATCACCGACAGCGTCCACGCGAACGCCGATCGCTTGGCGATCAACTCCTGAAACTTAGGATTAGCGAGAATCCTTTGAGCATTTTCTTGCATAGTGCGTCCCCTCGCGAGTGCCAGAGAGCTTTATGTCGGGTCGTTTAAGACACTCGGGAGCGTATGGTCTTTACAACCCACCGCCCCGTCAACCATTTTGATGCCCAGCCCAACGAAAATGCAGCTTGACGCCGCGCACAGCGGTTGTTCAAGCGCAGCATGAATATGCTGCGGTGCGGCAGAAGACGGGGCTTTTGCGGGGAACGCGGGAGCGCGGGGGTCAGGAGTTGGTGCGGGGCAGCCAGGGGATGCGGTGTATTGTCACACCCTCTTCCTTCAGCTCCTCCACGTCACCAGGGGTCGCCTCGCCATAGATGCCGCGCGGGTCGGTTTCCCCATAGTGGATGCGCCGCGCCTCCTCGGCGAAACGTTCGCCGACATAATCGCAGTTCGCCTCGACGGAACGGCGCAGTTCGGCGAGCTGGCGCAGGACTTCCGCCTGCACCGCCTGCGCCTTCGTCTCCTCGCCGCCCTGCGGCGGGACGGACGGCGCCGTGGACGGCGAATTGGGCGGCGGTGTGTGCCGCGATTTGGCGATGCGGGGCGCCATGGGGGCCTTCGTCACACCGGCGTCGCCGCAGACCGGGCACGCGATGGTGCCGGCGGCGGCCTGCGCCTCATAGGCGGCACCGTCGCGGAACCAGGCCTCGAAACGATGGTCGGCGGTGCACTTCAGCACGAACAGGATCATGGCGGTTGCAGGCTCTCGCGCGGATGACGGCACTTCACTATAGTCGTTGCGCTCTTTATTGGGCCTGGAACGGTTCAAAATCAATACGGGCCGTCTGTCGAAAGGGGAATGCCGTGAACAGCACCGCATCGCCGCACCGCGGTGGCGAGCCGTCGGCCTGGATGAGGCGGTTCGCGCCGCTGGTGCCGGCCGGCGGGCCGGTGCTCGACCTCGCCTGCGGCGGCGGGCGGCACCTGCGCCTCTTCCACGGGCGCGGCCACCCGGTGACCGGCGTCGACATCGACCTGGGCGGCGTCGCCGACCTGCGCGGCGCGCCCGGTGTCGAGCTGGTGGCCGCCGACCTGGAGAACGGCAACCCGTGGCCGCTGCCGGGCGAGCGGCGGTTCGCCGCGGTGGTCGTCGCCAACTACCTGCACCGGCCGCTGTTCGGCGCGCTGCTGGACGTGCTGGCGCCGGGCGGCGTGCTGCTCTACGAGACCTTCGCCGCCGGCAACGCGCGGTTCGGCAAGCCGTCGTCGGCCGCCTTCCTTCTGCAACCGGGCGAGTTGCTGGAGGTGGCGCGGGGGCGGCTGCAGGTCGTCGCCTACGAACACGGCATCGTCGACAGCCCGCGCCCGGCGGTGGTGCAGCGCATCGCCGCGATGAACGATCCCGCCGGGGGAACCCTGGGCGAAACGGCGGGCGAAACGGCGCCGGAGCCGCACCCGCTGCCCGCCTGAAGCGCTGCGGCACACCTGGACCGCGCACGGAGAATCCGTTACATCAGCAAAGGGGATCTATGGCTGGACGGGGACGATGACGGTCGGCGGCAGCGCACGCCCACGTCCACGCGCGGGCGCGGCGGGCGGGCGGTGTGTCACGGGGTGGTTGCGCCGGAACTGGGGGCTGGCGCTGTGGATCCTGTTCAACGCCGCCATCGCCGTCCTGGCGTTCGCCACGCCGATGCGGGCGATCACCCACACCCACCTGAACGCCACGCTCGACTGGTGGGCCAGCCGCCCCGTCCACACCGACGGCACTGGCGGCTTTCCGCACCTCCCGTCCGCGAACCTGCTGTTCGGCCCGCTGGCGCTGCTGCCGCCGGAACTGGCCGACCAGATCTGGCGCCTGCTGTCGGTGGCCGTGCTGACCTGGGCGGTGTACCGCGCCGCCGGCCTCGTGCGCCCGGACGCGCCGGGGCGCGTCGCGCACGGCGTGCTGGTTCTGACCATCCCGGCCGCCGCGCTCGGCATCCTGCGCGGCCAATGGGACGTGATGATGTTCGCGGTGCTGCTGCACGCCACCGTGGACCTGGCCTGGAACCGCCGGGCGCGCGGCGCCCTGCTGCTGGCGCTGGCCGTGGCGGTGCAGCCGCTGGCGCTGGTGCCGGCGCTGCTGTTCGGCGCGCTGCGGCCGCGCGCGGCGCCCTGGCTGCTGGCCGGACTGGCCGCCGTCGTGGCGGCGCCGTTCCTGCACCCCGACCCGGCCTACGTCGCCGGCCAGTACGCCGCCATGGCCGACACGCTGCGGGCGGCGGCGGACCGGAGCCGTGGGCTCGACTTGGGCGCGCTGCTGGCGCACCTGGGCATCACTCCGGCGTACGCCACCATGGCCGGCGTACGTGTCGCCGCCGCGCTGTGTACGCTGGGAACCGCGTATCTGGCGTACAGGCGGCTGGAAAGCCGGACGGCGACGCTGGTCACGCTGATGCTGGCGATCGCCTTCCTGACGCTGTTCGACCCGCACACGGACGAGGGCGCGTTCACCGGCGTCGCGGCGCTGGCGGCGCTGGCGCTGTTCGCCGAGCACCGGCGGCGGCCGGCGGCGCTGCCGGTGCTGCTGGGCGGGCTGGCCCTGGGGTTGGGCACGCACGTCTACGGCGCCTGGATCGACCGGCCGACGCACGGCTGGCTGAAGCCGACGCTGATCCTGCTGCTGTACGTCTACATCGCGGCGGTGGTGGCGCGGCGGCGCACGCTGGTCGACCCCGACCCGGAGCCGGCGCGCCGCGGCGACTGGCGCCCGGACCGCGTGGCCTTCGTGCTGTGCGCGGCGGTGCTGCCGTTGTACGCGGGCGCGCGGCTGCTGGCGCAGGCGCCGCTGCGGCGCTGGCTGTCGGCGTTCGAGGTCGTGGACTACCTGATCCTGGTGGTGGGGCTGAACCTGATCGGCGTCGCCGTGGTCGTCGCCACCGGCCCGCTGTGGAACTGGATGCGCGGGCGGCCGCTGCGCCCGACGGAAGAGGACTGAAGGCGCGCCCTACTCCGCCGTGACCACCTCGAACGGCCGGTCGTGGGTGAGGGCGGGGACCATGCGGCGGGCCTCGTCGACCTGGGACAGGTCGAGGTCGGCGGTGACGACGCCCACCTCCTCGCCGGCGTCGGCCAGGATCTCGCCCCAGGGGCTGATGATCAGGGAATGGCCGTAGGTGCGGCGGCCGGCGTCGTGGGTGCCGGTCTGCGCCGGAGCGATGACGAAGCAGCCCGTCTCGATGGCCCGCGCGCGCAGGAGCACGTGCCAGTGCGCCCGGCCGGTCGGCACCGTGAAGGCGGCGGGAACGGTGAGGATGCGCGCCCCGGCGTGCGCCAGCGCGCGGTGCAAGTGCGGGAAGCGCACGTCGTAGCACACCGTCATCCCCACCCCGCCCCATGGCGTGGCGGCCACCACGGCGCGCTCGCCCGGACGGAAGGTGGCGGACTCGCGGTAGCTCTCGCCGTCCTTCAGGTCCACGTCGAACATGTGGATCTTGTCGTAGGTGGCGACGATCCGCCCGTCCGCGGCGATCAGATAGCTGCGGTTGGCGACGCGCCCCTCGTCCAGCAGGATGCCCAGCGAGCCGACCAGCAGCCACGCCCCCGTCTCGCGCGCCAGACCGGTGAAGAACGGAACGCCGGGGTGTTCGGATTCCGGCTTCACGCGGGCCAGCACGTTGGCGCGACCCTGCACGATCAGGCTGACGTTCTCGGGCATGGCGATGACGTCGGCCCCGGCGTCGCGGGCGCGGCGCACGAGGTCGCCCGCCGCGATCAGGTTCGGCTGGATCTCCGGCCCGGCGTTGACCTGGACGCACGCCGCCTTCATGCGGGGGAGCATCAGGCGAGGCCCAGCAGCGGGTCGAGCTTGCCGGCGCGGTCGAGCGCGTGGATGTCGTCGCTGCCGCCGAACGGCTTGCCGTCGATGAAGACCTGCGGAACGGTGGTGCGCCCCTGGGCGCGCTGCACCATCTCGTCGCGGCGGCCGGGGTGCATGTAGAGGTCGATCTCCTCGTACGTCACCCCCTTGCTGTCGAGCAGGCGCTTGGCGCGGGTGCAATAGGGGCAGAACGGGGTGGTGTAGATGACGACGTCGGCCATAGGGTCCCACTCTTACAGACAGTCTTCCGCCCTATATATTGCAACCCGCCGCGCATGCCAGATGGCCGAGGTGCGGATCATTGCCGCACGACGCGGGCCAGCGTCAGCACGTCGACGCGCGCGGCGCCGGCCCGGCGCAGCACCCTGGCGCATTCGGCGAGGGTGGCGCCGGTGGTCAGCACGTCGTCGACCAGGACGATGCGCTTGCCGGCCACCTCCTCCTTGCCGCGCTTCAGGCGGAAGGCGCCGGCCACGTTCTTCCGCCGGCCGCCGCGGTCGAGCCCGCCCTGCGATGGTGTCGCGCGGCGGCGCATCAGCAGGTCCGGCACCACCGGCCGCCCCGCCGCGCGCCCCGCCGCCCGGGCCAGCAGGGCCGCCTGGTTGTAGCGGCGGCGGAACAGGCGCCAGCGGTGCAGCGGCACCGGCGCCAGCAGGTCGGCCTCGGCCAGCAGGTCCGCGCCGGCGCGCGCCAGCCACGCCCCGTAGGCCACCGCCGCGTGCGTGCGGTCGCCGTGCTTGAAGCCCAGCACCAGCGGCCGGCTGGCGTCGTCGTACACCAGCACCGAGCGCGCCCGCGCGAAGGCCGGCGGTTCGGCCACGCAGGCGCCGCACACGATGCCCTCCCCTTGCGTGAAGGCGAAGGGCAGGCCGCAGCAGGCGCAGTAGGGCGTGGTGATGAAGGTGAGCGCCCCCCAGCACGCCGGGCACAGCCCGCCCTGGCGGTCCACCGGCGCGCCGCAGGACAGGCAGCGCGGCGGCAGCAGCGCGTTCAGCGCGGCGGCGGTGAGGCGGGCGGCGAGGCGGGCGAGCATGCGCGCGTCAGTGGATGGAGGCGATGCGGTCGAAGATCACCATGGTGAAGTCGTGCAGCGCGATGTACAGCGCCGGCGCCGTCACGAACAGGATGACGATGGTGGCGAAGATCTTCAGGTTCTGCTGCAGCGTCTGGTCCTGGATCTGCGTGACCGACTGGAACAGCGTGAGGACGAGGCCGATGGCCGTGGTGATCAGCAGCGCCGGGAAGGTCATCTTGATGATGACCATGATGGCGTCGTGGGTGGCGCCGATGGCGTCGGCGATGGTCATGGTCCGTCTCCGGCAGGGTGCGGCGGCGCGCGCGGCATCCTATCCGAATTTTCGGCATCCGCCGATGGTTGTGGGGCACCATGTCCGGGTTATATTGCGGGCATGAGCCAGCCCGACACCATGCCCGACACAATGACGGTCTTCGACCGCGCCCTCGTCCGCCGCCGCCGCGAACGTGCGGCATCCTCCCCCGCCTTCGCCGAACATTCCTTCCTGTTCGAGGAGATCGGCGAGCGGCTTGCCGACCGCCTGCACGACGTGACGCGCGGCTTTCCCGTGGCGCTCGACCTGGGCAGCCACGACGGCGTGATGCGCCGGGCGCTGACCGGCCCCCATGGATTGCAGAAGGGCATCGAGACGCTGGTCGCCTGCGACCTGTCGCCGGCCTTCGCCCGCCGCGCCGGGGCGCTGGCCGTGGCGGCGGACGAGGAGGCGCTGCCCTTCGCCCCGGCCAGCTTCGACCTGGTGGTGTCGAACCTCAGCCTGCATTGGGTGAACGACCTGCCGGGGGCGCTGGTGCAGGTCCGCCACGCGCTGAAGCCCGACGGCTTCTTCTGCGCCGCCATGCTGGGCGGCGAGACGCTGACCGAGCTGCGCCGCTGCCTGATGGAGGCGGAGCTGGCGGTGTCCGGCGGCGCCAGCCCGCGCGTGTCGCCCTTCGCCGACGTGCGCGACGCCGGCAGCCTGTTGCAGCGCGCCGGCTTCGCCCTGCCGGTGGTGGACAGCGACACCATCACCGTGACCTACGCCGACGCGCTGGCGCTGATGCGCGACCTGCGCGGCATGGGGGAGACCAACGCCGTGCTGGCGCGCCGCACCGTGCCGGCCCGGCGCGAGATGCTGTTCACCGCCGCCGCGCTGTACGCCGAACGCTTTGCCGAACCGGACGGGCGCATCCCGGCGACCTTCCAGGTGCTGTACCTCGCCGCCTGGGCACCGCACGAGAGCCAGCAGCAGCCCGCCCGGCCGGGCAGCGGAACGGTGCCGCTGGGCGAGGCGCTGAAGGGCCCGCGGGGGTGTGCGTAGGAGGCGGACCGATCCTCAGAGGCCGTTTTTCCGGCGGACTCGCGCCCCCGCTGGAGGCGCCACGGGGGTGGCCGGGCGTCAGCGAAGCCGGGCGGGGATCTGCGGGTGCGACACTTTGGCAGGTGGACGTGATCATCTGCGGCGCGGCAGCAGCGGCGTCGCCACGTTCCACATATTTGCAAAAAATTTTCCGTTATTCCGCAAAGCCCTGTGGAATGCCATGGCGGTGGCGCCGGAATGCACAGTCACAGAGAGAAACATCGATCCGGAATTAGTATCGACGCCTATTCACGAAGCACACATCTTCTCATATGGCATAATCTCGCGCCATTTCGCCAAGTCGGACGATTGCATTCGCACAATTGAAAAGCATGGGTTGGTCAATAAACGACCATCGCTCAATTCTTGACCATTCCGAGATATCGATGGCACACGTTGAAGCCGGCTTTCCGTAAATCCGGCGCCTTTGGGCGGCCATGTATCGGGCTCCAGACAATCCATGAACAAGATACGCTTTCCGGGACTTTCCCCGCGCGCCGGTGTCGCGTCGGCGATGATGGCCGCCACGATGGCCGGTCTGGCGTCGTTGCCGGCACTGGCCGAAACCGGGGGCGACGAGATCGCGCGGCGTCTCGACGCCGTGGAGAAGGTCCAGGCCAACCTCAACTTCGTCTGGGTCATGGCCGCCGCGGCGCTGGTCATGTTCATGCAGGTGGGCTTCCTGCTGCTCGAAGCCGGGCTGGTCCGCTCCAAGAACTCGATCAACGTGGCGCAGAAGAACCTGGTGGACTTCGTCCTGGCCGTCTTCGTGTTCGGCCTGTTCGGGTTCATGGTGATGTTCGGGGCCAGCCAGAGCGGGCTGATCGGCTGGAACCTGGACATGCTGGGATTCAACCACACGAACGACTGGGATTACGCGTTCTTCGTCTTCCAGCTCGTGTTCTGCGGCACCTCGGCGACCATCGTCTCGGGCTCGGTGGCGGAGCGCATGCGGTTCTCCGCCTACCTGTGGGCGACGTTCTTCATCTCCGGCCTGATCTATCCGGTGTTCGGCCACTGGGCGTGGGGCAACCTGCTGGACAGCGGCAACTACGCCTTCCTGGGCTCGCAAGGGTTCATCGACTTCGCCGGCTCCACCGTGGTGCATTCGGTGGGCGGCTGGGTGGCGCTGGCGGCGGTGATCGTCATGGGGCCGCGCATCGGCCGCTTCGACGCGCAGGGCAACCCCATCCCCATCCAGGGGCACAGCCCGGTGCTGTCGACCACCGGCGCCATGATCCTGTGGGTGGGCTGGATCGGCTTCAACGGCGGCTCCACCCTGGCCGGCACGCCGCAGTTCGCGCACATCGTCTTCAACACCATCGTCGCCGGCGCCATCGGCGGGGCGGTGGGGATGTTCGCCGGGCGCGTGCTGGACGGCAACTGGCGTGTCGACCGCGTCATCAACGGCGTGTTGGGCGGGCTGGTCGGCATCACCGCCGGCTGCGACGCCGTCTCGGCGGGCGGCGCCATCACCATCGGCGCCACGAGCGGCATCGTCGTCATCGCCGCCGCCGAACTTCTGGAGCGGGTGTTCAAGCTGGACGACGCGGTGGGGGCCGTGCCGGTGCACGGCTTCTGCGGCGCCTGGGGCACGCTGCTGACCGCCTTCCTGGCCACCCCGGACAAGCTGCCGGCCGGCGACGCGTGGTCGCAGTTCCTGGTGCAGGCGGAGGGCGTGTCGATCGCCTTCGCCTGGGCCTTCGGCCTGTCGCTGATGTTCTTCAAGCTGATGAACGCCGGCATGTCCGGCGGCATCCGCGTGTCGCGCGAGCACGAGATGCAGGGCCTGAACGAGGCCGAGCACGGCGCGGTGCTGGGCACCGGGACGCTGCTGGCCAACATGCTGGCGCTGTCGCGCGGCGGGGCGGACCTGAAGATGCGCCTGGACGAGGGATCGGGCGACGAGGCGGCCGAGCTGGCCTTCGCCTACAACCGCCTGATCGACAACATCGAGACCATCGTCGGCGGCGTCGCCGACAGCGCGCGCGACCTGACCCGCGCGGCAGAGGAACTGGGCACCCTGTCGGGCGAACTGGCGCACCGGGCGCGCGACACCGCCGGGCAGGCGGCCGCCGCCGACGCCTGCGCCCGCACGGTGGCCGACAGCGTGGACCGCATGATGGCGGAGGTCCGCACCGTGGGCGAGCGGGCGGAGTCCATCACCCGCAGCGCGTCCAGCATGGCCGGGCACGTCGCCGCCGCGGCCGGCGACGCCGACCGGGTGACGACGCGCATCGCCGCCATCGAGAGCAGCATGGCCGCCGCCCGGCAGGTGGTGGAATCGGCCATGGCGCACGCCGGCAAGGCCACCGGCACGGTGGATGAGCTGGGCCGCGCGGCCGGCGCCATCGGCGACGTGCTGCGCCTGATCCGCGAGATCGCCGAGCAGACCAACCTGCTGGCGCTGAACGCCACCATCGAGGCGGCGCGCGCCGGGGAGGCCGGCAAGGGCTTCGCCGTGGTGGCCGGGGAGGTCAAGAGCCTCGCCAACCAGACGGCGCGCGCGGTGGAGGACATCGAGGGCAAGATCGCCGCCATCCAGACCGAGGCGAGCGGTGCCGTCGACGTCATCGGCGCCATCACCGAGGTGATCGGCCGGCTCAACGGCTCCGTCCAGTCGATCGCCGCCGCGGTGTCGGAACAGTCGGAAGCCGCCGGGGAGATCACCCGCAGCGTCGGCAACGCGCACGGCGAGGCGGACGCGGTGACCGGCGCCATCGCCGAGGTGGCGTCGTCGGCCCGCGACGCGCTGGCGGTGGCCACCACCGCCGGGCAGGAGAGCCGGCAGGTAAACCAGGAGATGACCGCCATGCGCGCCGCCGCCGAGGCGACCGATGCGCAGGCCGGCCATCTGGCCTCCACCGCATCGACCATCGGCGACATCGCCCAGCGCCTGCGCGATCTCGTGGGCGGCATCACCGGGGCGGGCGGCGTGGCGGAGAAGCGGCCGTTGCTGCCGCGGGCGGCGTAGCCGACGATCACCCTGGACGGAACACTGGACAAAACACGACGCGAGGGACCGCGCCATGATCCGACGCTTCCTTGGCCTGCACGACGACCGCCGCCATGACCGCCGCTTCGACGCACGGGGCGGGGCGCTGATCTGCAACGAGCACCGCTTCCCCCTGGTCGAGCTGTCGCTCTCCGGCCTGCGGGTGGAGCATCACCCGGCGCTGTTCCGACCCGGCCAGCGCGTGTCCTTCGTGCTGGAACTGCCGATGGCCGTGCGCCGGCTGACCGTGCACGGCGAGGCGGTGGTGGCCCGCGTGCACGGCGGCACGGTGGGCATGCGTTTCGAACGCCTGGACCTGCGCCTGCTGCGGCTGCTCGCCTTCTTCATCGGCACGCGCACGCCGTACGGCGCGCAGCAGCACTGACCCCCTACCCCGCGGTCAGCCCCCGCAATTGCCGGTTGGCGACGGCGAGCATGGCGAGGTCGACGGCGGGCTGGGTGCGCAGTTCGGCGAGAAGCTGCTCGATCCGCTCCACCACCGGGCGGCGCTGGGCCATCCAGGCGTCGACG
>DASPIO010000094.1:0-5217 GCA_035629155.1 Azospirillum sp. | reverse complement strand
GATGGCGAGGAAATAGTCGGACACGGCGGCGACCAGCCGGTCCGAGACGTTCTGGTTGCGGGTCACCGCCCCCTTGATGGCGCGCTGGAGCGTGATCTCGCTCATCCGGCTGGCGAACAGGTTGACCTCGCCCAGGCCCAGTGACGACAGCTCGCGGTGCAGCGGCTCCAGCCGGTGGACCACCGGGGCCGGCAGCATGGTCAGCGTCACCGCCGCGCGGTCCAGGGAATCGCGGAAGTCGCGGCGCATGCGCTCGACCTTCGCCTCGTGGTCGGCGCGGGCGGCGGCCAGCATGACGGTGAGCGCGTGGCCGGCGTGGTCGGTCCAGCGCTGCACGGCGTGTTCCAGGCGCCGGATGGCCTCCGCCTCGGCCTGCGGGTCGGCGGAGGCGGCCGGCGCCGATATCAGGGCGGCGGCCAGCGTGGCGATGGTGTCGCCGTCCATCAGTTCGGCGTGGGTGCGGCGCAGGCGCTCGGCCAGGTCGGTCAGCCGGCCGATCAGGCCGCTGGTCTCTGCCGTCACCGCCAGTTGCTTCTCCACCTGATCGTTCAGCGCGCGCAGGTTGTCGACCAGCTCGTTCTTGCGGCGGTCCAGCTCGGCCAGGTCGGCGGCCTCGCCGCCGCGGGTGCGCAGCCGGGCCATCAGGTCTTCCAGCAGAAGGATCTGGTCGCCGATGCGCGCCATCACGGCGTCGCGCACGGACTGGCTCTGCACCGCCACCAGCGCCGGTGCGTTGGCGGCGATGGTGCCGCTCTGCTGCGCCAACTGCGAGGCGCTGACCAGTCCCGGCACCTTGGACGTCGCGATCTGCTCGAACCCGTCGTGGAAGCGTGCGAACAGGGAGACGGCGACCATGCCCGTGGCGGCGGTGAGACCGCCGATCACCGTCAAGCCCGCAAGGATGCGGAACGCCACACCCAACCGAGGAAAGGGCAAGAGGACGTGCTCCCCTGGCGGCGCCGCGGGGCCGCGGCCGATCGATCCGAACGGCATAGCACGTCCCGCCGAGCCGGCGCAATTCGCCACGCCCGCACGGCATCGCCCGGGGCGGCTTGACCGCGGCGGGGTGTCCGGTCGATCCTGCGCCGGGGAACAAAGGGGTGAAACGATGCGCCGGCTGGGAATCCTCATCCTGATGATGACGGTGTGGGCGTTGGCCGGCGGATCCGCGCAGGCCGGCGGCACGCTGGAACGGGTGAAGCGGGCGGGCGTCCTGCGCTGCGGTGTCACCACCAGCGGCACCGGTCTGGCCGCCGTCGACGATCACGGGCGCTGGCAGGGGTTCTACGTCGACCTGTGCCGCGCCGTGGCGGTGGCCGTGACCGGCAGCGCCGACGCCATCGAGTTCATCGAGCTCAACGCGCAGAGGCGCTTCACGGTGCTGCACGAGGGCGGCGTCGACGTGCTGATGGACGGAGCCACCTGGACGTTGCACCGCAACGCCGTCCTGGACGTCGAATTCCCCGTCGTCTACCTGTTCGACGGCCAGGGCTTCATGACGCACCGTTCGCTCGGCATCACGCGGCTGTCCGACCTGCGCGAGGGGACCGTGTGCGTGATCCGCGGCACCACCACGGAACGCAACCTGGAGGACTGGATCGCCGTCACCGGCCGCAAGCTGGCGGTGAAGACGGTGAACTCGACGGAAGGGGGGCTCAGCGCCTTCTTCAACCACCATTGCGATGTGCTGACCAACGACCGCATCAGCCTGTTCGCCCAGCGGCTGCTGAACGCGCCGCACGCCAACGACTACGTCATCCTCCCCGAGGTCATCTCCAAGGAGCCGCTGTGCCCCACCATCGCGCCCGGCGACGCCGAGTGGTACAAGGTGGTGCGCTGGGTCATCCTCGCCACCGTGCTGGCCGAGGAGAGGGGGGTTGCCGCCGCCGACGCCGTGGCCTTGAACCACCACGCCGACCCCGAGGTGAACCGCCTGCTGGGCCTGACGCCCGGCGTCGGCGCGGGGTTGGGGCTGGACGACCAGTGGGCGTACCGGGTGATCGCGCAGATCGGCAACTACGGCGAGATCTACGACCGCCACCTGGGCGGCAGCTCGCCGCTGGGGATCGAGCGCGGGCTCAACGCGCTGTGGAACCGTGGTGGCCTGATGTACGCGCCGCCGCTGGGCGGGTGATCCGGGCGGCGGCGCGTTGCGTAGAGACGTGCGCGGCAGACGCCCCACACTGCCGCTTCAAATCCCCGCATCACGCCGCTATGGTGGCGCCTCCACGGGGGCATGCCCGTTCCAGCGGCCCGTTCTTCAGCGAGTGTCCGATCCCGCGATGACCAGACCCAACACCTACCGCGCCGGGCCCGACGAGCACGGCCACTTCGGCATCTTCGGCGGACGCTACGTCGCCGAGACGCTGATGCCGCTCATCCTCGAGGTCGAGAAGGCCTATGAGGAGGCGAAGACCGACGAAGCCTTCCAGGCCGAGTTCCGGGAGCGTCTGGCCCAGTACGTCGGCCGGCCGAACCCGCTCTACTACGCGGAGCGGCTGACCGAGCGGCTCGGCGGCGCCAAGGTGTATTTCAAGCGGGAAGAGCTGAACCACACGGGTGCCCACAAGATCAACAACTGCATCGGCCAGATCCTGCTGGCCAAGCGCATGGGCAAGACGCGCATCATCGCCGAGACCGGCGCCGGCCAGCACGGCGTCGCCACGGCCACGGTGTGCGCGCTCTACAACATGCCGTGCGTGATCTACATGGGCGAGGTGGACATCGCCCGCCAGCAGCCGAACGTCTTCCGCATGCGCCTGCTGGGTGCCGAGGTGCGCTCCGTCACGTCGGGCTCGAAGACGCTGAAGGACGCGATGAACGAGGCGTTGCGCGACTGGGTCACCAACGTCGCCGACACCTATTACCTGATCGGCACGGTCGCCGGCCCGCATCCTTACCCGGCCATGGTCCGCGACTTCCAGTCGGTGATCGGCGACGAGGTGCGCACGCAGATCCAGGCGCTGGAAGGCCGGCTGCCGGATTCGCTGGTCGCCTGCGTCGGCGGCGGCTCCAACGCCATGGGGCTCTTCCACCCCTTCCTCGACGATGCCGAGGTGAAGATGGTGGGCGTCGAGGCGGCCGGGCACGGCGTCGACACCGGCATGCACGCCGCCTCGCTGACCGGCGGGCGGCCGGGCGTGCTGCACGGCAACCGCACCTACCTGCTCCAGGACGAGGACGGCCAGATCACCGAGGCGCACTCGATCTCCGCCGGCCTGGACTATCCCGGCATCGGGCCGGAGCATTCCTGGCTGCACGACATCGGCCGCATCGAGTACGTCAGCATCACCGACAGCCAAGCTCTGGATGCCTTCCAGATGTGCGCCAAGGTCGAAGGCATCATCCCGGCGCTGGAATCCGCGCACGCCATCGCCGAGGTGGTGCGCCGCGCCCCCACCTTGCCGAAGGAGCACCTGATGGTGCTCTGCCTGTCGGGCCGCGGCGACAAGGACATCTTCACCGTCGCCGAGCATCTGGGAGTGAAGCTGTGAGCGCTTCGAAGAACACGGGCCGCATCGCCCGCCGCTTCGCCGCCCTGAAGGCCGGAGGCCGGGCCGGGCTCGTTACCTTCATCATGGCCGGCGACCCGGACCACGAGACCTGCGCGGCGCTGCTGGACGGCCTGCCGGCGGCCGGTGCGGACCTCATCGAACTGGGCATGCCCTTCACCGACCCGATGGCCGACGGCCCGGCGATCCAGGCGGCCGGCCTGCGGGCGCTCGCGGCGGGTGCCCGCATGACGCGCACGCTGGACCTCGTGCGCGGCTTCCGCAAGACGGACGCCGAGACGCCGGTGATCCTGATGGGCTACTACAACCCCATCCACGCCTACGGGGTCGAGCGCTTCCTGGCCGACGCCAAGGCGGCCGGGGTGGACGGGCTGATCGTCGTCGACCTGCCGCCGGAGGAGGACGCCGAGCTGTGCCTGCCGGCGCTGAAGGCCGACGTCAACTTCATCCGCCTCGCCACGCCCACCACCGACGACAAGCGCCTGCCGGCGGTGCTGAAGAACACCTCGGGCTTCGTCTACTACGTGTCGGTCGCCGGCATCACCGGTGCCGCGTCCGCCACCGACGACGCCATCGTCGCGGCGGTCACCCGGCTGAAGCGCCACACCGACCTGCCGGTGGCGGTGGGCTTCGGCATCAAGTCGCCGGAGCAGGCGGCGGCGGTCGCCCGCGTGGCCGACGCCTCGGTCGTCGGCTCCGCCATCGTCTCGCGCATCGCCGCCAACCTCGACGCCGACGGCAAGGCCAAGCCGGGCCTTGTGGAGGACGCGCTCGCCTTCGTGCGCGATCTGGCGGCGGGCGTGCGCGGCGCGCGTTCCTAACAGGAGTTCTGGTCAGCGATGAACTGGCTTACCAACTACGTCCGTCCGAAGATCCGCGCGCTGGTCACCCGCAAGGAGGTGCCGGACAACCTCTGGCACAAGTGCCCGAACTGCGAGGCGATGCTGCACCATCGCGACCTGGAGGAGAACCTCTCGGTCTGCCACCACTGCGGCTTCCACATGCGGCTCGACCCGGCGAAGCGGCTGGGCATGCTGTTCGACGAAGGCAAGTACACGCTCGTCGAGCTGCCGAAGACCATCGTCGACCCGCTGAAGTTCCGCGACCAGAAGCGCTACACCGACCGCCTGAAGGAAGCCCAGGGCAAGACCGGCCGGCAGGACGCTGTCCTGGTCGCGCATGGCGCCATGGACGGGCTGCCGGTGGTGGTCGCCGCCTTCGACTTCGGCTTCATGGGCGGCTCCATGGGCATCGCGGTGGGCGAGGCGCTGGTCACCGCCGCCAGGACGGCGCTGGCCCAGAAGGCGCCGCTGGTGGTCGTGCCGGCCTCGGGCGGGGCGCGCATGCAGGAGGGCATCCTGTCCCTCATGCAGATGCCGCGCACCACGATCGCCGTGGAGATGGTCAAGGAGGCCGGTCTGCCCTACGTGGTGGTGCTGACCGACCCGACGACCGGCGGCGTCACCGCCTCCTTCGCCATGCTGGGCGACATCCACATCGCCGAGAAGGGCGCGCAGATCGGCTTTGCCGGTGCGCGCGTCATCGAAAGCACGATCCGCGAGACGCTGCCGGAAGGCTTCCAGCGCTCCGAATACCTGCTGGAGCACGGCATGGTGGACATGGTCGTCCACCGCAAGGACCTGCGCGCCACGCTGATCCGCACGCTGGACCTGCTGATGCGCCCGCTGACGCTGGCGGCGCGCGA
>DASPIO010000093.1:0-21993 GCA_035629155.1 Azospirillum sp. | reverse complement strand
CTCCCGTGCCTAGCGGCCGGTGCGGCTGATCGTGATCAGCCAGCCCCGCCACTGGAGCACCAGGAGAAAGGGCATCTTTCGCATGCCTTCTTTCCTCCTTCTGAAACGGCGGGTGGCCTATTCCACCCGCCGTTTTCATGTTCTACAGAAGTGTGCGCGAGCGTCAACGCGGCATGTTCGCGTGGCGCGTGTGGTGCCGCGGGCGCCGCCGCCCAACATTGCCGCTTCACTCTCGCGCCGTCCTGTGCCACATCATAGGGCTTGTAGCTTGGCCGGCGCACCGGCCACCGGATTTAGCATCGGGTCGGCGTGGATACGCTCTTCGACAGGACAATGACCGGCAGCGGCGACGCGGCGCTCGACGTGCTGCGCTCGGTGTTCGGGTACGAGTCGTTCCGCGGGCAGCAGGGCGACATCATCCGCCATGTCGTCGGCGGCGGCGATGCGTTGGTGCTGATGCCCACCGGCGGCGGCAAGTCGCTGTGCTACCAGATCCCGGCGCTGGTGCGCGACGGCGTGGCGGTGGTCGTCTCGCCGCTCATCGCGCTGATGCGCGATCAGGTGACGGCGCTGCGCCAGCTCGGCGTGCGCGCCGCCTTCCTCAACTCCTCGCTGGACATGAACGAGGCGCGCGAGGTCGAGCGCGCCATGGTCAAGGGCGAGTTGGACCTCGTGTACGTGGCGCCGGAGCGGCTGGTGACGCCGCGCTTCCTCGACCTGCTCGACCGCACGAACCTCGCCCTCTTCGCGCTGGACGAGGCGCATTGCGTGTCGCAGTGGGGGCACGACTTCCGGCCCGAGTACCTGCAGCTCTCCATCCTGCACGAGCGCCACCCGATGGTGCCGCGCGTGGCGCTGACCGCCACGGCGGACGCGCAGACCCGCGCGGAGATCGCCGAGAAGCTGGGCCTGGGCGAGGCGCGGGTTTTCCTGTCGTCCTTCGACCGGCCGAACATCACCTACCGCATCGTGCAGAAGAAGTCGGAGCGCCAGCAGCTTCTGGAGTTCCTTCGCGAGAACCACCCCGAGGACGCCGGCATCATCTACTGCATGTCGCGGGCGAAGGTGGAGGACGTGGCGCAGTGGCTGAACAGCCAGGGGCGCGAGGCGCTGCCCTACCACGCCGGCCTGCCGTCGGAGGTGCGCGAAGCCAACCAGGACCTGTTCATCAAGTCCGAGGGCCTCGTCATGGTGGCGACGGTCGCCTTCGGCATGGGCATCGACAAGCCCAACGTCCGCTTCGTCGCCCACCTCGACCCGCCCAAGAGCCTGGAGGCCTACTACCAGGAGACCGGCCGCGCCGGGCGCGACGGGCTGCCGGCCAACGCGTGGCTGTCCTACGGCATGGCCGACGTGGTGGGCCTGCGCCAGATGCTGGAGCAGTCGGAGGCCGGCGAGAGCCACCGCCGGGTCGAACGCACCAAGCTGGAGGCGCTGCTGGGCTTCTGCGAGACGGCGACCTGTCGGCGGCAGGTGCTGCTCAACTACTTCGGCGAGACACGGCACGAGCCCTGCGGCAATTGCGACACCTGCCTGGAGCCGGTCGTCACCTGGGACGGCACCATCGCGGCGCAGAAGGCGCTGTCGGCCGTGTACCGCACGGGCCAGCGCTATGGTGCGGGGCACCTGATCGACGTGCTGCTGGGCAACGCCACCGAAAAGGTCAAACAGCAGGCGCACGACCATTTGAAGACCTTCGGCGTCGGCAAGGACCTGTCCAAGGCGGAATGGCAGTCGGTCTACCGCCAGCTCGTCGCCGCCGGCTGCCTGACGGTGGACGTGGAAGGCTACGGCGGCTTCCGCCTGACCGACGCTGGCGTCGCGATCATCAAGGGGCAGACGACGGTCCAGTTGCGCAAGGACCACGTGCAGGAGAAGCGCCGCGGCGTCAACGAGGCGTTGCGGCGCTCGGCGGGCCGCGGCACCTCCGCCGGGCAGGGCGTGTCCCGCGGCGGGGCGCGCGGCGCGCTGTCGGCGCAGGACGACGCGCTGTGGCACGCGCTCAAGGCCTGCCGGCTGGAACTGGCGCGCGACCAGGGCGTGCCGCCCTACGTCATCTTCCACGATTCCACGCTGCTGGAGATGGTGGCCGAGCGGCCGCTCGACCGCCTCGCCTTCTCAAGGCTGCCCGGTGTGGGTGCCCGCAAGCTGGACCTCTACGCCGATGCGTTCCTCGACGTGATCCACCAGCACGCGTAGCGCGATCCATTGACGCATGTCATGGGTTTTCGGCGCGCGGGCGCCTAAGTAAGGACGCGATCCGTCCCGGAGACTGCATCGTTGGACACCCATTCCGCCCTCACCACGCTTGAAGCCGGCCTGAACGCGTGCGCCGTGGTCATCGATCGCGACGCCGGGCTGCTGGTCGCCCTGCTCACCGCCGGGCTGGTCGGTGGCGCCACGCACTGCACGGGCATGTGCGGCCCCTTCGTGCTGGCACAGGTCACGGCGCGGCTGGAGCAGGTGCCGGTGGCGCGGATGAGCGAGTTCCATCGCCTCGCCGGGGCCGCCGTGCTGCCCTACCACCTCGGCCGCGCCACGACCTACGCGGCGATCGGCGCGGTGGCGGCGGGGGTGGCCGGGCACGTCGGCGCGCTGCCGGGGCTGAAGTGGCTGTCGGTGGCGCTGCTGGTCTTCGCCGCGCTGTTCTTCCTGGGTTACGCGGTCAAGGGCCTGTCGGCGTGGCTGCCGCATTTCGACACGCCGTTCCAGCGCTGGTGGGGGGACCGCGTGTCGCGCCTCGCCCGGCCGCTGTTCGGCAATCCCGTCGGCTGGCGCGGCTACGGGCTGGGGCTGGCCTTGGGCTTCATCCCCTGCGGCCTGCTGTACGGCGCCGTCGCCGTCGCGGCGGCCAGCGGCAGCGCGCTGACCGGCTTCGTCGGCATGGCCGCCTTCGCGCTGGGCACCGTGCCCAGCCTGCTCGCCGTCGGCCTCGCCGGCCACGTCGCCGGCCGCACGTGGCGCGAGGCGGTGGCCCGCGCCGCGCCCGTCATCATGGCCGTCAACGCCGGGGTGCTCGGCTGGATGGCGTGGCGGATGGTGGCGTGAGCGGCGGTTGAGCGGCGGTTACAGCCGGTCCTCCGCCACCCTGCGATCGAAGTCGGCGAGTGCCCGCTCCAGGCGCCATTGCACGCGGGCCTTCTCGCTGGCCTCCAGCAGGGCGCCGCAGGCGGCCGGCGGCGTCGCGCCCGCCGGATCGGCGTCGGCGCAGGCCGCGGCGCGGCGCCCGGCCTTGACGTCCGTCCACAGGCTGGCCCCCGGCAGGAAGCTGTACTCCAGGCTGTTGCGCGCCAGTTCCACCACGTCGGCGTAGGACAGGTTGTACGTGCTCACGGCGCGCTGCAGCTCGTTGGTCAGGTCGCTGCGGCTCACCCCTTCGTCGTCGGTTGAGACGACGGTGGGCACGCCGGCCTTGCGATAGACCGGGAAGGGGTGCTGGTGGTCGCGCACGCCGAGGATCTGGTCGTTGCTGGACAGGTTGACCTCCACGGCCACGCGCCGCTCCGCCATCAGGCGCAGCAGGCCCCAGGGGTCGTCCTCGTACATGACGTCCACGCCGTGGCCGATGCGCCTGGCGTGGCCCAGCTCCACCGCCTGGCGGATGTGGAAGCGCAGGTCCTCCGGCGGCACGATGCCCAGCGTCAGCTCGCCCGCGTGCAGCGCCACGTTCACGCCCGGCATCACCCGGTGCAGGGCGTCGATCATGCGCATGTGCCGTGTGTAGTCGGCGCGTGCGATCCGGTAGTCCTCCGGCCCGACGAAGTTCAGGCCCACCACGCGCGGCTCCGCCTGCGTCAGAAGGAAGGCGAACAGCGTCTGGGCGAAGACGCGGGCCGGCGGCTGGTTGCGGCTGACCTGCTGGATGTAGCGCACCGACACGCCGCAGCCGTCCGACGGCGTGCCGGTGTCGCAGCGCAGCAGGTCGCGCATGCGCGTCTCGACCCGGTCGAGGTCGGCCTTGGCGCCGGGGATCAGGTCGCCCAGCCCGGCCTCCATCAGCCGGCGGGTGGTGTCCGCGGCGTCGCCGTTCCAGCCGACCGTGTCGGCAAGGGCGCGGATCGCCCCGCCGTTGCCGGCGGTGGCCATCAGCTCGACGTGCTCGACGCGCTGGCGCCCGGCGCGGTCCACGGCCTCCGCCAGCAGGTCGCCGGCGGCGGCGCTGGCGGCGTTGAAGCGGCCGAAGGTAACGAAGAACTGGTCGTGCCCGCTCCACCCGCTGGCCGGCACGAAGTCGCGCAACGACAGCGCGTCCACCGCCTTGGCGTACAGCCCCTGGTCCTTCAGCAGCTCCGCCGCCGGCACCGTTCCGGGCGCGCAGGCCGGTTTGGTGGCGGGCGGTTTGGTGACGGCGGGTTTGGCGAAGGCCATGGCCGTGGTGTCCAGGCACAGCGCCTGCTCGGCCGCCAGGCGGATGTAGGTCTCGGCGTAGACCGCGCCGGACAGGTGGCTGTGCAGGTCGGCCCCCTTGGGCATGCGGGCCAGGAAGGCGCGCAGCTCCGGCGGGCTGGAGCGCACCTGCTCGAACCGCTGCGCCGCAGCACCCCCACCCCCGGTGCCGGTCTGCGGCAGGCCGGCGCAGGCGGTCGCCAGCATGGCGGCCAGCAGGGCCGTGAACAGGCCGGTGCGGGTGCGGCTCATCGTCGGTCGTCTCCTCGGGCTTCGCGTGCGGCGGGTTTCGCGTGCGGCGCACTTTAGGACGCAAGCGCGCAACCGGGCAATGCGGAGCCGTCGTTCGGCGCTGTAGCGCCGCGCGTTTTCACGCTATGGTCCGGGCCACGAACCGAATTGCCGACGCCTTGGGAGACCCTTCCGATGACCGATGCGCCCACGCTGACCGACGCCATCCGCCTGTTCCGCGGCGGCGATCTGGCCGGGACGGAGGCCGCGTGCCGCCGCATGCTGGAGGCGAACCCGAAGGACGCGCAGGCGCTGCACCTCCTCGGCCTCGTCGCCGCGCACACCGGCCATCCGGAAGCGGCGCTGGTGCTGTTCGACCAGTCGGTCGAGGCCGACGGCGAGGATCCGTCGACGCACAACAGCCGCGGCAGCCTGCTCTTCCAGCTCGGCCGCACCGCCGAGGCGGAGCCGGCCTTCCGCCGCGCGCTGGACCTGAACGACGCGCTGCCGGAGGTGCACGGCAACCTCGGCAACGTGCTGAAGGCGCTGGGCCGCCCGGCGGAGGCGGAGCCCTGCTACCGCCGCGCGCTGGAGATGCGCCCCGACGCGCCGGAAATGCTGAACTTCCTCGGCACCACGCTGCGCGACCTGGGCAGGCTGGACGAATCGGAGGCGAGCTTCCGCGCCGCGCTGGCCAAGGCGCCGGAATACCTGGACGCCCGCTACAACCTGTCCGAGGTGCTGGCGACGCAGGGCAAGCTGGAGGAGGCGGCCGACGGCTTCCGCATGGTGATCGAGGCGGCGCCCAGGTTCATCCCGGCCCACGTCGGCCTCGCCCACGCGCTGCAAAGCCTCGACCGCGCCGGGGAGGCGGTGGAGGCGATCGAGGCGGCGCGCGCCATCGACCCCACCCACCCGCTGATCAACTTCACCCGCCGGCTGATCTATTCCAACGCGGTGCCCGGCTGGCATCTGCCGATGATCAACGATTTCGAGCGCAACGACGCCTACAAGGCGGCGCTGGAGCGTGCCGTGACGCCGGACAGCCTGGTGCTGGAGATCGGCACGGGATCGGGCATCGTGTCGATGATGGCGGCGCGCGCCGGGGCGCGGAAGGTCGTGACGTGCGAGGTCAACCCGATCCTGGCGCGCGTGGCGGCGGAAACGGTGGCGAACAACGGCTACGCCGACCGCGTCACCGTGGTGCCGAAGCTCTCCACCCAGCTCACCGTCGGCGCGGGCGGCGACCTGCCGGAGAAGGCGGACGTCTTCGTCTCCGAACTCATCAACATCGGCATGCTGGCGCCGCGCATGCTCTCCGTCCTCCAGCACGCGCGCACGCATCTGGTGAAGCCGGGCGGCAGGATCATCCCCGCGGCCTCCACCGTCTACGCCATGCTGGTGGAAACGCCGGAACTCGCGCGCATCAACCCGGTGAAGAGCATCGACGGCTTCGACATGTCGGCGATGGACGTCTTCCGCTCCCCCGGCTACGCGCAGATCGACATGGCGGCCGACGCCCACGCGCCGCTGTCGGCGGCTTTCACGGCGCTCGACTTCGACTTCACCCGCACCATGCCGGAAGAGGGCGAGCGCGACATCGAAGTGGAGGTCACGGCCAGCGGCACCTGCCACGGCGTGGCCTTCTGGTTCGACCTGTTCATGGACGACGACGTGGTCTACCGGTCGGAAAGCCGGGCGCGCACCAACCACTGGAAGCAGGCGATGATGTTCCTGGAAGCGCCGATCCGCGTCGATCCGGGCCAGCGCCTGACCATCCGCGCGCGCTACGACAACAACCAGATCTCGTTCGGCGTGGTGGGGTAACGCTCCTACCGTTGGGTTTTCGGCCCGTCGGGTATTCGGCGGACGCATCGCCGGAACCCGGCGCGCCTGCGGCCGGTTGCCGTGGGCATGACGGAATGGGTCACGGATGTCGTCGCACAACTCGGCTACGCGGGCATCTTCCTGCTGCTGGTGCTGGCGCGCGTGCTGCCGCCGGTGCCGGCGGAGACGGTCATCCCGCTGGCCGGCATGGGTGCCGCGGCCGGGGAGTTCAACCTGCTGCTGATCGCGGCGGCCGGCGGGCTCGGCTCGGCGGTGGGGGAACTGCTGTGGTACCTGGTCAGCCGCCGGCTGGGACATGACCGCTTCGTGGGGTTCCTGCGCCGCCACGGCCGATGGCTGGGCATGGACGAGGAGCAGGTCGATCGCGCCACCGTGTGGTTCGTCCGGCGCGGCGGCCTCGCCGTGCTGCTGTGCCAGCCGCTGCCGGGCCTGCGCACGCTGATCTCCATTCCGGCCGGGGCCATCGGGCTGCCGCTGCCGCGCTTCATGCTGTACGCCACGCTGGGGTCGGCCGGGTGGGTGCTGGTGCTGGCGTCCACCGGCTACCTGATGCGCTCGGGCTTTCCGGAACTGGCGGACTGGATGGTGCCGGGCTCGCTGGCGCTGTTCGGCGTGCTGCTCGCCGCCTACCTCGTGCGCGTGGTGCGGCACCTGCGCCGCGGCCGGGCGGAGCGGCGCCGCGAAGCCGGCACTCACAGCGGAACCTTCGCCGGGTAGGTCCGTTCTTGCGGCATCCCTCGACCATCCGAAGGAAGGCCCAAGCCATGACCCGCACTCGTGCGCGTCGCATTGGGGGCGGAACCGTTGCCGCCCTGCTGTCGCTCGGTCTCGTCGCGTGCGCCAGCGACGTGCCCCCGCCCACCGCCCAGCTCGGCGCCGCCAGCCAGGCCATCCTGAACGCGGAGCGCGCCGGAGCGCCGCAGTTCGCGCCCGGCGAGTTGCAGATGGCGCGCGACAAGCTGGCCGCCGCCGACGCCGCCATGCGCCGCGACGACCGCACCGAGGCGCGCCGTCTGGCCGAGCAGGCGCAGATGGACGCCGACCTCGCGTCCGTGCACGCGCAGAACGTCGCCGCCCAGCAAGCCGCCGCCGCCGTCCGCCGCGATCAGCAGGTGTTGAGCGGCGGCACGGCCGGCGCCGTGGCGCCCCAGCCGTCCGGCACCGGCTATTCCGGCACCGGCTATTCCGGCACCACCCAATCCGGCACCGTCTACGACGGCCGCGCCGGCGTGCCGCTGACCCCCGGTTACCGCCCGCCGCCGCAACCGGCGCCGACCGTCAGCACCACGGTCGTCAACCCGGCCGGCACGGCCACCTCGACGACGGCCGGCAGCACCACCATGGCCCCCTACGGCGCCCTGGAGCAGGGCACGCCGCTGCCGACCATCCCCGGCCCGACCAGTTGGGACACCCGCGTCCTCGAACCGCCACCGCCTCCGGCCCCGCCGGTGACCGGGGGCACCAGCTCCACCACCATCATCCAGCAGCGGGGCCAGCAGCGGGGGACGACATGGTGACCGCCCGCCTCCTCGCCCTCGGAGCCCTGGCGGCGCTCGCCGCCTGCGCTTCGAATCCCGAGAGCCCGGCGCTCGTCGAGGCGCGCACCGCCTACACGACCGCCGCCGCCGACCCGGCGGTGGCGGCCGGCGCGCCGCTGGAGCTGCGGCGCGCCCGCGAGGCGCTGGCCGAAGCAGAGGCCGCCCGCGCCGACGGCGACACGGCCGAGGCCAACCAGCGCGCCTACATCGCCAGCCGGCAGGTGCAGATCGCCCGCGAGACGGCGATGGCGAGCCAGGCGCGCAGGACGGTGGCCACCGCCGACCTGACGCGCGGCACCGCCGTCCTCCAGGCCCGCAACGCCGAGCTGGAGCGCCAGCTTGCCGAGCTGCAGGCGGAGCGGACGGAGCGCGGCATCGTCATGACGCTGGGCGACGTGCTGTTCGCCGTGAACCGGGCCGAGCTGACGCCGGGCGCCGAGGCGCGCCTGGACCGGCTGGCCGAGTTCCTGCGCCGCAACCCCGACCGCACGGTGCGCATCGAGGGTTACGCCGACGCGACCGGTGCCGCCGGCCACAACCTCGACCTGTCGGAGCGCCGCGCCGCCGCGGTGCGCGACGCCTTGACGGCGCGCGGCGTCAGCCCCGGCCGCGTCGTGGCGCAGGGCTTCGGCGAGGCCCGCCCGGTGGCCAGCAACGCCACCGAGTCCGGCCGCCAGGCCAACCGCCGCGTCGAGGTCGTCATTTCCGACGTCCCCGGCAACGTGGCCGAGACGCGGCCCAGGTAAGGATACCGCTCCCGCCCGGCCTTCACGGGGCCGGGCGGCGTCTCCTCACGCCGCCGCCGACGCACTCTGCGGCGCGCCGTGGTAGTTGCCCCACATGGCCTGGAAGCGCGGCTGGCGGGCCAGCAGTTCGCCGAGCGTGCCGGCGTCCACCATGCGGCCGTCGGCCATCAGCACCACGTGCGTGAAGCGCGTCAGCAGGTGCAGCCGGTGCACGGCCGAGACGACGCAGGCGTCGTGGAACGCGTCCAGCACGCCGTCGTAGATGGTCAGTTCGGTGGTCGGGTCGATGCTGCTGGTCGGCTCGTCCAGCATGATCAGGCTGCACGCGCGGGACGCCAGGATGCCGCGCGCCAGCGCCAGGCGCTGCTTCTGGCCGCCCGACAGGTTGAAGCCGCGCTCGCTGATCGGCGTGTCCAGCCCCTGCGGCAGGCGCTCCAGCACGGGGCCGAGCTGGGCCAGACGGCAGGCGCGCGCCACCTCGGCCACCGGGTAGTCGATGCCCATGGTGACGTTCTGGCGCACCGTGCTCTCGAAGATCTCCGGATCCTGCGGCACCAGCGTGGCGATGGCGCCCAGGTCGCGCAGGTCGGGCCGCGCGGCGCCGTCCACGGTGAAGGCGGCGCGCTCCGCCTCGTAGAGGCCGGCCAGCACGCGCAGCAGCGTGCTCTTGCCCGACCCGCTCTCGCCCACCAGCGCCACGCGCGCACCGCGCCCCAGCGTCAGGCCGACGCCGGACAACGCCGGGCGCCCGGCGTGGTGGAAGTCCAGGGCGTCGACGCGGATTTCCCGCCAGTCGGCCGGTATCGGACCGGCGGCGCTGCCGGCGCGCGGTGTGGCGTCGAGGATCGGGTCGGCGCCGGCGAGGTCGGCCTGATGGCGCATCAGGTCCTGCCAGTGCGTCGCCATGGTGCCGACGACGGTGCCCAACTGCTGGGCGTACTGGTGCACCATCACCGCCGTGCCCAGCGGCACGATCCCGCCGTCCCGCCACGCCAGCCACGCGTAGAGCACCACCAGACCGGTGCGCAACCCGTTGTTGGCGAGGTCGATGGCGCACCACTTCGCCTCGTGCACCACGATGTGCCGGCGCACGGGCAGGAACACCGCGGCCAGCCGCTCGCCGATCACCCGGCGGGTGGCGGCCTGCAGGCGCAGCGTCAGCACCGTGCCGACGTTGCCCAGGCAGTCCACCAGCTCGGCCATGTAGCGGCCCTCGCGGCGGTTCTCCTCGTGCAGCAGGCGGACCATGGCGCGGTCGAAGCGCACCAGCACCAGCAGGATCAGCGCGTAGCCGACCAGCGCCGCCGCTCCGGTGGCGGTGGAGATCACCAGAAGCGCCGCGATCGGGCCGATCAGGTTGACGACGTTCTGCAGGTAGACGAACTGGTGCTGCGAGAAGCCGAACAGCGCCTGTGTCGCCTTGCCCATGCGCTGGATGGTGTCGCCGGAGTGGTGGCGCTCATGCCAGCCCAGCGGCAGCTCGGTCAGCTTGGCGTACAGCCGGTCGGCGAAGCGGCCGCGCACGCGCAGCGCGGTGAAGCGTTCCATCACCCGTGCCGGCCCGTGCAGCGCCCAGCCCAGCACCGCCGCGCCGAAGGTCAACCCCATGCACCAGAGCGCCCTCTCCAGGTCCTGCACGCCGGTGTCCTGCAGCGCGTTGACCGCCTCGCCGAAGAAGTAGGGGATGGACAGCCGCACGGCCTGCGCCACGAACAGCATGGCGAGGAACGTCGCGACCAGGCCGCGCGCGCCCTCGGTGTGGTGCCAGAACGTGGCGTAGAGCCGCCGGATGCCGCCGGTGCCGGTCGTCATCATGCCCACCGCTGGGTCGTTGGAAAGGAGCGGGCGAGAGTGGGCGGCGGATGGTTAACCGGCATTTACCGGAAAGACCGGGCGGCGGTGACCAATGTGGGGCGGGGATCGGCCTCCCGCGTCATCAAGACGCACCGCCAGGAGGGGCGTCGCGGGCTTTACTGACGATCCGCCATATTCGACACAAAACTCAACCATCGGGCGGTAGCGGGCATCACGGACGGAGGATACGGGGCATGACCAGCACGGACGGCGGCGCGGTGATCGGGCGGGGGTTCTTCCGCGCCCAGGGGCTTCTCCTCCTCGTGATCGGGTTGCCGATGTTCGTTCTGGTGGTGCTGTTCAATCCGCTGTGGCGGTCCACGCTCGACGCGCTGGGCGTGCCGGAAGGGCCGGCGGCGGCGCTTGGCATGCTCAGCGTCATCGTCGCCACCATGGTGGCGCAGTACTGGGTGCTGGAATCGCGGCGCACGGCGGTGACCTCGCTGTTCGACTTCCTCCCCGTGCAGCGCATCGCGCTGGGCGGCCGCACCCTGACCGTCGAGGAGGCCGGCCGCCTCCTCGACGCCGCCGACCGCGACGCCGAGGCGTGGCGCCGCCTGCTGCGCGCCCACGGCGTGACCGATCCGCTCGACCGGCCGGAGGACCTGTGCGCCGCCCGCCTGCGCTTCGCCGAAAGCCGGGGCTCCCGTCCGGCGGAGGCGGCGCAGGCGGTCGAGCGGCTGCCCGCCGTCTGCCAGCGGGCGAGCGAGAGCCTGCGCGCCGTGCTGCGCGACACCGACGCCGCCGCCGGGGCGATCCGCGACCGGCTGGCCGGGCTGGACTCTGCGCTGGGGGAACTGGGCGCGCTGGTGCGCGAGTCCGGCCGCGCGGCGGCCGCGACCGGCCAGCCGGCGCACGGCGGCGGCGATCTCAAGGGCCTGGAGGAGTATCTGGAGCGGCGCCGGCAGGAGGCCGCGGCCGACCGTGGCCGGTTCGAGCAGGTGGCGGCCGAATCCCGCGCGCTGGAGGAGTCCATCCACAACGTGACCCGCATCATGTCGGCGACCAACATGCTGGCGCTCAACGCCGCCATCGAGGCGACGCGGGCCGGCGAGTACGGGCACGGCTTCCGCGTCGTCGCCAACGAGGTGCGCGACCTCGCACGCCAGTCCAACGAGGCGGTGCAGGTCATCCGACAGGGCATTGCGCGGATGCAGCAGGTCATCGACGCGACCGTGGCCGACCACACCGCGACGCAGAAGGTGGAGGCGGAGACGCGTCTGCTCACCGACATCGGCGACCGGTTGAAAACGCTGGGCGCCGAACGGCAGGACGCGGCCGAACGCCAGCGCCGCCTGCTGGCCGAAGTGGAACGGCTGGGCGGCGTGCTGGCCGGCGCCGCCGACGGCGCTCTGGGCGCCGCCGGCTTCCATGGCACGGTGCGCCGGCAACTGGAGCCGGTGCTCGCCGGGCTGGCGCGGCTGGCCGAGGCAAACGGGGAGCTGAAGCGCTTCCTGGAGGACCCGCGCGCGCCGGCGCGCGGCGCCGACATCGCCCGCACGCTGGACGGTCTGCTGCGCGCCTGAGGCGCGGTTCCCGCAACCATCCACCCTGTTCTCTGTTGATCGAAGGTGGAGCGCTGCAATACGGCGCCGGGATGCGCCTTCGCGCCATTTCCCTGGCGGCAGGCTCCGGCCGTGACGGGGGTCACGGGCCAACACCGTCAACATTGGAGTGAGAGAATGCGCAACCTGTTGATCGGGGCCGTGTCGGCCGCCGCGCTCATCGCCGGTTCGGCTCTCGCGGCCGACTACCAGTCGGGCGGCGCCATCCAGTCGCCGGGCGCCACCGGCGGCAACGTCATCGTGGCACCGGGCACCAGCGGTTCGACGAACTGGTCGGGCACCACCACCGTGCCGTCGGGCACCGCCGGCATGTCGGACAACACCGGCACGCTTTCGGGCACCACGGATCAGCGGCGCACGCGCGCCATCAACCCCGGTGTGGGCACCAATCCCAACTCGGCGCTGGAAAGCCAGCGGGCCACCGGCACGCACTGCCCGCCGGGCACCCCGAACTGCCGTCCGGGCACCCTGGGCGGCCAGTAACGCTGTTCTCTCCCTCCCCCGCCTGTGGCGGGGGAGGGGCTCACGTGGCCGCCGTGGTGGGGAAGCGCAGGACGAAGGTCGTGCCGTGGCCGACCTCGCTCTCCACGCGGATGCTGCCGCCCAGGCGGTTGGTCACGATGTTGTAGACGATGTGCAGGCCCAGGCCGCTGCCGCCGGCCCCGCGCCTGGTGGTGAAGAAGGGATCGAAGATTCGCGAGCGGTCCTTCTCCGGGATGCCGGCGCCATCGTCGGCGAAGCGCAGTTCCACCTCGCCCGGCGTCGGGCGGGTGGCGGTCAGCGTCAGGTGGCCGGCCTGTCCCTCGGCGAAGGCGTGCGTCAGCGCGTTCATCACCAGATTGGTCAGCACCTGGAACAGGGCGCCGGGATAGCCGTCGATGGCGATGTCGCCGGGGCAGTCGATCGTCACCACGTGCGGCGTCTTCTTCAGGCGCGGGTGCAGGCTGGTCAGCACGTCCTCCAGGTAGGCGCGCAGGCCGAAGGTGCGGCGCTCCTCGCTGGTCTGGTCGACGGCGGTCTGCTTGAAGCTCTGGATCAGCTCGGCGGCGCGGTGCAGGTTGGTCTCGATCAGGCCGCACACCTCGCCGGCGGTGCCCAGGTACTCCACCAGCTCGCCGCGCTTCAGCCCGCCCTGGTCGAACTGGCGGCGCAGCCGCCGGGTGGTGTCGGCCAGATGGGTGACGCCGGTCAGCGCCACGCCCACCGGCGTGTTCACCTCGTGCGCCACGCCGGCCACGAGCTGGCCCAGCGAGGCCATCTTCTCCGACTGGATCAGCGTCTCCTGCGCGTGGCGCAGGTCGGCCAGCGCCTGCTCGGCGCGCTGCTTGGCGGCCTCGGTCTCCTGCTCCTGGCGCTTGCGCTGCGTGATGTCGTTGATCGCCAACAGGATCGCCGGCTCGTCGCCGTCGCGGATCTCCACGGCCGACAGCAGGGCCCAGAACGTGCGGTTCCGCGCCGTGCACAGCCGCAGCTCCATGTCGCGCACGGCGCCGCCGTCTTCCAGCGCCCGCACCAGCCGGTGGGAATCGGCCGGGTCGTGGAAGAAGCGCTCGTCGCGGGTCAGCGTGAGCTGCGTGCCGGCGGTGCCGAACAGCGTCTCGGCGTGGCGGTTGTAGAACAGGACCGAGCCGTCGGACACCCGCGCGATGATGATCGGGAAGGGCGAGGCGGAGAGGATGGACCGCAGCCGCTCCTCGCTGGCCTTCAGGGCGTCGGCGTACTCGTGCGTCTCGATCAGCGCCTCGCCGAAGCGCTCGACCGAGGTGGTGATGGCGTCCAGCTCGGCGAACAGTGCGGGCGGCAGGCGCACCTGCCGGCGGTCCCGCTGCACCTGAGTCAGCGCGTTGCTGGCCCGCAGGATCGGCTTCACCACATGGCCGCGCAGCAGCAGGAACAGCGCCAGTTGCACCGCCGCCGCCGCCCCCAGCCCGACGATGACGACCAGGATGCCGTGCTCGCTGTCGCGCACCAGCGTCTCGGCCAGCAGGTGCGTGCCGGAGACGGCGTCGGCGGTCAGGCTCTCCGTCATCTCCTTGAGGAGCGCGTGCGCGCGTTCCGTCTCGCGCGCCATCTCGATTTCGTTGCCGAGCATCTCGCGGCGCACGGTGAACAGCACGGCCAGCCCGTCCAGGTCCTCGAAGAAGCGCGTCAGCCCCTCACCTTCCGAGGAGGCCAGCGCGATGCGCACCGTGGCGGCCAGCGTGCGGAAGCGCTGTTCCAGGTCCTGGAGCTGTCCGGGCTCGGTGGCGATGGCGGCGTTGCCCAGCACCTCCAGCACGTTGAAGAACGGCTCCTGCGCCGCCAGCGCGGTGCCCGAGCCGAGGATGCGCAGGAACACCTCGTTGCCCTGGTCGCGCACGCGGTTGACGCTGGCGCCCAGCGCGTCGATCACGTCGGCGCGGTGCGCGGTGCGCCGCACGGCGTGCACGGCGAGGTCGAGGCGGGTCAGCAGCCCCGGATCCACGTCGGTGGCGAAGCGGCTGGCCAGCGCCTCCGCCTCCTCCAGCGCCCGGCCGCGTACCTCGGCCGAGCGGGTGTTCAGCACCGCCTCGGCCAGTTGGCCCATGCGGGCGGCGAAGACGGCGTATTCCTGCTGCTTGCCGATGCGCGGCACGATGGCGGTGCGCGCCTCGCTGGCGACGGTGAGGATGCGGCTGAAGGCGCCGCCGATGCCCCAGCTCAAGCCCATGACCAGCAGCGCCATGGCCAGCGCCGCCAGCACCGCCACCGTTTGCAGGCGCGGCTTGCCCCGGCGCCACCCCGACGTGGTGGCGTGGGAGGCGGCGCGGTCCGTGCCGAGGCCGTCGCTGCGCAGGTTGACGGTCAACCGCCTCCTCCCGTTGAAACCGGGCACGCGGGCACAACCCGCCGCCGCGCACAGGATAGACGGTCCATCATACTTTGGGAATGGAATGGCGTACGAACGACGGTGAAAAGTTGGAAGCGGGGCCGTTCCCCGGCCGCCCCGCCCTTCAGGCCGCCATCTGTTCGCTGACCGGCCGCCCGCGGGCGGCCTCGGCCAGGGTGCGGAACAGGTTCTGCTGGCGGTTGTCGGCCACCAGATATTCGGGGTGCCACTGCACGCCGATCAGGAAGGGGTGCCCCGCCACCTCCGTGCCCTGGACGATGCCGGCGCGGTCGCGCGCCACGACGCTCAGCCCGTCGCCCAGCCGGTCGACCGACTGATGGTGCAGCGCGTTCACCCGGCACTCGCCCATCGACAGGATGCGGTACAGGCAGGAATCCGGTTCGATCCACACGCGCTTGCGCGGCAGCACGGTGCGCATGCGCGGCGCCTCCTCGTACACCTCGTGGATGTCCATGTGCAGGGAGCCGCCGCGGTGCACGTTGATGATCTGCGAGCCGCGACAGATGCCCAGCACCGGCATGCGCCGCCGCTCGGCGTGGTCCAGCGCCAGCATCTCCAGCCGGTCGCGCTCGGGGTCGATGCGGATCTGCGGGCGCGCCGTCTCGCCGTAGAGCGAGGCGTCGATGTCGTCGCCGCCGCCGACCACCAGCCCGTCCAGCCGGTCGATGGGGTAGGGATCGTCGGCGGTGATGCGCACGGCCGCGGCCCCGGCGCGCCACAGCGCCATGCGGTTGAACCACCAGGCGATGCGGCTGCCGTGGCGCGACGCGGTGACGCCGATGAGCGGTCGCGCGGCCATATCCTTACCCCGCCGGCCGCCCAGCCAGATGCCGGCCGGTCTCGGCCGCCCAGCCGTCCAGGTCCTTGCGCCGCGCGAAGTCGCGGAAGGCCGTCCCCAGGGAATCGAGCCGGTCGCGGTCGGCCGCCAGCTCCTCCACCGCCACCCAGCGGTTCCAGTCCCGCGCCAGCGACCAGCCGGGATCGCCGATGCGGGCGTTGGGCAGCCGGTAGTGGAAGGTCGGCCGCGGCCGGACGTGCGGATCCTTGACCGCGGCGAACAGCGTGTCGGGTTCCAGGTGGGCGAACAGCGGGAACATGTCCAGCTCGCGGTTGCGCGTGGGGTTCGCCGCCAGATAATCGGCGATGAGCGTGCTCCGGTCCGGCCGGTAGGCCGGGTCGGCCACCTTGGCCGCGTAGTCGATGGGAAAGGCCGCGATGAAGCCGGTCAGCCGGCGCGTCGGATCGACCTGGATCTCGGCGCGCAGCCAGGGCGACAGGATCAGGAACGCCTTCAGGTGGTCGACGAGGTAGTCGGCGCCGGTGTCCGCCACCTCGGGATTGAGGTGCAGGCCGAAGGCGAACAGGGGGCTCGCCTCCGTCCCGGCGGCACCACGCTCGCGCAGGCCCTCGATCAGCGCCTCCAGTTCGGGCAGTTGCTCGATCGGCACCGGCGGGGCGGCGATCTCGAAGGGCATCACGAGGCTGCCGATGCGGCCCCACAGCGGGCGCAGCTTCTCCACCACGGTGTCCAGCGCGCCGGCCTCGGTTTCGGCGGTGGAGTCCCCCTTCTTCTCCGGCCCCTTCTTCTCCGGATGGGCCGAGCGCATGTCCAGCTCGACCGTGAAGTCGCCCAGGCGCGTGCCGGTGACGCGGCAGCGGTGCGGGTCCTCCACCCGGATCTCGCCGCCGTACAGCTCGCGCACGAGGCGCGCGGCGCTCGGCGCGTCGAGATCGGCGAATTCCAGTTCCACCCCGACCCGGCGCGGCGAGCCGTCGGGCGCGGTGAGGCGTGGGGGCATATGCAGGGCGCTGTCCATGGCGCCGGTTCAACACCGCCCGATCGGCGGGGTTCCCTGGCCGCGTCTCGCCCGTTGCCCGCCGCCGGGGGGCCTGATAAGCAACGGGGGTCCAACAGCGCAGGCCCGCCATGACCGCCTCCCAGCGTCCCCCCTTCGAACATCCGGACGTCGACCCCGCGACCGCCGCCGCCGAGCTGCGGACCGTCCGCGACTTCATCCGCCACGCCGTCAGCCGCTTCACCACCGGCGGCCTGTCCTTCGGGCACGGCACCGGCAACGCCCACGACGAGGCGGTGTTCATGGTGCTGGAGACGCTGAACCTGCCCATCGACCAGCTCGAACCCTACATCGACGCCCGGCTGACCACGCCGGAGCGCCAGGCGCTGGCCGAGGTGATCGCGGCGCGCGTCGCCACGCGCAAGCCGGCCTCCTACCTGCTGAACAAGGCCTACATCCAGGGCTTCCCGTTCTACGTGGACGAGCGGGTGATCGTTCCGCGCTCCTACATCGGCGAGCTGCTGTTCTCCGACATGATCGGCGGCGACGACTTCACGGTGGTCGAGGACCCGACGGACGTGGAGCGCGTGCTCGACCTGTGCACCGGCTCCGGCTGCCTCGCCATCCTCGCCGCGCACGTCTTCCCCGAGGCGGACGTGGACGCGGTGGACCTGTCCCCCGACGCGCTGGAGGTGGCGCGCATCAACGTCGCCGAGCATGGGGTCGAGGACCGCGTCACGCTGTACCAGGGCGACCTGTTCGCGCCGCTGAAGGGCAAGAAGTACGACGTGATCCTGACCAACCCGCCGTACGTCGACGCCGACGCCATGGCCGCCCTGCCGCTGGAGTTCCGCGCCGAGCCGGAGATGGCGCTGGCCGCGGGCGAGGACGGGCTGGACATCGTGCGCCGCATCCTGAAGGACGCGCCGAAGCACCTGACGCCGACCGGCGGCCTGATGTGCGAGATCGGCACCGGCCGCGCCGTCCTGGAAGCCGAGTATCCCGACATCGACTTCCTCTGGCTGGAAACCGCCGAGAGCTTCGGCGAAGTCTTCTGGGTGACCCGCGACCAGCTCGTGTAGGCTTCGCAATTATCCAGCCGCAGGTTGGTGCCAGGCGCCAACCTGCGGCCCGTGCTGCGGAACGCTCAAGTGTCCCGGCGCGGCGTCCAGGGTCGGCAGGGCGAGCATCGTCGACCCGCCGCGCGTGGCGGCCTTCATGCCGGGTGCTTCCTTCGCTGGGAAGGTCGGCAATGCTGGAAAAATGAGATTAAGATTTAATCCAAAGGCTTCCCTTGGTGATACCGCCATCGGGCGAAGCGGGCATTGGGTTGACTTCGAAGGCGCCCGCGAAGTCGCCCGTTCATTAACTGTGAATTAACCATGCTTGCGGCATTGTGCCGCGCACGGCGACGTCCCCCAGGCATTCCGCCCTTCGGGGCCGTCGCGGCAACGGTGTCCGGCATGACCCTGGTGGCGCGCCTCTTCCTGCTGGTGATCATCGCCGTCCTGCCGGCGATCGGCATCCAGGTGCACAACGTCGTGCAACTGCACGGCGAGCGGATGAGCGGCGCCAACGACCAGGCCCGGTCGCTCCTCCACCTCGTCGAGCGGGAGCAGGCGCGCCTCGTGGCCGGCGTCCGACAGGTCGCCGTCACCGTGTCGGAGGGCTCGTTCCTGCGCACGGGCGAGAACGCGCGCTGCCAAGCCTACCTCGACCGCCTCGCCCGCCGCTCGCCCGACCACCAGTACATCACCGCCACCGACCGCGCCGGCATGGTGCTGTGCAGCGGCACGGCGGCGGCGGTCGGCCGTTCGATCGCCGACCGCCCGTTCTTCCACCGCGCGCTGGAGAGCGGGGGCTTCACCGTGGGCGAGTGGATGCGCTGGCCTCCCGAAGGCGCCGGCGGGGGCGAGGGCGATCCCATGCTGCCCTTCGCCGTGCCGTGGATGGATGCCGAAGGCAATCCGGGCGGCGTGGTGGTGACGATGCTCAGCCTGCCGTGGTTCGCCGCCAACCTGGCCGCCAGCCCGCTGCCGGAGAACGCCAGCCTGACCATTGCCGACCGCGACGGCATCATCCTGGCCAATCTCGCCAATACGGCGGGCGGCGGTTCGGCGCAGGGCGAACGGCTGCCGCCGCACCTCTTCGACCTTCTCAACCGGACCGAGGGCGGGCTGACCGAGGTCACCGGGCTGGACGGCGTCGACCGCGTGCTGGCCTATTCGCCGGTGGGCGACGGGGTGCACGACCTGTTCATCGCCGTCGGCATCGACCGCGAGGCGGCCACCCGCCACCTTGCCGGCGCCATCCGGCAGGGCACCGTCATGACGCTGCTGGGGCTGCTGCTGGCCGGTCTGGCGGCGTGGCTCGGCGGCACGCTGTTCATCCGCCAGCCGGTCGCCGCGCTGATGGCGGCGGCCGATCGCTGGCGCGCCGGCGACTGGGGCGTGCGCGCGGACCTGGGCGACGGCCGGTCGGAAATCGGCCAGCTCGGCCAGGCCTTCGACGGTATGGCCGAGGCGCTGGAGGAGCGCGAGCGGGCGCTGAGCGCCAACGAGCGGCACCTGCGCACCGTGCTCGATTCGCTGCCCGTGGCCGTTGCGGTGCTGAGCCCCGACGGCACCCTGCTGCAGGCCAACCACGCCGCCCTGGCCGGCGCCGGGCTGAAGGCGGGGGACGTGGTCGGCCGCCCCTTCGAGGACACCGGCTGGTGGTCCTACGACCCGGCGGTGCGGGCGCGCCTGCGCACGGCGATCGAACGGGCGGCGGGCGGCGTCGCCTCGCGCGTCGACATGATGGCGCGGGTCGCCGAAGGGCGCCTCGCCGTCGTCGACTTCACGCTGGCGCCGATGCACGGCGCCGATGGGCGCGTCACCCACCTGCTCGCCGCCGGCATCGACGTGACCGAACGCCGCCGCACGGAGGAGGCGCTGCGCGTGGCCGAGGAGCGTTTCCGCACGGCCCTCAAGAACTCCGGCGTGGTGGTGTTCAACCAGGACCGCGACCTGCGCTTCACCTGGATCAACAACTCCCCGCTGTTCCCGCGCGCCGAGGACGTGCTGGGCCGCACCGACCTGGAGGTGTTCGAGCGGCCCCGCGACGCCCAGGCGCTGGTGGCGCTGAAGCGCCGCGTGCTGGACAGCGGCGAGGGGGCCCGTGACGAGATCCGCCTGCGTGTCCACGGCCGCGACCGCTTCTTCGACCTGACGGTGGAGCCGCTGCGCGACGCCGCCGGGGCGGTCGTCGGCATCACCTGCGCCGCCGTGGACGTGACGGAGCGCCGCCGCGGCGAGGACGCCGTGCGCCGCGCGAGCGAGGAGGCGGAGCGCGCCAACGCCGCCAAGTCGAAGTTCCTGGCCGTCGCCAGCCACGACCTGCGCCAGCCCGTGCAGTCGCTGTTCCTGTTCACCGCCGCACTGGCCGACCGGCTGGACGGCCACCCGGCGACGCCGCTGCTCGACAATCTGCGCCAGTCGCTGGACGCGCTGAAGGACCTGCTGGACGGGCTGCTCGACATGTCGCGGCTGGAGTCCGGCAAGATCGTCGCCAAGCCGATGCGCCTGAAGCTCGATGACCTGCTGGGCCGGCTGGCCGCCGAATACGGCCCGCGGGCGCGGCAAAAGGGGCTGGAGCTGACCGCTGTGCGCACCGGTGCGTGGGTGGAGAGCGACCCCGCACTCCTGGAGCGCATCCTGCGCAACCTGCTGGAGAACGCGCTGCGCTACACCCGTCGGGGCCGCATCCTGCTGGGCGCGCGCCGCACGGAAGGCCGCCTGCGGGTGGAGGTGTGGGACACCGGCGTCGGCATCCCGGCCGACCAGCTCGACGTCATCTTCGAGGAGTTCACCCAGCTCGACGACAGCCACGGCAGCCGCGGCCTCGGCCTGGGGCTCGCCATCGTCAAGCGGCTGGCGCGGCTGCTGGGGCATCCGGTTTCCGTGCGCTCGGCGCCCGGCCGGGGCTCGGCCTTCGCGCTGGAGGTGCCGCGCGTGGCGGCGCCCGAACTGCCGATCCAGGTGCGCCACGTGGCCAACGACAGCGGGTCCAAGGGCCTCGTCATGGTGATCGACGACGAGGCGATCATCCTCCTCGGCCTGAAGGCGATGCTGGAGGGCTGGGGCTACGAGGTGCTGGCGGCGCGCTCGGGCGATCAGGCGCTCTCGCTGCTGGAGAAGGACGGCCGGCGCCCGCGCCTCGTGCTGGCCGACTACCAGCTTCAGAACGGCAAGACCGGGCCGGAGGCGATCGTCGCCATCCAGGGCCGGCTGGGCGAAGGGCTGCCGGGCATCATCCTGACCGGCGACACCACGCCCGAGCGCCTGGCCGAAGCGGAACGCAACGGCTTCCGCGTGCTGCACAAGCCGGTGTTCCCGAACGAGCTGCGGCAGGCGATGGCGGCGGCGGGGGGATGAGTCGCAGGTTGGGTTTCGCCTGCGGCTCAACCCAACCCACAGGCGACCTCCGCGGCGCGGGCTCTCCTTACTTCCGCCGCAGCAGGCGTTTCCAGATGGAGGCGTCGGCGGCTTCGGCATCCTTCTGGGCCAGCCATTGATCGGCCAGTTCGCGGACCTGCCAGTTGCCAAGGAAACGGTCGCAGTCCACCGCCGCGTACAGGCGCACCCGATCCTTGCCGAGGCGCTCGAAGTACTCGATCGTCCGTTGGCGGTCGTCGTCGCTGAGGACGTGGACCGGGCGGTGGAGAGCCGTCACGCGTTGTTGCTCCGGCACCAGATATAGTTTTCTTGAATCCCATATAGTGCGGTTTCGCGGTTCGGCGCAATACCACTTTTGCTGAAGGACGATTGGCCGTCCCAGCCAAACCGTCGTGCTCCCTTCCAAGCCGAAGGTAAAGCGATCAAGATGGGCGCCGCACAGGGACCGGGCTGCGTCGCCACGCCGCACCCGGCGGACGCATTCGCAGGCACAACCTCGAGAAACAAGAGGGCTCACGTTATGAAGCGCATGCAGTGGATGGTTGGGACTCTGGTGGCCTCGCTGATGGGACTTTCGGCGGCAGCCGGCGCGCAGGACCTGCCGAAGATCACCATCGCCATGAGCGGCTGGACCGGCTTCGCGCCGATCACGCTGGCGAAGGAGACCGGCATCTTCAAGAAGAACGGCGTCGAGGTCGAGATCAAGAAGATGCCCACCTCCAAC
>DASPIO010000092.1:0-17898 GCA_035629155.1 Azospirillum sp. | reverse complement strand
GAGGACCAGCATGACCATCAGCAACGCCGCGCCCGGCAAGGACGTCTCCGCCGAGGACCTCGTCAGCAAGTTCCCGCTGGCCGCCAAGAAGTCGCCCGACCACGTCACCCGCTTCAGCGTGCGCGGCGTGGAGTTCGGCGGTCCGCTGATCCCGGTCATGGCCGGGCCGAACACCGTCGAGAACGAGCCGATGATCGTCGAGACCGCCAAGGCGGTGCGCGACGCCGGCGGCCACATCCTGCGTGGCGGCGCCTTCAAGCCGCTGACCTTTCCGTACCGCTCGGAGAAGTATTTCGAGCCGCGCGAGCAGGGACTGGAGTGGTTGGCCAAGGCCCGCGAGGCCAGCGGCCTGCCGATCATCACCGAAGTGATGTCGACCGAGACCATCCCGGCGGTGGCCGCGGTGGCCGACATCCTGCAGATCGGCACCCGCAACATGCAGAACTACCCGCTGCTGACCGCGGTGGCGAAGACCGGCAAGCCGATCATGCTGAAGCGTGGCTTCGGGGCAAGCTTGCGCGACTGGCTGGGGGCGGCCGAGTACATCCTGATCGAGGGCAACACGCAGGTCATCCTGTGCGAGCGCGGCGTCGTCGCCCCGCACACGCACCGCGGCTCGTCCCGCTTCCTGCTGGATCTCCAGGTGGTGCCGGCGGCCAAGGAGGTGACGCACCTGCCGGTGGTCACCGATCCGTCGCACGCCACCTTCTGGCGCCCGTGGGTGCAGCCGATGGCGCTGGCCTCCATCGGCGCCGGGGCCGACGGCATCATGATCGAGGTGCACCCCGATCCCTCCAACGCCGCCGTCGACCCGCTGCAGCCGGTGGATTACGCGGAGTTCGCCTCGATGATGAAGGCGATGGACGCCGTCGCCCGCGCCGTCGGGCGCAAGGTGCTGGTGTAACCCGGTCACACGTACCGCGACGAAAAGGGCCACTCCCCTCCCGTCGCGGTACTCAGTATAGTGCAGCCCGGTCGGATATCACGTGTGGCGGTGACCCGGTGCAGGGCTTTCTGGATGCGCTCGACTTCTACGACGGGCAGGGATGGGTCGCGAAGGGCTGGGCCTTCGATCCCGATCGGCCGGACCGGCCGGTGCCGCTCCAGCTTTGGAGCGAGACCGGGCATCTGGCCGATGCGCTGGCCGACCGGCTGCGTCCCGACCTTGCGGTGGCCGGCTTCGGCACCGGCCACCATGCCTTCGAGATCCTGCTGCCGGCGGCGCTTCTCGACGGTAAGCCGCACCTGATCCACGTCGTGCATGGGGAGACCGGCCGGCCGCTCAGCCAGAGCCCCCGCGTCTTCGCCATGCCGCGCGTGCGCGGCCGGCTGGAAACAGTGCTCGGCCTGACGCTGGAGGGCTGGGTCAAGGACGACCTCGACCCCGGCCGCGCCCCCACCATCGACGTGCTGGTTGACGGCCGAATCACCGCGCGCATCGCCGGCGACCGCTTCCGCGCCGACCTCACGCGCTCGCTGGGCACCGGGGGGCACAACGCCTTCCGGCACACGCTGCCGGTCGAGCTGTGCGACGACGCCCCGCACGAGGTGGTGCTGCGCTTCAGCAACACGGACATCGTGCTCGACGGCTGTCCGGTGGAGGTGCGCCTGTCCTCCGCGGTGGTGCCGCCCGCCCTGCGCCGCCTGAACGACGAGATGGCGGCGGCGGAGGACGCGGTGGCGGCGCTGCGCCGCCGCCTGGAGCGGCTGCCGCTGCGGACGTTGGGCGACAAGGCCGCCTACGCGCGTTGGCTGCGCCTGCACGAAGGGCGCTGGCGCGACCTGCGGCCGGAGCCGGCGGTGCCCGGCGCCGCCCCTGCCTTCACCATCGTCGCCGAGGGGCTGGACGGGCCGGCGGCCGTGGCGGCGCTGGCCGCCCGGCTCGACGCCGCGACGCCACGGTGGGAACTGGTGACCGGCGTGTCCGGCGTGGCCGACGCGCGCGTCGTCGGCAGCCCGGCGCGCGGCGCCGGCTTCCTGGGCATGGCGCTGGAATGCGCGCGGGGCGAGGTCATGGTGCTGCTGCCGGCCGGCCACACGCCGCACCCGGCGCTGCTGGCCGAACTGGCCGCCGCCTTCGACGAAGATACCGACGCCGTCACCGTGGACGAGGACACGCTGGCCCCCGGCGGCGAGCGCAGCGCCCCGGTCTTCAAACCGGCGTGGGACCCCGACCGGTGCATCGAGTCCGGCTACGTCGGCGCCGCCGCGGCGGTGCGCCGTGCCGTGCTGGTCGATGTGTGGCGGCGGCTGGCGCCCGCCGGCTTCACCAACTGGGAAGGCGTGGTGGAGAGCGCGCTGCTGGCCCTGCCGGCGGAGCGCATCCGGCACCTGCCGTATGTGCTGTGGCACCGTGCTCCCGGCGCCGCCCCGCCGGAACCGGCGGAGATCCGTGCCGGACGTCTCCGCCTCGCTTCGGGTGCGCGGGTGGAGGTGGCGGAGGGCCGCGTGCGCGTCCGCCACCCGCTGCCGGACCCGGCACCGCCGGTGACACTGATCGTGCCGACGCGCGACCGCGCCGACCTGCTGCGCACCTGTGTCGGCAGCCTGCTGACGCGGACGCGCTACCCGGCGCTGTCGCTCCTGATCGTCGACAACGGCAGCGTGGAGCCGGACGCGCTCGCCCTCCTCGCGACGCTGGAGCGTGACGCGCGGGTGCGCGTCCTGCGGCGGCCGGGGCCGTTCAACTTCTCGGCACTGAACAACGACGCGGTGGCGCTGGCGGACACGCCGCTGATCGGGCTGGTGAACAACGACGTCGAGGTGATCGCGCCCGACTGGCTGGCTGAGATGGTGGCGCACGCCCTGCGCCCGGGCGTCGGCGCGGTGGGCGCCAAGCTGCTGTTCCCCGACGGGCGAATCCAGCACGGCGGCGTGGTGGTCGGCTTCCACGGCGTGGCCGACAACGCCCAGCAAGCCTTCGACGGCGCCGCGCCGGGCTACGCCGGGTCGGCGGTGACGACGCAGAACGTCAGCGCGGTCACCGCCGCCTGCCTGCTGTGCCGGCGCGACGCCTACCTCGCCGTGGGCGGGCTGGACGAGGAGGCCTTCGCCGTGTCGTTCAACGACGTGGACTTCTGCCTGAAGCTGCGGGCGCGGGGCCTGCGCGTCATCTGGACACCGCACGCGCTGCTCACCCACCACGAATCCGCATCGCGCGGGGCCGACCGGTCGCTCGAGGCCCACCGCCGCGAGGCGGCGGAGGCCGACCGGCTGCGCGCCAAATGGCGCACGGAAACCTTCGCCGACCCCTTCTACAGCCCCAATCTGGCCCGCACGGGCCACAGCCACTGCGATTTCGCGTGGCTCTTCGACCAAGGGTAAGCCGATGACCATTTCCGACGCCTATCCGCTGGGCAACGTCCCGTGGATCGAATCGCCGTTCTTCGAGACGCTGCTGGCGCAGCGCGGTCTGGGCGAGGCCGAGGCGGAGGAGGCGCGTTTCTTCCACCGGAACGGTTTCATCACCTTCCGTCTGGACCTGCCCGACTTCGACGCGGCGGCGGCGCGCATCGTCGGCGACCTCGCCGGCCGTTACGGTGACGACCGGCGGATCCAGGACGCCTGGGCCGAGCAGGAGGACGTGCGCCGCATCGCCGTGTTCGAGCCCGTGCTGGAGAAGATGCGCCGCCTGTACGGGCGCGAGCCGATCCCCTTCCAGACTCTGAACTTCCGCATGGGCAGCGAGCAGCCGCTGCACACCGACCTGCCGCACTTCAGCTCCATCCCCGAACGCTTCATGGTGGGCGTCTGGGTGGCGCTGGAGGACATCGACGAGGAGAACGGCGCCCTCGAATACGTGCCCGGCAGCCACCTTCTGCCGGTCTACACCAACGAGCACATCGGCGTCGTCGGGTCCGAGGACAAGGCGCGCTACGAGAACGCGCACTACAAGGATCTGTGGGACCAGATCGTCCCGGCGGCCGGGCTGAAGCGCGAGGTGCTGAAAATCCCCAAGGGCACCGCGCTGATGTGGGCGGCCAACCTGCTGCACGGCGGCAGCCCGCACCGCGACCGGTCGCGCAGCCGGCACAGCATGGTGACGCACTACTATTTCGAGAACTGCGTCTACTACACGCCTTTCCTGTCCGACCCGTTCTTCGGCCGCATCGCCTACCGCACCATCCGCGACATCCGCACGGGCGCCATCGTGCCCAACGTCTACAACGGCCGGCCGGTGCCGCCCGCGGTGATCGAGGCGCTGCACCCGCAGCGCGGCGTCAACCCCGTCGGCCAGACGCCGGGGACGGCCGCCGCGCCGGGCGTCCGCCCGCTGCTGGGCGCCGGGACGGTGCGCACGGAAGACGTCGCGTCGGGCGGTTTCGCGTGCGACGGCGGACGCATCCTGCTGCACCCGAACCCGGCCGAGGTGGCCCCCGCCCGCCTGATCGTCACCGGCGTGACGCTGGACGGCGCGACGCGGCTGACCGGCCGCGTCGCCGTTCTCAACGATCAGTCGGAGCCGGTCCGCTTCGGCGTCGAGGTGGTCGGCGGCGCCGATCAAAGGATCTGGCACAAGGACGTCCCCGCCGGTGGGGACGAGCCCTGGAGTCTCGACCTCGGCACCAGCGCCGGCCCGGTGGACATCGTGCTGACCACGGCCATGGCGCCCGGCGCCACGGGCAACGCCTACGCCTGGGCGTACTGGCTGTCGCCGCAACTGGAGACGGGCCAACCGGAGATGGGAGAGTAGGGTGGCGGGGGTGAAAGGCAGTCGGCGCCCCCGCCGTCGCCATTACGCCCCCTTCCGGATCTCCTGCATCATGTGCGCCATCAGGGAGCGCAGGCGGCCGGGCTTGACCGGCTTGTTGAGCTGGTGGTGCCCCGCCGCCTTGATGGCGCCCTTCACCTCGGCTGTGTAGTCGGCGGTGATGACCACCGCCGGCACCTTGGCGCCCAGGCCGGAGCGGACCTCCTCGATGGCGTCCAGGCCGATCTGCTCGTCGTCCAGGTGGTAATCCGCGATGATCAGGTCCGGCTTGCGGCCGTCCGAACAGAGCACCAGCGCCTCGGGCGCGCTGGCGGCGGCGATGGTCTCGCAGCCCCAGCCGTCGAGCAGCGCCATCATCCCGCCCAGCACGGCGGCGTCGTTGTCGATCACCAGCACCAGCGCACCCGCCACGCTGTTGGCGCGCGCGATCGGCGGCTCGGCGGCGGCGTTGAGCGGGGCGGGGTCGCGGCCCAGCGGCACCTCGATGCCGAACAGGCTGCCGCGGCCGGGCACCGACTGCACGACGATGGTGTGGTCGAGCATGCGGGCGATGCGCTTGACGATGGCGAGGCCCAGCCCCATGCCGCGGTCGCGCCCGCCGTTGTTCAGGCGGCGGAACTCCTCGAAGATCTCGCTCACCTTCTCGCCGGGAATGCCGACGCCGGTGTCCCACACGCCGACCAGCAGCTTGTCGCCGCGCCGCCGGCAACCCACCGCGATGCCGCCCTCCGGCGTGTAGCGGATGGCGTTGCTGATGAAGTTGCGCAGGATGCGGCCCAACAGGCGCGGGTCGCTGCGCACCGGACAGTTGCAGGGCACCACGCGCAACTTCAGCCCCTTGGCGCGCGCCACCATGGCGTGTTCGGCCGCCATGACGCTGAGGATGTCCCTGATGCGGAAGTCGGTGATCTCGCTCTGCAAGGCGCCGGCGTCGAGCTTGGAGATGTCCAGCAGCGTCGTCAGCAGCTCGTCCACGCCCTCCAGCGCCGCCAGCGAGTTCTGCACGAGGCCGCGGTTCTTGGCGGCTAGACGGCGTTCCGACAGGGCAGTGATGAAGACGCGCGCGGCGTTCAGCGGCTGCAGAAGGTCGTGGCTGGCAGCGGCGAGGAATCGTGTTTTGGACAGGTTGGCCTGGTCGGCCTCCGCCTTGGCTTGGCTCAGCGCCTCGTTGGCGGCGCGCAGCTCGGCGGTTCGTTCCTCGACGCGGCGCTCCAGGCTTTCATTGGCCTCACGGAGCTGCTCGGCGGCGCGCTTGCGTTCGGTGATGTCGTGGATCAGCGCGAAGAAGCCTTCCACCTCGCCGTTTGCGGTCAGATGCGGGACATAGGTGGCGAGCAGGTGGCCGATCCGTCCCTGGGCGTCGGGCAACGACAATTCGAACTCGCAGGGTTCGCCCATCAGCGCGGCTTCCACGAACTCGCGGCGCTTGTCGTAGTGCTCGGCCCCCAGCACGTCGCGCATGGCCTGCCCGTCGATTTCGTCGCGCGGGCGGGCGAACCAGTCCTCGTAGGCCTTGTTGGTGAAGCGGTAGCGCTCGTCGGCATCGACGTAGGCAATCAGCGCCGGCACCGCGTCGGTGATCAGGCGGATGCGCCGCTCGCTGTCGCGCAGCGCCTCTTCGGAGCGCTTGCGCTCGGTAATGTCGGTGTAGGTGGTGACGAAACCGCCGTCGGGCATGATGGTGCGGCGCAGTTCGATGACGCGGCCGTTGCCCATCTCGTGCTCGACCGCCAGCGGCTCGTTCGGCCGCTCCACGCGCAACGCGCCGTCGGTGTCGAGCGAGAACTGGCGGCGCATGCAGTCGGACGCGAGGAAATGGCGCAGCGAGGTGCCGGGCCGGGCGAGGTCGGCCGGCAGGTCCAGCAGCTCGATGAAGCGGTCGTTCCAGGCGACGAGGCGCAGGGCGGCGTCGAACACCGACACGCCCTGCGACAGGTTGTCGAGCGTGGCCTGCAGCAGCGCCGACTTTTCGGCCAGCTCGCGCTCGCGCTGGCGCTGTTCGGAACGCTTGATCTCGGTGATGTCGGTGTAGCTGGCGACGATGCCGCCGTCGGCGGTGCGGCGCTCGCTGATCTGCACCCAGCGGCCGTTGCGGAACTGCAGGACGAACGGCTCGCCCGGGCTGCGGTGGCTGGCGATGCGGCGCGCCACCCAGCCCTCCACGTCCTCGCCCTCGGCGACGTCGATGACCAGTTCCTCGTCGACGGCGCGGCGGATGATCTGCTCGAACGGCACGCCGGGGCGCAGGTCGTCGGCGGCGCCCGGCCACAGCTCGCGGTACTTGCTGTTGCACAGCAGCAGGCGGTCCTCGGCGTCCCACAGGACAAAGCCTTCGGAGGTCGACTCGATGGCCTCGCTCAGGCGGCCCTTGGCGGTTTGCGCCTCCTCCATGGCGATGGAAAGCTGGCGGTTGGTGTCCTTCAGCTCGCGCAGCGCCGATTCCAGCGCCAGCGTGCGCTCGCGCACCTTGGTTTCCAGGACGATCGCCGTCTGGAACAGCGAGAAGGCGTTGCCCTGGAAGTCCATGGAGCGCTCGACGCGGTCCATGAGCGCCTTGCTGATCTTGCGCAGCTTGGTGTTCTCGCGCTCCAGCCGGGCAAGCCGCTCCTCCACCGACAGCTCCGCGCCCAAAAGCGGTTCGGTGAGGGGGCCGAGCGGGCTCACGGCGCCGCCCTCCGGCCGATCGCCACGCCCGTGAAGGTCTGGTTCACGTGCATGGCGAGGTACTGTTCCCCGTAAGTGGAGAAGCCGACCACCTTATTGTCGACCATCAGCCGGCCGACGCGGTCGGTCAGCCCCTTCTGCTCCTGCTCCAGGTTGCGCAGCACGCACTCGCAGCCGATCACCAGCTCCGGCGGGCCGATGTCGTTGCGCAGGTCGGCGAACAGCCGCTCCAGGTTTTCCACGAGGTCGATGCCGCGCGCCACGGTCAGGACGATGCCCTGGTCGATGGCGCAGAAGAAGGTCAAGCTGTGGTCCGGGTTCACCTTCTGGATCGAGCGCACGAAGTACGAACCGCCGATGCGCACCACCACCGGGTGGGCGGCGAAGATGGTGGGCGTCAGCTCATCGATCTCCAGCCCCACCACGCGGGCGTATTCGCGCGCCGCCGGCTCGCCGTTGATCTCGGTGACAATGCGGTTCACCGGGTCGGCCTCGGTCACCACCATCTTCTCCTCCGAGCTGACGAAATGCTCGGTCTTGAAGACGCGGAAGGGAAGCCGGGTGGCGACCAGCAGCAGCACCGCGCTGTCCTGGTGGAACACCCCATCGTGCAGCACGCAGGTGCGGCGGAACTGCAGCGTGTCGCCGGCCGAACCGCCGAACAGCGGGATGCCGCCCAGCGCGTCGTGCAGCGCGCTCACCACCGCCTCCTCGCAGCCCGACAGGCCGTCGATCAGCAGCATGGCGAAGGTGCGGTCGCGCGACAGGTCCGGCGCCTCGCGGTCCAGCCGGCGCAGAGCCCGCTGCACCAGATCGTTGCCGCGCGCCATGTGGAATGTGTGCAGGTTGTCGATCCGTTCCGCCACGGCGATGAAGCCGGGGCTGGCCAGGCTGATGCCGACGATCGAGCCGCGCCGGTAGCCGGCCGGCGTGATCTCCCCCGCCGTGGTGCAGCCCACCACCGGGACCGGCCCGAACGTCTCGGTCAGCGCCTGGCTGACCGCCGGGAAGTCACGGTCGGGGGAGACGAAGACGAGGATGAGCGACGGATTCGGCTGGTCCAGCGCCGCCTTCAGTTCGCGCGCCGCGTCCCACGGGTCGGGCGCGCTGGTGACGCCGCTGCGGATGCAGGCGGACAGCTTCGGGTCCATGACGCTTCCTTCCACGGCGTTTTCCTCCCCTGCGGGGCGCCGGGCCGCCTTGTCCGGCGGCTTCGCTGGCGCTCACACGAGTCATAGCCCCCCGGCGCGCGTCCGAGAAGGGGGCAATTCGTATGCATGCGTTCCCAGGCTGATGCAAAACCTTGATAAAAATCAACAATTTCCGCCATCGCGGGGCGCATCGTTCGGGGCGCCGTCAATTGGTACTTTATGCCAATTGAAGTGGGGGCTTGCATGCGCGTAGACCGGAATGAGCCGTGGGGCGACCGCCCCGCGGCCACGACGACACGACCTCGAAAGGGAGGAACGGCCATGAAGAAGTGGGTGAAGCCGGCTTACTGCGACCTGCGCCTGGGTTTCGAAGTCACGGCGTACGTCTACGTCCGCTGACGGGCGGGAAGGGCCGCCAGCGGCCCTTTTCATCGATGGGATTCCGTAGGCTGGGTTGAGGCGAAGCCGAAAACCCAACGTGTCCGCCATGCCGACGCCGTTGGGTTTTCGCTGGCGCTCAACCCAACCTACGATCTCTTGACGCTGGGGAGTGAGCATGGTGAGCGGCAAGCGGCCGGGTGCGACCGACGTGGTCGAAATCAACCCGATGTACCTGTTCCGCTGGGAAGAGGCGCAGCAGGCGCACGTGCTGCTCTACCCGGAAGGCGTCGTCAAGCTGAACGAGGCGGCGGCCGAGATCCTGAAGACGTGCGACGGTGCGCGCACCGTGGACGCGGTGATCGCCGACCTGTCCGCGCGCTTCGACGCCGATGTCCGCGACGACGTTCTGGAATTCCTGGAGGTGGCGCATGCCCAAGACTGGATCCGGGTTAAGCCTTGACGGCCTTGGCCTGCCCCTCTGGCTGGTGCTGGAGCTGACCTACAAATGTCCGCTCAAGTGCCCGTGGTGCAACAACCCCGTCGACTTCGATCGCTACCGCAACGAGCTGACCACCGAGGAGTGGAAAGCCGTGCTGCGCGAGGGGCGGCGCCTGGGCTCCCTTCAGCTCGGCTTCAGCGGCGGTGAGCCGGCCCTGCGCAAGGACCTGGAGGAGCTGGTGGGCGAGGCCGACGGCCTCGGCTACTACACCAACCTGATCACGTCCGGGGTCGGCATCGACGCCGAGCGCATCCGCGACCTGAAGAAGGCCGGCTTGAAGCAGGTGCAGCTCAGCCTGCAGGCCTGCGACAGCGAACTGAACGAGACGATGGTCGGCATCGACGTGTTCGACCAGAAGATCGCCGTGGCGCGCGAGCTGAAGGCGCAGGGCTTCCCGATGGTGCTGAACGTCCCGGTCAGCCGCTACAACATCGGGCAGACGCAGGCCTTCATCGACCTCGCCGCCGACCTTGGGGTGGAGTACATCGAGTTCGCCAACCTCCAGTACTACAACTGGGCGCTCCTCAACCGCTCCGAACTGCTGCCGACACGCGAGCAGCTCGAGGAGTCGGAAGAGGTGGTGAAGCGGGCGCGCGAACGCCTGGGCAACAAGCCGAAGATCTACTTCGTCATCCCCGACTATTACAGCGAGCGGCCGAAGGCTTGCATGAACGGCTGGGGCTCCATCCACCTGACCATCGCGCCCGACGGCTCGGCCCTGCCGTGCCAGGAAGCGCGACTGATCAAGGAGCTGGACTTCCCCAACGTGCGCGACCACGGCCTGGACTGGATCTGGAAGGAATCGCCGGCGTTCCGCAAGTTCCGGGGCGACGACTGGATGAAGGAACCCTGCCGCAGTTGCGACGAGAAGGGGAAGGACTTCGGCGGCTGCCGCTGCCAGGCCCTGATGCTGACCGGCGACGCCGCCAACACCGACCCGGTGTGCACCAAGTCCCCGCACCGCCACCTGATCGACGAGGCGGTGGCGGCGGCGCGGGTGCGGGGGCCGCGCACCGAACGGCCGCTCTACATGCGCCAGCGCGGCCAGGAGAATCTCGCCGCCGCCGGCGACGACTGAGCCTGTACGGCGATGGACCTTTTCGCTCTGGACGTGGCGGCGCGCTGGCTGCACATCGTCGGCGTCATCATCTGGATGGGGCACAACTGGTCCAACGTCGTGCACAACCCGGTCTACCGCCGGGTTCTGCCGGCCGATCCGGCGGCGGCCGTGCGGGACGTGTTCGTCGCCGCCTCCAAGCGCGAGCACGGCATCTTCCGCCATGCGTCGCTGCTCGTTTGGGCCAGCGGCCTGTTCATGCTCTGGCACCGCGGCGAACTGGCCGACGCGCTGACGCTTTCCGGCCCGTCCGCGGTGATCGGGCTGGGGGCGTGGACCGGCACGCTGATGGTTCTGAACCTGTGGTTCGTCATGTGGCCGCACCAGAAAAAGGTGCTGGGCTTCGTCGATGCCCCGCTGGAAGAGCGGCTGCGCTGCACCCGCGTCACCTTCCTGGCGTCGCGCACCAACACCGTCCTGTCGGTGCCGACGCTGGTGTTCATGGTGGCCGGCGCGCACGGCGTGTTCCTGTTCCAGTAGAGTGTCACGTCGCGTGTCACGCGCAGGAAAAGTGTCCACACCCAACAGTTGGCAGATGCCGCGAGAAGCTCTAAAGTCACGTGTCGGGAGCATGGGCGGCGACGCGACTGCATGCAGCCGGATGCGGCGGTGTTCGGCCGGGGAATTGGGCGGAATGGTGGGGTGGAAGGACGCGCTGAGCGCGGTGGCCACGGGGATCGGCGTGCGCGCGCTGAACGTGCTGCACGGGGAGCGGCCGGCGCCGCGCCTGCCCGTGCGCGCCATGGGGCTGCACTTCGCCAACCCGCTGGGCCTCGCCGCCGGGTTCGACCGCTCGGGCGCCATGGTGAAGGCGCTGGCGGCGGCCGGCTTCGGTTTCGTCGAGGTCGGCACGGTGACCCCCGGCACGCCTCACAGGCTTCCGCGCGACCGTGCCTGCCCGGTCGGCGTCAACATCGGCAGCCGGCGCGACGGGCTGGACGCGGGTGTCGTGGACGACTACGCGGCGGCGTTGCGGGCGTGCTGGAATCGCGCCGACTATCTCGCCGCCAATCTCAGTTCCCCCTTCTTCCGGCGCGACGACGATCCCACCGGGCTCGACACGCTGCTCGACCGGCTGAAGCGGGAGCAGGCGGCGCAGGCGCAGGGCACCGGCCGGCGCGTGCCGCTGACGCTCAAGATGCACGCGGGGGAGGAGGGCACGCCGCTGCCGGCGGCGGTGCACGCGGCGCACGTCCACGAGGTCGACGGCCTCGTCCTGGTGTCGGCCAGCCCGCGCCGGCTGGCGGCGGTTGCCGCCGCGCTCGATCCGATTCCGGTGATTTCCGTGGGTGGCGTGCACAGCAGCTGGGACGTGCAGGAACGGCTGGCCGCCGGCGCCGCGCTGGTGCAGGTCTACACCGCCTTCGTGCGCGGCGGGGCGCGCTACCCGCGCCATCTGCTGGCATCCATCGGCGCGGAGGTGCCGGCGTGACGGCCGTCCTGCTTGCCCTCGCCGTCGCCTGGACGGCGCTGCTGGTGTGGCTGAACCTGCGACAGGCCGCGCACCTGCGGCGCCCGGGGGCCGGGGAGGGCTGGCTGGACGCGGTGGCGGGGCGCACCGCCATCGGCGTGACGCTCGCCCGCGCCCGGCTCACCGTTGCCGGCACGCTGGCGGAAGGCGCGGTGGTGGCGCTGCTGCTGGGCGGAGGCGTGCCGGTGCTGGACCGGCTGTTCGGCGCGGCTGGGCCGGTTGCCGGGGCGGTGGCGCTGGCCGTCGTGGTGGTGACACTGCGCGGCGCCGTGCGCCTGGCGGTGCAGGCAGCCGGGGTGTTTGGAATCGACGCGCGGTACGGGCTGAACCGCGCCACGCCGGGGCTGTTCCTGGCCGACGCGGGCAAGCGCGCGCTGCTGGTGGCGGTGCCCGGCCTGCCAGTGCTGGCGGCGGTGGCGTGGCTGATGGTTGCGGGCGGGCCGGTGTGGTGGCTGTTGGCCTGGACCGTGTGGTTTGCCGTGGCGGTCGTGCGCACGGCGCTGCAGCCGCTGGTCGCCGCGACCCTGCTGAACACCAGCACGCCGCTGGTCGATGTGCGGCTGGCCGGGCGGCTGGAGGCATTGCTGGAGCGCTGCGGCCTGCGGCTGGCCGAGGTGCGGGTGGTCGATGCCTCCCGCCGCACGCGCCGGGCAAACGCCAGCGTGGTCGGCTTTGGTGCCGCGCGCCGGATCATGCTGCACGACACGCTGCTGGAACGGCTGGCGGAGGACGAGGTGGAGGCCGTGGTGGCGCACGAGGCCGGGCACGCCCGCCATCATCACGTGGCGCGGTATCTGGGCGGGATGGCGGTGACGGGATTCGCCGCCTTCGCGACCCTTGCCGCGCTCGGGCCGATGCTGGGGGAAAGCGCGGGCGAACGGCTGGCGGTGTTCATCCTGGCGCTGCCGCTGGCCGGGCTGTTCCTGCGGCCGATCGCGGTGCGCGTGCTGCGCGGCTGGGAGTATCAGGCCGACGCCTTCGCCGCCCGGCGCACCAGCGCGGCGGCCCTGTCCCGCGCGCTGGCGAAGCTTTACGCCGCCAATGCCAACGCGCCCGGCGGCGACCCGCTGCACGCCGCCTTCCACGCTACGCATCCGGAGCCGGCGCAACGGTTGAAGCGGTTGGGATCCTAGGAGGCCAATCAAACAGACCGTATCGTTACAGATGGTCTCATTTGTCGCGGGGCGAAGCGCGGCATCGTGCAGCGCGGAACGCGGCGGCGGCCTGCCGATACCCATCCGCGCTGCGGACGTGCGGCTTCCGGAGGGATATCCTGGTACGCCTGCGCCGAAAGGGGGTGTGCCATGACTGCATCCGCGACCACGACCTTCGATTTTGGTGACCTGAAGCGAGCCCTCGAACACAGCGACGCCGCCACCCTGGTCCGGCTCTACGCCAATGATGCCGAGATGGTGGTCGTGGACCGCAACCGTCCGCCCAGTTCGCCGATGACGCTGTCGGGCAAGGAGGCGATTGCGGCCTTCTGGCGCGATGTTTGCGCCAGGGACATGACGCACCGAGTGGGGCACGAGGTTGTCGGGCCGGACCGCGTCGCCTTCGTCGAAGAGTGTGCCTACCCGGACGGGTGCCACGTCATGTCGGCGATGACCCTCGATCTGCGGGACGGCCGGATTGCCAGGCACCTCACCGTTCAAGCATGGGATGAGGTCAGTTGCGCGACCGGCTAGCGGACTGCGCCACGCGGATCACATCGTTTGTCGATTGCGTTTGTCGATTGGCGGGTGCGCGGCGTCCTGCCGCCCCAACGGCCGCCGCAACGCAGTTGCAAGCGACACGATCTGTCTGGCGCACACCACTCGCCAGCCGGACCCCGAAAACGAAACCGGCGGCGCACCGTGAAGGCGCCGCCGCCGGTCCCATCGGTCCGACCGGCGCCGGGATAAGGCGCCGATAAACCCTCCCTGAAAAGCGTCGGGCACCGCGGCCGGGTTGTTCCCGTGTCTCGTCGATGTCCGCTGTCTCTGGTTCTCTAACGGTTCTCTCAGTCTTCAACACTGGCGCTTGGTCCGGTTGGTACCGGCCCGCGCTCCATTGTGCATGCAAACTAACGGTTCATGACCTATTGGTCAAGGCCGTGCCGTATCGGCCAGACGGCTTACGCTTCCAGGAGAGAGGCCAGCTTCAGCGCCACGCCCATGGAACCTTCCACCTTCAGCTTGCCCATGGTGAAAGCCAGCATGGGGTTGAGCTGGCCGTTGATCAGCTTGTTCAGGTTCTCGGGCGTCATGCGGATGGTGCAGTCGGCGTCGTCACCCGTGTTGGCGTCGGCGCGCGTGACGGTGACTGGTGTCGCGCGGCCATCCACCAGGATCATGTCGCCGGGGCCGCCGAGCGCGAAGCGCACCTTCGCCCCCAACCCGCGCAGGTCGGCGGAGCGGGACTGGATGGTGCTGACCAGGTCATCGACCATGACGGATCCTCCGAAGTTCGTGTGCTGAAAGTTCGTGCGGTACGCACTTGACAGTAGGGATGCTTTACGCTTACGTCAACATCATAAAGCGAACATTGCGACGCGACACCGCGCTGCACCGGCGGGAACGCCGGGACCGACAATGAAAAAGGGGAGCGAACATGATCACGTCCAGGACACCCGGAATCGGTATCCCCTCCCGCGCCGCGCTGCGCCGCTGAACCCCGGCCACGCGAGGAGAGCGGACCCATGACCGACAGCCTTGCCCGCGCCGGGCTCACGCCGACGGCCGGAGAGACGCAGCAGCCCTGGCTCAAGGCCTACCCGCCCGGCATCGACTGGGCCATGCCCATCGTGCCCAGGGCGATGGGCACCGTGTTCGACGAGGCGGCCAGCCGGTTCCCCGCGCGCCCCTGCCTGGACTTCCTGGGGCGGCGCTATACCTACGCCGAGGTCGCCGATCTGGTGAACCGCGCCGCCAAGGGGTTCCAGGCGCTGGGCGTGGGCCCCGGCGTCAAGGTCGGGCTGTGCCTGCCGAACACGCCGTTCTACGTGGTCTGCTTCTTCGCCGTGCTGAAGGCCGGCGGCACGGTGGTGAACTACAACCCCCTCTACGTCGAGCGGGAGCTGGAGCACCAGATCAAGGATTCCGAGACCGACCTGATGGTCACCCTCGACCTCAAGCAGGTGTACCCGCGCGTCGGCCTGATGCTGGACCGCACGCGGCTGAAGCGGGTCATCGTCGGCAGGATGACCGACATCCTGCCGACGGTGAAGGGCCTGCTGTTCCGCGTCCTGAAGCGCAGCGAGCTGGCCGACATCCCGCTGGACGAACGGCACGTGCCGTTCGAGACGCTGCTCGCCAACGACGGCGCACCCACGCCGGTGCGCATCGATCCGGTGCGGGACATCGCCGTGCTGCAGTACACCGGCGGCACCACCGGCGTGCCCAAGGGGGCGATGCTGACGCACGCCAACCTGTCGGCCAACCTTCTGCAGGTGAAGTCGTGGTTCCTCGCCATGAAGGACGGGGAGGAACGGGTGCTGGCGGCGCTGCCGTTCTTCCACGTCTTCGCCATGACGGTGGTGCTGAACCTGGGCATCGCGGCGGGGGCGGAGCTGATCCTGCTGCCGCGCTTCGAGGTGAGGCAGGTGCTGAAGACCATCGCCCGGCGGCGCGCCACGCTGGTCCCCGGCGTGCCCACCATGTACAAGGCGCTGGTCACCGCCCCGGACGTGGCCAGGTACACGCTGACCTCCATCCGCTACTGCATCTCGGGCGGGGCGCCGCTGCCGCTGGAGCTGAAGCGGCAGTTCGAATCGATGACCGGCTGCGTGCTGGTGGAGGGTTACGGCCTCACCGAGGCGTCGCCGGTGTGCAACTCCAACCCGCTGACGGGGATCAACAAGGAGGGCTCCATCGGCCTGCCGCTGCCCGGCGTGACGGTCGAGATCCGCGACATGGAGGACCCCTCGCGCGTCCTGCCGCCCGGCGAGAAGGGCGAACTGGTGCTGAAGGGCCCGAACGTCATGGCCGGCTACTGGCGCCGCCCGGACGAGACGGCGCGCGTCATCGGCCCGGACGGCTTCCTGCGCACCGGCGACGTCGGCACCATCGACGAGGACGGTTACGTCTTCCTGCTCGACCGGCTGAAGGACCTGATCATCTGCGGCGGCTACAACGTCTACCCGCGGGTGATCGAGGAGGCGATCTACCTGCACCCGGACGTGGTGGCGGCCTGCGTCATCGGCCTGCCCGACGACTACCGCGGCCAGACGCCCAAGGCCTTCGTGCAGGTGAAGCCCGGCGCCAGCCTGACGGCGGACGAGTTGAAGGCCTTCCTGGCCGACAAGATCTCGCGCATCGAAATGCCGAAGCACATCGAGTTCCGCGCCGAATTGCCCAAGACGGCCGTCGGCAAGCTGTCCAAGAAGGAACTGGTGGCCGAGGCAAAGGGCAAGGTGGAGGGGTAGGGGGCGAAAGGGCGTCTTGGACTTCGCGCAATGGTGTGCTAGGAACAGCGGGTAACCCAGCGGCAGTCTTGTGACGTTTAGGTCATATGATGCCGCCGGGCCCCGCGAACGAAGGCGCCCTGCGATGGAAGAGCTCTATTCGGTCAACCAGCTTGCCGAGGAACTGGGCATCACGCCCCGCGCCCTGCGCTTTTACGAGGTGAAGGGGCTGCTGTCGCCCAACCGGGTCGGCAACAACCGCGTCTACACCAAGCGCGACCGGGCGCGGCTGAAGCTCATCCTGCGGGGCAAGCGCCTTGGCTTCTCGTTGGCGGAGATCAAGGAATACCTGGATCTCTACAACGTCGACCGCGGCAACGTCGGGCAGCTCAAGCTGTTGCTCGGCCGGGTCCGGCACCGCCTGGGCGAGCTTGCCCTGCAGCGCCAGGACATCGACGCGACGGTGGCCGAGTTGGAAGAGATCGAGAAACAGGTGCTGGCCGCCGTGGGCGAGCGCGGCGCCAAACCCGACGGGGCCTGAGCCCAGGGGACGCCGACGCGCCCTCCGGCGGGCTCCGCGATCCCGGAGACGATGCGAGGGTGCGATGAATCTGCTGTTCCGTCTGGTGTCGGTGGTGCTGGCCGCGCTGTTCGGGGCCACGCTGTCCGGCCGGCGACTGGGCCTGACCGAGCCGGGGCGCCTGCGCCTGCGCGTGTGGCCGACCGATCTCGACTTCAACCTGCACATGACCAACGCCCGCTACCACAGCGTCATGGACCTGGGGCGGATCGACCTGCTGGTGCGCACGGGTCTCGGGCGCGTCATGCTGAAGCGGCGCTGGACGACGGTGCTGGGCGCGGTCAACGTCCGCTTCCGCCGTTCCCTCAGGCCCTTCCAGCGCTTCGACCTGGTCAGCCGCGTGCTGTGCTGGGACGAGAAGTGGATCTTCATCGAACACCGCGTCGAAGCCGCGACCGGCACGGCGGCCGTCGCGGTGATGCAGGGCGTCTTCCTGGCCAGCGGCAAGCCCGTGCCCACGGCCGAGGTGGTGGCGGCGCTGGGCCTGCCGGCCGAAAGCCCGCCGATGCCCGACTTCGTCGCCGACTGGCACCCGCAATCCCTGCCGGTCGAAGCGGCGCCGGTGCGGCGCATGGCCGCCGAGTAATCCATCAAGGAGGGAAAACACACCCATGAAGATCCTCGTGCCCGTGAAGCGGGTGGTCGACTACAACGTGAAGATCCGCGTGAAGGCGGACGGTTCCGGGGTAGAGACCGCCAACGTCAAGTTCTCCATGAACCCCTTCGACGAGATCGCCGTCGAAGAGGCGGTGCGCCTCAAGGAGGCCGGCACCGCCAGCGAGATCATCGCCGTCTCCCTGGGCCCCACCGCCTGCCAGGAGACCATCCGCACCGCGCTGGCCATGGGCGCCGATCGCGGCATCCTGGTGCACACCGACGCCGAGCTGCAGCCGCTCGCCGTCGCCAAGGCGCTGAAAGCCCTGGTCGACAAGGAGCAGCC
>DASPIO010000091.1:0-3687 GCA_035629155.1 Azospirillum sp. | reverse complement strand
GTGGATGCCCGACTTGGCGGCGGCGTAGTTGACCTGGCCGTACTGGCCGGCCTGGCCGTTCACCGAGCCGATGTTGACGATGCGGCCGAAGCCGCGCTCGCGCATCCCGTCGATCACGTTGCGGCACATGTTGAAGCAGGACGTGAGGTTGGTGGCGATCACCGCCTCCCACTGCTCCGGCGTCATGCGGTGGATGACCGTGTCGCGGGTAATGCCGGCGTTGTTGATCAGCACGTCGATCGGACCCAGTTCGGCCGCGATCTTCTCGCAGCCTTCCTTGCAGGCGGCGAAGTCCGACACGTCGAACTTGTAGGCCTGGATGCCGGTGCGCGCCGTGAAGGCCTTGGCGGCCTCGTCGTTGCCGGCGTAATTGGCGGCGACCGTGTAGCCGGCGTTCTTCAGGCCGACCGAGATCGCCTCGCCGATACCGCGCGTACCACCGGTGACAACTGCAACTCGAGCCATTGGCTCCTCCCCCAGTTTCTGATTACGTCCGTTGGTTCGGGCGCCACGGGCCGCTCCCCTCGAAGCGGCCCGCGGCCATCCGGATCAGTCGCGCGCCACGCAGAGCGCCACGCCCATGCCACCGCCGATGCACAGCGTGGCGAGGCCCTTCTTGGCGTCGCGCTTCTGCATCTCGTGCAGCAGGGTCACCAGCACGCGGGCCCCCGACGCGCCGATCGGGTGGCCGAGCGCGATGGCGCCGCCGTTCACGTTCACCTTGGAGGTGTCCCAGCCCAGGTCCTTGTTGACGGCCAGCGCCTGGGCGGCGAACGCCTCGTTCGCCTCGATCAGGTCGAGGTCCTCGGGCTTCCAGCCGGCCTTCTGCAAGGCGAGGCGGGAGGCCGGGATCGGGCCGGTGCCCATGATCGCCGGATCGACACCGGCGGTCGCCCACGACACGATGCGGGCCAGCGGGGTGACGCCGCGGCGCGCCGCGTTGTCGGCCGTCATCAGCACCAGCGCGGCGGCGCCGTCGTTGATGCCCGACGCGTTGCCGGCGGTCACCGTGCCGTCCTTCGAGAAGGCCGGGCGCAGCTTGGCCAGCGACTCAAGGGTGGTGCCGTGCTTGGGATGCTCGTCCGTGTCGACGATCACGTCGCCCTTGCGGCCCTTGATGGTGACCGGGACGATCTCGTCCTTGAAGCGGCCGGACTTCATGGCCGCCTCGGCCTTCTGCTGGGAGGCCGCGGCGAAGGCGTCCTGCTCCTCGCGGGTCAGCTGCCACTTCTGCGCCACGTTCTCGGCCGTGTTGCCCATGTGGTAGCCGTGGAAGGCGTCCCACAGGCCGTCCTTGAGCATGGTGTCGAGGAACTCGGCCGTGCCCATCTTGACGCCGTTGCGCATGTGCATGACGTGCGGCGCCTGGCTCATGCTCTCCTGGCCCCCGACCACCATGACGTCGGCATCGCCGTTGCGGATCGCCTGGTAGCCCAGCGCCACCGTGCGCAGGCCCGAGCCGCACAGCTGGTTGATGCCGAACGCGGTCTTGTCGACCGGGATGCCGGCGTTCACGGCGGCCTGACGGGCCGGGTTCTGGCCCTGGCCAGCGGCCAGGATCTGGCCCAGGATGACCTCCGTGACCTCGCCGGCCTCGGTCTTCGCGCGCGCCAGCGCCTCACGGATGGCGACCTCGCCCAGGTAATGCGCCGGGACCGAGCTCAAGCCGCCATTGAAGGCACCGATGGCCGTGCGCACGGCACCGGCGATAACAACCTCTGTCATGTTGACGCTCCTCAGATTTGACAGTTTTATTATGAGAGCTGTGTAGCAGTCAGGAGACACGCCACCTTAGGGCCAACATACCGCCAATGCAAGGCGCCCGTCCGTGGCGGGCTATCCTGCCGCATTAAGCCATTCGGCCAGGGGACGCCATACGCCCGTCTCCGCTCCGGCGCTTACCACCATGCCTATATGGCCGAGTGGGGGCATAATCATTTGCGCACCCGGAATGGTTAGAGCCAGAACCGTGGCGGAGGCCGGCGGCACGATGCGGTCGCGCTCGGGGATCAGCGCCAGGGTGGGCACCGCCACGCGCGCGGGATCGACCGGCAGGCCGGCGACCAGCCAGTTTCCGCGTGCCGTGTCATTGCGCCCGTACCAGCCGGCCAGCGTGTCGCGCGCCACCGCCGCCGCCAGCGGCACGCCGTCGTTGAGCCAGTCCTCCAGCGCCACGAAGGCGACGGCGGCCGGGCTGTCGGGGGCCATGCGGGCGAACTGGCTGAACTTCTTCAAGGCCAGCAGCGGGTCGAGCTGGGCGAACAGCGCCTGGATGGCGTCCACCGGCAACTCGCCCCAGGCGTCCAGCAGCGGTCCGAAGGGCTGGAAAAAGGCAGCGGCGCGGCGCGCCGTGGCAGCGTCCTCCGCGTGGAAGTCCCAGGGCGTGGCCATCAGCGTCAGCGAGGCGACGTCGCGCGGCCGGCGCAACGCCAGCGCCGTGGTGAGCAACCCGCCCATGCAGTAGCCGACCACCGGCACCGGCCGCCCGGCGCGCGCCGCCACGTGGTCCAGCGCGCGCTCCAGCCGGCCGGCGATGTAGTCGGTCAGCGTGAAGCGCCGCTCCAGCGGGCCGACCGGCCCCCAGTCCAGCAGGAACGGCCGGATCCCCCGCGCGGCCAGCCAGCGCACAAGGCTTTTGGACGCCGACAGGTCGAGGATGTAATGGCGGTTGACCAGCGACGGCACGAACAGCACCGGCCGCCCTCCTTCGGGGCCGTAATCGAGCAGGCGGCTGTTCCCCTCCGCCCACACCGCGGGCGGATCCGGCAGGTCGCGGCGGTAGGGGTGGTGGCGGTAGCGCTCGATCCCCGTCAGCACGCGGTCGAGGCGGACCCGCGCTTCGCGGTCAACCGCCCTGGCCAGCGCGTCCGGGTCGGCCGCGGCGATCTGCCTTCGCAGATCGGCCGCCCGCTCCGCGAGGTGGGGCTTCCACGGCAGCGAGCCGCTCCTCGAGGGCTGCAATGCGGCGCAGGAGCTCAGCAGGGTCGCCGTCACCGTGGACAGGTGCAGGCCCAGCGGGCGCGGTCCCTGGCGCGGCGGTGGTTTTTCCGACATCTGTTCCACGGTCATGGTCCTGCCCCTTGGCGGGGGATGGGGCGGTCGGGGCGTGATTCTGCGGCCATGCGTGGTATTGCGCGGGGTTGGGCGGTGGACGCGGATCCCAGCCGGTGCCCGGCGTGCCGCCGAAGGCGAACCCGGCGGGCCCGAGGACGAACGGCGCCAGCGATGCGGCCCCCTGCCCCATCATCTGGAACGCGCGGGCGAGGTTCTCCGCAACAGTCGGGTCGGCGGCCAGCGCCGCCCACTGCTCCTGCCACAGGTCGAGGTAGCGGCGCGCCAGCGTGTCCAGGGTGGGAACGTCGGAGTCGGTGGATTCGGCCATGTCCGACAGTATATGAGGTATACCGCGGCCTTGACCAGAGCGCGCATCGCCGCCGTGAAACGGACGCTTCCAGTGGCAATCGCCCTACATTACGGCAGGATGCTTGCCACGCTGCCCGGCTTGTCGTAGTTCTAGAGTCGGAACAGATTTCCGCCGGACCCCATTTGAAAGAGACCGCGATGGCCGAGAAGGAAGAACAGAAGTCCGCCCCCATCACGATCAAGAAGTACGCCAACCGGCGGCTCTACAACACGGCAACGTCCAGTTACGTGACGCTCGACCACCTCTGCCAGATGGTGAAGGAC
>DASPIO010000090.1:0-14457 GCA_035629155.1 Azospirillum sp. | reverse complement strand
CTGTCGCGGAAGACGAGGCCGCAGCCGACGGCGAAGATGATCAGGAAGTCCTCGATGGCGCCCTGCCGGCACAGCCGCCAGACGGAATCGAAGATCGGCGACGGCTCCTTGCGGCTGACGCGGTAGTTCTTCACCCACAGCCACGTCGAGATCACCGCCGAGACGCCGGTCATGATCAGGCCGATGGTGCCACCCTCGACGTCCACCGGGTGGAACAGGCGCTCCACCGTCTCGTAGCCGATCACCAGGATCGAGATGATCATGGTGGAGGCGACGGCGAGGCCCGACACCGTCTCCAGCTTGCCGAAGCCGTAGGCGTAGCGGCCGTCCTTGCCGGCCGACATCTTCTTCACCGTGTACAGCGAGATGCCGGTGGCGATGAAGCCGTTGACGGCGATCAGCAGGTTGGTGACGAACGACACCGAGTTCGACGTCATGATCGCCACCGTCGCCGCGACGATGGTGTAGAACTCCATGCCGGCGGTCAGCGCCAGCAGGCGGATCTTGTCCTTGGCGCTGACGCCGTCGAGGTTGGCGGACATGGGGAACGGTCCTCTGCGGTTCCGGCGCGTGCGGCCGAACTGATGCCGGGGCACGTCCGAAAATGCAAGTGACCGTGCGCGGCGCTCCCAGGATCAGAACGCAAGGGGATCAGAACGCAAGGGGATCAGAACGCCAGCGCGGCGCCCGCCACGCCGGCATGCGCGCCGTACCCCCGGCGCAGGTCACCCTCGTAGCGCACGTACAGGTGCCCGCCGGTGAAGTGTGCGGCGAGGCCGAGGGCCGGCTGCAGGCTCCAGGGCGACTCCTTGGCCGTCGGCGCGGCGAAGGAGCCCGGCTGCCCGGCGAGGCCGGCCGTGATGCCGGCCGAGGCGGCGGAGAGGCGCTGGCTCCACAGCAGCCGTCCGTCCAGCGACCACGCCAGCGGCCCGGCCGTGCCGATGTCGTGCGACGCGGCGACGCCGAGGCGCGCGCGCAGGCTGTGCCCGCTCCAACGCTCCACGGCGAGGTTCAGGCTGTCCGCACCACTCTCGGTGAAGGCGCGGCGGTCGAGGTGGGCGTACTGCAGGCCGGCGAAGGGTTGCACCCGCACGCCGTCCAGCATGAACGTGGTGCCGGCATCGAGCCGGGCGGTGACGGCGTTCGCCGTCGGCTTGCCCTTGGCGGCGCGGTCGATGGCGGTGGATACGCCGGGCAGCAGGCCGCCGTCGGCCACGCCGATGCGGCGGTCGACGTCGCCCCAACTCGTGGCGCCGGCCAGCAGGCCGTTCAGGAACACGGTGCTCAGCGTCCAGGTGGCGTGGACGCCGAGCATCGCCGTGTCGATCCGGCCGCGGCTGGACGCGGCGTCGTGCCAGTCCAGCCGGCTCGTCAGGTAGGCGCCGCCGATACCGAGCGTGAGGGCATCGTTGACGCGGTAGTCCGCTCCCGCCATGCCGGCCCAGGTGGCCGAGCGGTAGCCGGTCACGTCGTCGGAGCTGTCGAACCGGGCCGAGGAGCCGATGGCGCGTGCCCACACCCCGAGGCCCGGCGCCACCATCGCCCGCTGGCCGTCGCCGTGCTGGCCGAGGGCGTCGAGGAACAGCGTGCGCTGGTGGTCCAGGACGTATGGCAGCGCGCCGTAGCGTTCCGGACTCAACTGGCGGACGGCGGCCTGCAGCGGTGCCGCATCGGCCGGGTTCGACAGGTTGAGCACGTCGAGCGTCAGCAGCGCCCGGTCCAGGTCGCTGTAGGCGCTGACGGGCAGCCCGTCGAGATAGGCGCCGACGGCCTTCGCCCCGCCGGTCAGGCGCGGGCCGTAGACCAGCACCGGGCCGGGGTCGGCGCCGCCGGTGACGGTGTAGTTCGCCAGCGGAACCTGATAGCCCCGCACGCCCGCCGCACCCCAGCCGACGTAGTACTGGATGCCGCCGCCCTGGCCCCAGGCGCCGGTGCCGTCGACGGCGTTGGTGATCGGGCCGGCGGTGCCGCTCCAGAACGACACGCCGGCGGGGACGACGACCAGCGTGATCCGGTTGTTGCGCGTGCCGTCGCGGTAGACCGGCAGCGCCCAGCGGTCGAGGATCTGCGCGCGCGTCAACCCGCGCATCTCGGCGATCGGCATGATCCAGCCACCGGTCTGCCCGGCCTTGTCCGATGAATCCCGCGGCGCGACGTAGCTGCGGATGGCAACGAAGGGCAGGGTGGTGCGCACCACGGTGGCGGTCGTCCCCAGCTCGAACGGCGGGTTGACCTGCGTGGTGTCGTAGATGGTCTTGAACGCCTCCAGCAGCGATTCGGCGCTCGCCGTGCCGAGCACCACCAAGCCCGGAATGCCGGTGGCGGTCGCGGTCCCGGCGGCGCCGGAGGGGGAGGCTGCGAGCAGCAGGAATGCCGCCAGGGATGTCCTCGTGCACGTGCCTGCCATGTCCGCCTCCCGCCGCCATCCGGTGCGGCGACAGCATACTCCGAACGATAGACGGGGCGGGTGTGGTCTTCGGCCGCTGCGACATGCCTCCCGGTCGCCTGATCCGCTTGCGGAACGGGCGGGCGAGTCGCTACTTTTGCCGCCTTCATTGGCGGAAGGTTTTCAGCGGTGCGCTACATCAGCACGCGGGGCGCGGCCCCGGCCCTGGGCTTCGAGGACGTCCTTCTCACTGGTCTCGCCCGCGACGGCGGCCTCTACGTGCCGGAGACGTGGCCGCAGTTCTCGGCGGACGACATCCGCGCCATGCGCGGCCTGCCCTACACCGAGGTGGCGGTGCGCGTCATGCTGCCCTTCCTGGGCGGCGCCATCCCCGAATCCGAGTTCCGCGCGCTGGTCGAGGACGCCTACGGCAGCTTCGACCACCGCGCCGTGACGCCGCTCGTCCAGCTCGACCAGCGCACCTGGGTGCTGGAGCTGTTCCACGGGCCGACGCTGGCCTTCAAGGACGTGGCGCTGCAACTGCTGGGCCGCCTGTTCGACCACGTGCTGGCCAAGCGGGGCGAGCGGGTGACCATCGTCGGTGCCACCTCCGGCGACACCGGTTCGGCTGCCATCGAGGCGTGCCGCGACCGCCAGAACGTCGACATCTTCATCCTGCACCCGAAGGGCCGCACGTCCGAGGTGCAGCGCCGGCAGATGACCAGCGTGCTGTCCTCCAACGTTCACAACATCGCGCTGGAAGGCACCTTCGACGACTGCCAGGACATGGTGAAGGCCATGTTCAACGACACGGATTTCCGCGACCGGCTGAACCTGTCGGCGGTGAACTCCATCAACTGGGCCCGCATCATGGCCCAGATCGTCTATTACTTCGCCGCGGCGGCGGCGCTGGGGGCGCCGGACCGCAAGGTGGCCTTCGTCGTGCCGACCGGCAACTTCGGCAACGTCTACGCCGCCTACGCCGCGCGCTCCATGGGGCTGCCGGTGGAGACGCTGGTGGTGGGCTCCAATTCCAACGACATCCTGGCGCGCTTTTTCGACAGCGGGACCATGGCGATGCTGCCCGTCATGCCTACTTTAAGCCCCAGCATGGACATCCAGATTTCAAGCAACTTCGAGCGCCTGCTCTTCGACCTGCACGGCCGTGACGGCGCCAAGGTGGAAGAGACGATGCGCCGCTTCCGCGCCGAAGGCCGCTTCAGCGTCACCGACGCCCAGTTGGCCCAGGCCCTGTCCCTTTTCGCCGGCTTCCGCGTGGACGAGGACGCCACCATGGCGACCATCGCCGAGACGTGGCGCACCACCGGCGGCTACACCGTCGACCCGCACACGGCGGTCGGCGTCGCCTCGGCCAAAGCGGCGCAGGCGGCGGCCAAGGTGCCGGCCGACACGGCGCTCGTGGTGCTGGCCACCGCGCACCCGGCCAAGTTCCCCGACGCCGTGGAGAAGGCCACCGGCCGCCGGCCGGTGCTGCCACCGCGCCTGTCCGACCTGTACGAGCGCGAGGAGAAGCTGTCGGTGCTGCCCAACGACATCACGGCCGTCCAGGCCTATGTCACCGCCCGCGCCCGCGCCGCGCAGGAGGCGGCATGAGCCAGGTCCGCGTGACCACGCTGCCGAACGGGCTGCGCGTCGCCACCGACACCATGCCCGACGTGCAGACCGTGTCGCTGGGCTGCTGGGTCGGGGTGGGCACGCGCAACGAGGCGGCGTCGGTGAACGGCGTCGCCCACCTCGTCGAGCACATGCTGTTCAAGGGCACCAAGCGCCGCTCGGCCTTCCGCATCTCCGAGGAGATCGAGAACGTCGGCGGCCAGCTCAACGCCTACACCACGCGCGAGCACACGGCGTACTACGCCAAGGTGCTTCACGAGGATACCGAGCTGGCGCTCGACATCATCGCCGACATGCTCCAGCACTCCGTCCTCGACGACGGCGAGCTGGCGCGCGAGCGCACGGTGGTGCTGCAGGAGATCGGCCAGGCGGCCGACACGCCGGACGACATCATCTTCGACCACTTCCAGACCACCGCCTACCCGGACCAGGCGATCGGCCGGCCGGTGCTGGGCTCGGCGGAGATCGTCGGGAACCTGCCGCGCGGCGCGCTGGTCGACTACCTCGCCCGGCACTACGCCGGCCCGTCGGTGGTGCTGGCCGCCGCCGGCCGCATCGAGCACGACCGGCTGGTGGAACTGGCGACCAGGGCGTTCGCCGGGCTGCCCGCCACGGTGCTGCCGGAGGTCGAGCCGGCGCAGTACCGCGGCGGCGACTTCCGCGAGGAGCGCGACCTGGAGCAGATGCACCTCGTCCTCGGCTTCGACGGGGTGGGGGTGCACGACCCGGACTTCTACGCGCACTCCGTGCTGTCCACGCTGCTGGGCGGCGGCATGTCGTCCCGCCTGTTCCAGGAGGTGCGGGAGAAGCGCGGGCTGGTCTACTCCATCTACACCTTCACCGGCGGCTACCGCGACGGTGGCCTGTTCGGCGTCTACGCCGGCACCGGCGAGGAGGAGGTGAGCGAGCTGCTGCCCGTCGTCTGCGAGGAGCTGGTCAAGGTCGGCCAGGATGTCAGCGAGGACGAGTTGGCCCGCGCCCGCGCCCAGATGAAGGCCGGCACGCTGATGGCGATGGAAAGCACCATGTCGCGCTGCGAACAGCTCGGCCAGCAGCTCCTTGTCTACGGGCGGCCGATCCCGGTGGAGGAGATCGTCACCCGCATCAACGCCGTCGACCGCGACGCGGTGATGCGGGCCGCCCGCCGGCTGCGCCTGTCGCGCCCCACCGTGGCGGCCCTGGGGCCCACGCAGCGCCTGGAGGACTATGAGCGCATCCGGGCCCGCCTCGCCTAAGGGGGCGCCATGATCCGCCTGCTGGGTGGCGGGCTGATAAGCCCGCCGGCCGTGCGGCTGGACGGGCCGTCGTGCTACATCCGCCCGCCGCTGCCGCGCGATTGGCGGGAGTGGGCCGACCTGCGGGCGGCCAGCCGCGGTTTCCTGACGCCATGGGAACCGACATGGCCGGCGGACGCGCTGACCCGCTCCGCCTTCGCCCGCCGCCTGCGCCGGCAGGCGCAGGAATGGCGCGACGACGAGGCGTACAGCTTCCTGGTCTTCGACCGCGGCAGCGACGCGCTGGTGGGCGGGCTGGGCCTGTCCAACGTGCGGCGTGGCGTGGCCCAGATGGCGACGCTGGGCTATTGGGTCGGGCAACCCCACGCGCGGCGCGGCTACGTTTCCGGCGCCACGCGGCTGGTGCTGGATTTCGCCTTCGGGCAGTTGGGCCTGCACCGCGTCGAGGCCGCCTGCCTGCCCACCAACGAGGCGAGCCGCGGCCTTCTGGAGAAGGTGGGCTTCACGCACGAGGGCTATGCCCGCGGCTACCTGCGCATCGACGGCGCGTGGCGCGACCACGTGCTGTACGCGATCCTGCGCGAGGAGTGGCGTGGTTAACAGCGCGGACGGCCGGCGTCTAATACCTTTTCCCCAATCGGTGGCTTTGTAACCTTAAGCAACGTTTAACCTCTTCGGGCCACCATCCGGGAAACAAACGAACGACGCGATTGGTGCGAACATGACCGAAAAGCCCGTTTGGACGCAAGAAACCACCCTTCACTATTCGCTGCGGACCGGCGCCCGGCGCATCGACCTGCGCTACGAGCCAGCCGGCTTCCAGAGCGGCTGGGCGGTGTACGTCGGCAGCCAGCTCGTGGACCGCTGCGCCGAGTTCATGCAAGCCCGCGGCGTCGCCCTCCAGGCCGCGCAGACGGCGTAGGGAATGGCGCGTGTACGGTAGGTTGGGTTAAGCGTCAGCGCAAACCCAACGCCTTCGCGGTGCGGGGGTGTTGGGTTCAAACCCAACCTACGACGGCTCGGCGGATAAGGCCGTCAGGCGGCGTCCGGCTTGCGCCCCAGCGCCACGTCCATGGCGAGCTGGTCGATGCGGCCGTCCAGGCGGCCGATCTCCTTCAGGCGGACGACGCCGATCATTTCCTTGATCTGACGCTGTTCATCTTCCAGGCGTTCTGTCCTGGCGTCGAGGCGTTCCGTCGTGGCTTCCAGGCGTTCCGTCGTGGCTTCCAGGCGTGCCGTCGTCGCTTCCAGGCGCGCGTTGCTGGCCTCGATGCGCTCGACCTTGTCGAGCAGCAACGTCAGCATGGACTTCAGTTCGGGATCCATGACGCCTCCGGCCGCGATCTCAGTTCCGACAATACCACCGACACGCGATCGTGTGCAAGGGGATGCACCCGCGTCACGCGTGGCCGGCCTCGCCGGAGAGCATGGAGAGGCTGACGCCCAGGGTGGCGATGGAGCGCTCCCACTTGGCGTCCAGGTCCTTGTCGAACAGCAGCTTGTCGTCGCACGGCGCGGTCAGCCAGCCGTTCTGCTGGATCTCCTGGTCGAGCTGGCCGGGACCCCAGCCGGCATAACCCAGCAGCAGGATCGACTGCCTGGGCCCGCGGTCCTCGGCGATGGCGCGCAGGATGTCGATGGTGGCGGTCAACGCCACGTCGTCGTCCACCATCAGCGTGCCGTCGCGCACGTAGTCGGTGGAGTGCAGCACGAAACCCCGCCCCGATTCGACCGGCCCGCCGTAGTGCACGGGCATGTTGGCCGCCCCCTTGACGTCCTCCAGGCCGAGCTGCTCCAGCAGGTCGTGGAAGGTGATGGAGCCGAACAATTTATTTACGACCAGCCCCATGGCGCCGTCTTCGTTGTGAGCGCACATATAGATGACCGTGCGCTGGAAGCGCGGATCCATCATGCCGGGCATCGCGATGAGCAACTGTCCGGTCAGGTACTCAGGGGACTTGGTCACGAGCGGCATGGGCGGTTATCCTTCTTTCCTTGGCGGAAAGTCCGGTATTATCCGGACCCCGCGGCCGCCGTAAGGCAAGTGTGACAGCACGGGCCACGGCTTGTCACGGATTATAGCGGCGGCCCGTCACCGTTTCCTTACTGATGTGACAACACGTGAAGCGATGAAAAGGTTTGCCTCTCCCTTGCTGACGGGCCTGCTGGCGTGGGTTTCCGTCCTCGTGTCCGGCGCGGCCCTTGCGGCATCGGGACCTGTGGTGCGCGGCGGGCCGGTCGAGGCGCGCCTGATGTCCGCGGTGGAGGGGGTTGGCGACCTCGCCGGCGTGCCTCTGGCGCTGGAGGTGCGGCTGGACAAGGGGTGGAAGACCTACTGGCGCTCCCCCGGCGACGCCGGGCTGCCGCCGCGCGTGGAATGGACCGGCTCCACCAACCTGAAGGATGCCGAGCTGTCCTACCCGGCGCCGCATCGCATGACCCTGCTGGGGATCGAGACGATCGGCTACGACGGCGCGGTGACGTTCCCGGTCAACGCCGTGCCGGCGGAGCCGGGCAAGCCGATGGAGCTGAAGGCCGGGCTCGACCTGCTGGTGTGCTCGGAGATCTGCGTGCCGCAGCGCGTGGACGTGGCGCTGTCGCTGCCGGCCGGCCCGGCCGCGCCGGGGCCGGAGGCCAACGCCGTCTCGCGCGCCCGGAACACCGTGCCCGACGACGGCCGCGCCGCCGGCCTGGAGATCCGCGCCGTGCGCACGCAGGGCGTGGTGCTGGAGGTGGAGGCGGCGGCGCGCGAGCCCTTCGCCAATCCGGACCTGTTCGTCGAGACCGACCCGCCGGTGATCTTCAAGGCCCCGACGGTGCGCCTCACCGACGGTGGCCGCACCGCCGTCCTGCGGCTGGAGGCGGCGGAGGCCGCGATCGATCCGCCGCTGACCGGCCGTGCGGCGACCCTGACCCTGGTGGACGGCGCACGCGCCATGGAAGCGCAGCGCCCGATGGAGGCCGGCGCCGTCCGTCCCGCCGGCGGCAGCGCGCTGGCCCCGGTGGCGACCCTGCCGGCGACCCTGCCGGCGATGCTGGCGGTGGCGCTGCTCGGCGGGCTGATCCTCAACCTGATGCCCTGTGTGCTGCCGGTGCTGTCGCTGAAGATGCTGTCCGTGGTGGCGCACAGCGATTCGCCGCGGCACCGGGTGCGGGCTGGCTTCCTGGCCTCGGCGGCGGGCATCCTCGCCTCCTTCCTGGTGCTGGCCGGCGCCATGGTGGGGCTGAAGGCGGCGGGCGCGGCGGTGGGGTGGGGCATCCAGTTCCAGCAGCCGCTGTTCCTCGTCTTCATGGTGGTGCTGGTCACGCTGTTCGCCGCCAACCTGTGGGGCCTGTTCGAGATCCCGCTGCCGCGCTTCCTGGCCGACACGGCGGGCGGGACGGAGGGGCACGGCTACGGTGGGCAGTTCGCCACCGGCGCCTTCGCCACGCTGCTGGCGACGCCATGCTCGGCGCCGTTCCTCGGCACCGCCGTCGGCTTCGCGCTGGCCAACGGGCCGCTGGAGGTGTTCGCCATCTTCACGGCGCTGGGCGTTGGGCTGGCGCTGCCGTACCTGCTGGTGGCGGCCTTCCCGTCGGTGGCCCGGCACCTGCCGCGGCCGGGGCGCTGGATGGTGGCGCTGCGCCGTGTGCTCGGCGCCGCGTTGGCGCTGACCGGCGTCTGGCTGCTCAGCGTCATGGCCGTGCAGGCGGGGGAGGCGGTGGCCGGCCTCGTCGCCGCGCTGATGGCGGCGCTGGTGCTGGCGCTCTGGCTCGGCCGGCGGCTGGCGGCCGGCATGCGCTGGGCCGGGCCGGCGTTCGCCGGGCTGCTCGCGCTGGCCGCCTTCATCGTACCCGTGCAGTTCGGCGGCGGTGCCGATGCCGCCCCGGTCGTCGCGACCTCCTGGAAGCCGTTCGACGAGGCGGCGATCGGCACGCTCGTGGCGGACGGGCGCACCGTGTTCGTCGACGTCACCGCCGACTGGTGCATCACCTGCCAGGCCAACAAGAAGCTGGTGATGAACCGTGGCGAGGTCGCCAAGCGCCTGGACGGCGACGTCGTCGCCATGCGCGCGGACTGGACGCGGCCGGACGAGCGCATCGCCGCCTACCTTGCCGCGCACGGCCGCTACGGCATCCCCTTCAACATCGTCTACGGTCCCGGCGCGCCGGACGGCATCGCGCTGCCGGAGCTTCTCACGTCCGGCGCCGTGCTGGACGCCCTGGACAAAGCCGGCAAGCGCCCCTGATTACTGCACCGGACCGGCCTCCGTCGGGCTTGCGGGCATCCGGCGGCGCGGTTAGAACCGGTTCAGGGACACAATCGATATTTCCCAGGGAGAGACACAACCATGACGCTCAAGGTCGGCAACGCCATCCCCTCGGTCACGCTCAAGCACCTGACCGACAACGGCATGCAGGAGATCACCACCGACGAGATCTTCAAGGGCAAGAAGGTGGTTTTGTTCTCGCTGCCCGGCGCCTTCACGCCCACCTGCTCGGCCAAGCACCTGCCGGGCTTCGTCCAGCAGGCCGAGGCCATCAAGGCCAAGGGCGTCGACACCATCGTCTGCCTCGCCGTCAACGATCCCTTCGTGATGAGGGCCTGGGGCGAGAAGTACGGCGTGGACGGCAAGGTGCTGATGCTGCCGGACGGCAACGCCGCGCTCACCAGCGCCATGGGGCTGACCATGGACGGTTCGGGCTACGGCCTGGGCACCCGCGGCCAGCGCTTCGCCCTGATCGCCGAGGACGGCAAGGTCACCGACCTCGCCGTCGAGGCGCCGGGCCAGTTCGAGGTCTCCTCGGCCGAGACGGTGCTCGGCAAGCTGTAGGGTTTTCGCGGTTGGGCCGCGCATCGGCGCGGCCCAACCCACGATTCATGATCCCGTCTTCTGCCGGTCCCAGGTCGCGCCGGTCACGCCGCGTTCGCGCAGCTTGGCCTTCTGCACCTTGGCGGTGGGGGTCTTGGGCAGCGCCTCGACGATTTCGATGAAGCGCGGCTGGGCGTAGCGCGGCAACTCCTTGGCCGCGTGTCCGGCGATGGCGTCCGGGGCGATGCGCGCGCCGGGCATCGGCACCACGGCCAGCATGATCTCGTCCTCCTGGTCCTTCAGGCCGGACGGCACGGCGAAGGCTGCCACCTCGGCCACGCCGTCCAGGCGGGCGATGGTGGTTTCCACCTCATAGGACGACACGTTCTCGCCGCGCCGGCGGATGCAGTCCTTGATGCGGTCGACGAAGTGGAAATAGCCCTCGTCGTCGACGAAGCCGGCGTCGCCGGTGTGGAACCACAGGTTCCGCCACGCCTCCACCGTCTTTTCCGGCATGCGGTGGTAGCCGGTCATGAAGCCGAAGGCGGCCTTGGGGCGCACCATGATCTCGCCGATGGACCCGGTGGGCACCGGCACGTCGGTGACCGGATCGCGCACCTCCACCTTGAAGTAGCGGTCGTACAGCCGCCCGCAGGTGCCGGGGCGCGCCACGCCCAACTCGCCGTACAGCGGGATGTTGACCTCCGTCATGCCGTAGAGGCTGAGCACGTCGGGAATGCCGAAGCGCTCGCGCATCTCGATCTCGGTCGCGGCCGGGTTGGGAGCGGCGCCGACGACGCGGAGAGTGTGGTCGCGGTCGTCCGGGCGGGGCGGGGTGGCGACCACGAAGGCGGTGATGGCGCCCAGCGAATTGGTCACCGTGCAGCCGTACCGCCGGATGTCGTCGATCCAGGCGGACGCGCTGAACCGCTCGCGCAGCACCGCCGAGGCGCCGGCGATCATCGTGGCGAAGAGTTGCATGTACAGCGCGTTGGCGTGGAACAGCGGCAGGCAGATGTAGAAGCGGTCGGCCTGCGTCATCGCGTAGTTGTCGATGCTGCCCAGGCCGAACATGAAGCCGTGCCCGTGCGGCATCAGCACGCCCTTCGACGGGCCGGTGGTGCCGGAGGTGTACATGATGCACGCCGTGTCGCCGGCCAGCGGCAGCGGCCCGTCGTAGGGATCGGCGCCGCGCCAGCCGTCGAACGCCACGCCCTGAAAGGGTTCGGCCTTCGCCCCGTCGCCCACGGTGATCAGCGTCTTCAGCGCCGTGAGACGCGGGGCGATCTCCGTGAAGCGTTCGGCCAGCGGGGCCGTGGTGACGGCCAGCGCCGCCGCGCAGTTCTGCAACTGGTGCTCCAGGAAGGCGCCCTTGAGGTCGAGGTTGAGCGCCACCATGACGGCGCCCAGCCGGCCCAGGCCCAGCCACAGCCGCACGAAGTCCAGTCCGTTGGGCAGCAGCACCGCCACGGTGTCGCCCGGCTTCACGCCCAGATCGGCGAGAAACCCGGCCACCCGCGCCGCGTCGGCCTCGGCCTGCGCGTAGGTGAGCGTGTCGCCGTCGACCATGGTGACGAACGGCGCGCCGCCGCGCGCGCGGGCCTGGTGCGCCAGCACCTCGGGCGTCACCCAACGCGTTTCGTCGCGCAAATGGGGATACATGCGGACCTCCCTGACAGACTTCTTGTCGTTGGTTCGGTCAGCAATCTATCGGTGGGTGGCCCCAGCGGACAAGCGGCGCGGACGCATGGGCCCATGCGCCGTCAGGGACGCTGGCGCGCCTCGGCCAGACCTTGCCGCGCCAGCGCGTCGGCGCGCTCGTTCTCGGGGTGGCCGGCGTGGCCGCGCACCCAGTGGAACTCGATCTCGTGCTGCTGCTTGGCGGCGTCCAGGCGCTGCCACAGGTCCACGTTCTTCACCGGCTTGCGGTCGGCGGTCATCCAGCCCTTGGCCTTCCAGCCGTGGATCCACTTGGTGATGCCGTTCTTCACGTACTCGCTGTCGGTGTAGAGCCGCACCTTGACCGGCCGCTTCAGCGCCTCCAGCGCCTGGATGGCGGCCATCAGCTCCATGCGGTTGTTGGTGGTGGCCGGCTCGCCGCCGCACAGCTCCTTCTCCACCGTGCCGAAGCGCAGGATGGCTCCCCAGCCGCCGGGGCCGGGGTTGCCGCTGCACGCCCCGTCGGTGAAGATGTCGACCGCCTTCAGGGCGTCGCCCGCGTCGCTCATAGGCCGTACTCGCCCACGCTCTTGACGCCCTGGTGGAAGCGCAGCTTGCGCAGGTATTCCAGCGGGTCCTTCGGCTGCACGAAGGCGCCCGGCGGGTGGTTCAGCCAGTCGTACAGGCGGGTCAGCAGGAAGCGCACCGCGCTGCCGCGCGCCAGCAGCGGCAGGGCCGCCAGTTCCGCCGCCGACAGCGGCCGGACCTTCTGGTAGTTCGACAGCAGGAGCCGCGCCTTGGTGGCGTTGAAGGCGCCGTCCGGCTCGAAGCACCACGCGTTCAGGCAGATCGCCACGTCGTAGGCGAGGAAGTCGTTGCAGGCGAAGTAGAAGTCGATGAGCCCGGTCAGCGTCTCGCCCTGGAAGAAGACGTTGTCGGGGAACAGGTCGGCGTGGATGACGCCGGCCGGCAGGCCGTCCGGCCAGTTGGCGCGCAGCCATTCCACCTCGGCGCCGAGCATCGCGGCCAGACCGGGCTGCACCTCGTCCGCGCGGCCCCGGCACTTGTCGAACAGGTCCAGCCAGCCGGCCAGCGACAGCGCGTTCTCCCGCCGCATGGTGAAGCCGTTCCCGGCCAGATGCAGCCGCGCCAGCGCCTCGCCCAGTTGTGCGCAGTGCGTCGCCGTGATGCGCCGCGGCCACATGCCCTTGAGGAAGGTGACGATGACCGCCGGCCGGCCGCACAGCTCGCGCAGGGCCACGCCGTCGGTGCCGTGCACGGGCAGGGGGCAGTCCACCCCGTGCTCCGACAGGTGCTCCATCAGGCCCAGGAAGAACGGCAGGTCCTCGCGCTTCGTGCGCTTCTCGTACAGGGTCAGGATATAGGGGCCGCGCTCCGTCACCAGCAGGAAGTTGGAGTTCTCCACCCCCTCCGCGATGCCCTTGCACGACAGCAGGCCGCCCAGATCGTACTGGGCGACGAAACTGTTCAGCTCTTCGTCGGAGACTTCGGTGTAGACGGCCATGGGGCCAGCGCCTTACCGGGATTCGGCGCGCCGGTCAATGTTTGAACGTCTGCGGCGGAGCGTGTGGGTCAGAACGCCACGCCCTTGCGTCATGCGTTCGCCACCTTGTCCTGTGAAGGGGCCGGGCCGTCGGTCAGCGCCTTGGGCAGCTTGAACACCACGTCCTCGGTGGCGGTGCGCACCTGCTCCACCGTCACGTCGAACCGCTCGCGCGCGGCGTCGATCACCTCCTCGACCAGCACCTCGGGGGCCGAGGCGCCGGCGGTGATGCCCAGCCGGCGCACGTCGGAGAGAGCCGTCCAGTCGATGTCCACGGCGCGCTGCACCAGTTGGGCGCGCGTGCAGCCGGCCCCCTTCGCCACCTCGACCAGCCGCTTGGAGTTGGAGGAGTTGGGGGCGCCCAGCACCAGCAACGCGTCCACCTGCGGCGCGATCGCCTTCACCGCCTGCTGGCGGTTGGTGGTGGCGTAGCAGATGTCCTCCTTGCGCGGGCCGGCGATGGCGGGGAAGCGCGCCTGCAGGGCGGCGAGGATGCCGGCCGTCTCGTCCACCGACAGGGTGGTCTGGGTGGCGAAGGCGAGGTTGCCGGGGTCGGCGACCGCGATGCGGGCCACGTCCTCCACCGTCTCCACCAGCAGGACGGCGCCGTCTGGCAACTGGCCCATGGTGCCGACCACCTCCGGGTGGCCGGCGTGGCCGATCAGGATCACCTGCCGGCCCTCCGTATGGTGGCGCTCGGCCTCGCGGTGCACCTTGCTGACCAGCGGGCAGGTGGCGTCCAGGTAGAACAGGCCGCGCCGCTCGGCCTCGGCCGGCACCGCCTTGGGCACGCCGTGGGCGGAGAACACCACCGGCACGCCGTCCGGCACCTGGGTCAGCTCGTCCACGAAGACGGCGCCCTTGGCCTCCAGGCTCTGCACCACGAAGCGGTTGTGCACGATCTCGTGCCGCACGTAGACCGGCGGGCCGAAGCGCTCCAGCGCCACCTCGACGATCTGGATCGCCCGGTCGACGCCGGCGCAGAAGCCGCGCGGGGCCGCGAGCAGGATGGTGAGGGGCGTCTTCGACATGGAGGGTCCCGGGTTGCGTGCGGTGGTTGGCGGTCTTGTGCGGTGCGGCCCGCTTCTCTAAAGTCCGCTCCCGATCACACCGAACAAGAGCAGGCCAGACGCATGGACCGCCGCGACCGTAATATAGGAACCCCCGTCCGGAAAAGCCTGCTGG
>DASPIO010000089.1:0-5315 GCA_035629155.1 Azospirillum sp. | reverse complement strand
CCCCAGGCTCCCGGGACGAGGCCCCGAGATGTTGTGTCTTGCGACCCAGGGGCTACTATTCAAAGCAACGTGCCAAAAGGCAGGCGTCGGCGCAACAGCTTTCGACGCCGCCGTGGTGAAACTTTTCGGATCGTTCGCGCGAAACGCGTGTGCCGGGCCGGGGATCAGACGGACGCTCCGCCCGGATCGACGGTGGGCGTCCCCTCCCCGCCCCGGCCGTGGCCGGGCGCGCGGCGGCGCGGCGCCGTGTCGCCGTGTTCCTGCAGGAGCTGGAGGTCGGCCGCGAGCGTGGCGACGGTGGCCTCCAGCGCCACGACGCGGTCGGCCAGGGTCTCCTGCTCTTCGCGGGCCTTGGCCGCCACGGCGCGCACCGCATCGAACTCCTCGCGCGAGACGACGTCCATGCGCGAGAGGATCCGTTCGAACTGCTGGCGCATCTGCGCCTCCGCCTCCTCGCGCAGGTTCGACAGCGCGCCGAGCGCACCGCCGGCCACGCGGGCAAGGTCGTCGAGAAGCTTGTTGTCAACCTGCATCGATTCGCATCCGATCTAGGGGGCCAACAGGCATTATGGGCAGCCCGCCACCCCGATTCAACGCCGCCCCATTCAACGCAAGCACGCCCTGAATGATCACGCCGGCCCGGCCAGGAGGGCCTGCAGCCGCTCCTTGTCCTCGGCCGGCTGGCCGAGAAGCCTCAGGAAGTGCTCCCAATCGGGATCGTCCATCAGGAAGTCGGGCCGTTCGGCCAGCATCTGATAGGCCGCCGCGCACGCGCTGTCGAGCACGAAGGCGTTCATCGACTTCCCCGCCGAGGCCGCGGCCTGGCGGATGACCCGGCGCTGCGCCGGCGTGGCGCGCAACTGCACGCGCTGGACTTTGGCCCGCGGCCCGGTCGTTCTGGTCATGAAACGGTCATTCCGGCGCAATAAGCTCGAGCATGCGCCGCCGCGCCCCCGCCGGTCAAGGCCAGCCCCCTGCGGCGAAGCGCGCCCTTCGTCCTGGACAGGACCGTACCTTCCAAAAGCAAGGATGGACACGGATACACACGGGCAAATGATCATCCGTGTCCATCCGCGCGCCGGCACCGCCGGCATCCGTGTGCATCCGTGTTCCCAACCGCTCCCAAGGGCCGGGGCGCCTTGCGGCTCCGCGACAGGCACCCTATAAGGGCCGTGGAACGCCAGACGCGGGGTTTGCAGCGCATGATCGTGGTCACCGGCGGCGCCGGATTCATCGGGTCGAACCTCGTGGCGGGGCTGGCGGAGCGCGGCATTACCGACATCGCCGTGGCCGACCGCTTCCGCGACGGCGACAAGTGGCGCAATCTCGCCAAGCGCGAACTGAAGGCCCTGGTGCGGCCGGACGACATCCTGCCCTTCCTCGACCAGCACGCGGCCGAGGTGGACGTGATCTTCCACATGGGCGCCATCTCCGCCACCACCGAGCGCGACGTCGACAAGATCGTCGCCAACAACGTGGCGCTCAGCATGGAGCTGTGGCGCTGGTGCGCGTGGCGCGGGGCGCGCTTCATCTACGCATCGTCCGCCGCCACCTACGGCGACGGGGCTGCGGGGTTCGTGGACGACGGCTCGGTGGAGGCGCTGGCGGACCTGCGCCCGCTCAACCCCTACGGCTGGTCCAAGCACCTGTTCGACCGGTACGTCGCGCGCGCCGTGCTGAACGGCGAGCCGGCGCCGCCGCAATGGGCGGGGCTGAAGTTCTTCAACGTCTACGGCCCCAACGAGCGGCACAAGGGCGACATGATGAGCGTCGTCGCCAAACTGCACCCGGTGCTGAAGGCCGGGGAGCCGGCGCGGCTGTTCAAGTCGCACCGCCCCGATTTCGCCGACGGCGGGCAGAGCCGCGACTTCATCCACGTGGACGACTGCGTCGCCGTCATGCTGTGGCTGCTCGACACGCCAGAGGTCTCCGGCCTGTTCAACGTCGGCACCGGCAAGGCGCGCAGCTTCAAGGACCTGGCCGAGGCGACCTTCGCCGCGCTGGGACTGGAACCGCGCATCGCGTACGTCGACATGCCCGAACACCTGCGCGACAAGTACCAGTACTTCACCCAGGCCAGCACCGACCGCCTGCGCGCCGCCGGCTTCACCCGCCCCTTCATCGAACTGGAAGAGGGCGTACGCCGCTACGTGCAGGATTTCCTGGAGCAACCGGACCCGTACCGCTGAGGTGGCGATGCTCGCCCTTCCCTTCCCCGCCATCGATCCGGTCGCCTTCGAGGCCGGGCCGCTCGTCGTGCGATGGTACGCGCTGGCCTATCTGGCGGGGTTCCTGCTGGGCTGGCGCTACTGCATGGCCCTGGCCAAGGACAGCCCCGGCGGCCGGCCGGCGCCGGAGGACTTCGACGATTTCCTGACCTGGGCGGTGATCGGCGTCATTCTGGGCGGGCGGCTGGGGTACGTGCTGTTCTACAACCTGCCCTATTACATGCAGCACCCGGTGGAGGCGCTGTACGTCTGGCACGGCGGCATGTCCTTCCACGGCGGCATGCTGGGCGTGGTGCTGGCGATCCTGCTGTTCGCGTGGAAGCGCGGCATCTCCCCCTTCGCCTTCGCCGATCTGGTCTGCGCCGCGGTGCCCATCGGGCTGTTCTTCGGCCGCATCGCCAACTTCATCAACGGCGAGCTGTACGGCCGCCCGGCGCCCGAGGTGCCGTGGGCCATGGTCTTCCCGCGCGACCCGCAGCAGGTGCCCCGCCACCCCAGCCAGCTCTACGAGGCGGCGCTGGAAGGGGTGGTGCTGTTCGTCGTGCTGGCCGTGCTGGCGCGCATGCCGGCGGTGCGGGCGCGGCCGGGCGTGATCTCCGGCGTGTTCCTGGCCGGCTACGGGCTGTCGCGCATCATCGTCGAGTTCTTCCGCGAGCCGGACCCGCAACTGGGCTTCCTGTGGGGCGGCGCCACCATGGGGCAGCTCTTGTCCATCCCCATGGTGCTGGTCGGGCTGTGGCTGGCGCTGCGGGCACGAAAAGTGGAGATGGCATGACCGGACCCGTCGCCGACACGCTCGCCCGCACGCTCGCCCGGCGCATCGCGCACGAGGGGCCGATCACCGTGGCCGCCTTCATGGCGGAGGCGCTGGGGCACCCGCGCTTCGGCTACTACATGCGCCAGGACCCGTTCGGCACGCAGGGCGACTTCACCACCGCGCCGGAAATCAGCCAGATGTTCGGCGAGCTGGTCGGCCTGTGGTGCGCCGACACGTGGCAGCGCCTGGGCATGCCCGCCGAGGTCCACCTGATCGAGCTGGGGCCGGGCCGCGGCACGCTGATGGCCGACGTGTTGCGCGCCGCGACCATCCTGCCGCCCTTCCGCGATGCCATCCGCGTGCACATGGTGGAGACCAGCCCGACGCTGCGCGCCCGCCAGCAGGCGACGCTGGAGGGGAAAGGCGCGACGTGGCACGGCCGGCTGGAGGACGTGCCGGAGGGGCCGGCGCTGGTCATCGCCAACGAGTTCTTCGACGCCCTGCCCGTCCGCCAGATCCAGAAGGCGCCGCACGGCTGGGCCGAGCGGCTGGTCGACATCGACCCCGCCACGCCGGACGGGGAGGAGCCGCGCTTCCGCTTCGTGCTGGAGGCGTTCGGCAGCCCCGGCGCCTCCCTGGTGCCGGAGCGGCTGCGCGACGCGGCCGTTGGGAGCGTGGTGGAGGTGTCGCCGGCGAGCCAGGCCGTGGCCCGCGCGCTGGGCGCACGGCTGGCGGCGCGGGGTGGTGCTGCACTGGTCATCGACTATGGCTACGCGCACGGACCGGCGGTGGGCGACACGCTGCAAGCGTTGCGCAAGCACGCCTACGCCCCGGTGCTGGAGGCCCCCGGCATGGCCGACCTGACGGCGCATGTGGACTTCGCCAGCCTCGCCGCCGCCGCGCGGGACGAGGGCGCCGAGGCCCACGGCCCGGTGGACCAGGGCGTGCTGCTGCAGCGCCTGGGCATCGTGCAGCGCGCCGGGGTGCTGAAGCGCACCGCCACGCCGCAGCAGGCGGCCGACATCGACTCCGCCCTTGCCCGCTTGATCGCGCCCGACCAGATGGGCACTCTGTTCAAGGCCATCGCCCTGACGGCGCCCGGCCTGGGCGCCCCGGCGGGCTTCGAAGACTGATCCACTTCCACAGGACCGGCATCCCCGTGATCACGCTCGGCGCACTCAACGAGATCGGCGATATCCGCCACGCCTTCTTCACCCGCACCGGCGGCGTGTCGCAGGGCATCTACGGTTCGCTCAACTGCGGCTTAGGCTCGGGCGACGCGCCGGCCGCGGTGGTGGAGAACCGGGCGCGCGCCATGGAGCGGCTGGACCTGGAGGCCGACCGGCTGACCACCTGCTACCAGATCCACAGCGCCACCTGCGTGGTGGTGGACAAGCCCTGGACGCCCGACAAGGCGCCGCAGGCCGACGCCCTGGCCACCCGCGTGCCGGGCATCGCGCTGGGCATCCTCACGGCGGACTGCGCGCCGGTGCTGTTCGCCGACGAGGAGGCCCGCGTCATCGGCGCCGCGCACGCCGGCTGGAAGGGCGCCAAGGGCGGCGTGCTGGAGGCCACCGTCGACCGCATGGTCGAACTGGGGGCGAAGCGCGAAAACATCGTCGCCGCCATCGGCCCGTGCATCGCCCAGCGCTCCTACGAGGTGGGACCGGAGTTCCCCGCCCCCTTCCTGGAAGAGAGCGGGGAGAACCGCGACTTCTTCGCCCCGGCGCGCAAGGCGGGGCACTTCCTGTTCGACCTCGGCGGCTACGTCGCCCAGCGCCTGGCGCTCTGTGGGGTGGAACTGGTGCAGCGCTGCCCGAACGACACGGTGGCCGAGGAGGACCGCTTCTTCAGCTACCGCCGCGCCTGCCTGCGCGGCGAGAAGGACTACGGCCGCGGCCTTTCGGCCATCGTACTGCAGCGCTGATACGGTCGGCGCCTGAAGGCTTCGTCCGTATCACCCTCTCGCCCTTTGCCTGTGGCAAAGGGCGAGAGGGTTTGACCGGCGGCGCTTGATGGAAGCGATCAAGCGCCGCCGGTCTGAGACGCGCGGCAGCCATGCAACATGCGTGAGGATCCGCTGTTATTCCGGGCGTCATAGAACGTTTACAGGCGACGGGGCCTTTGTTATGGTCCGCCCCGTTTTCGAGGGGGCTTTTGGTGTGACCACCCGCCGACCCCCGGACGTATTCCCATCAGAAGAGAGCCGACCGCAATGAAGGTGCTTGCCGGCAACAGCAACCGTCCGCTGGCCGAGGCCATCTCCACGTGTCTTGGTGTGCCGCTGACCAAGGCGAGCATCCGGCGCTTTTCGGACATGGAAGTGTTCG
>DASPIO010000088.1:0-10173 GCA_035629155.1 Azospirillum sp. | reverse complement strand
GGTGAGGACAACCCCGACCCGGCCGCCATCCGCGGTGCGCTCGCCAAGCCGACGCACGACCGCCTGCTGGTGATCGCCCAGGCGTTCCGCCACGGCCTGTCGGTGGCCGAGGTGCAGCAGGCCTCCAAGTACGACCCCTGGTTCCTGGAGCAGATCAAGGCCATCGTCGACAAGGAGGCGGAGGTCCGCACCGGCGGCCTGCCGAAGGACGCCAGCGGCTGGCTGAAGCTGAAGCAGATGGGCTTCGCCGACGCGCGTCTGGCCGAGCTGACCGGCCAGGACGAGGACGCGGTGGCCGAGGCGCGCCGCGCCGCCGGCGTCACCCCGGTCTACAAGCGCATCGACACCTGCGCCGCCGAGTTCCCGTCGCGCACGCCCTACATGTACTCGACCTACGAGACCGACGGGTCGGGTGCGGCCGAGTGCGAGTCGGAGCCGACGGAGCGCCGCAAGGTCGTCATCCTCGGCGGCGGGCCGAACCGCATCGGCCAGGGCATCGAGTTCGACTACTGCTGCGTCCACGCCGTCTACGCGCTGCGCGAGGCCGGCATCGAGACGATCATGGTCAACTGCAACCCCGAGACCGTCTCCACCGACTACGACACCGCCGACCGCCTGTACTTCGAGCCGCTGACCGCCGAGGACGTGATCGAGCTGGTCCGCGTCGAGCAGCGCACCGGCACGGTGCTGGGCTGCATCGTGCAGTTCGGCGGCCAGACCCCGCTGAAGCTGGCGGAAGCGCTGGAAAAGGCCGGCATCCCGATCCTCGGCACGTCGCCGGACGCCATCGACCTGGCCGAGGACCGCGAGCGCTTCCAGAAGCTGCTGCACGAGCTGGACCTCAAGCAGCCGGCCAACGGCCTCGCCCGCTCGCTGAAGGAAGCGGAGACGGTGGCCGAGCGCATCGGCTTCCCGGTCGTCATCCGCCCGTCCTACGTTCTGGGCGGCCGGGCGATGGAGATCGTCCACGACATGGCCGGGCTGCAGCGCTACATGGGCACGGCGGTCAAGGTGTCGGGCAAGAACCCGGTGCTGATCGACAGCTACCTCCAGGACGCCATCGAGGTGGACGTCGACGTGGTGGCCGATGCCGGCGGTGCCGTCTACGTGGCCGGCGTGATGGAGCACATCGAGGAGGCCGGCATCCATTCCGGCGACAGCGCCTGCGCGCTGCCGCCCTACTCGCTGCCCGCCGACGTGATCGCCGAGATCAACCGGCAGGCCGAGGCGCTGGCCCGCGCCCTCAAAGTCGTCGGCCTGATGAACGTGCAGTTCGCGGTGAAGGACGGCACGGTCTACATCCTGGAGGTCAACCCGCGCGCCTCGCGCACGGTACCCTTCGTCGCCAAGGCGACTGGCACCGCCATCGCCAAGATCGCCGCCCGCATCATGGCCGGCGAGACGCTGTCCGATTTCAAGCTGAACGGCCCCACCCCGCCGCACACCGCGGTGAAGGAAGCCGTGTTCCCCTTCGCCCGCTTCCCCGGCGTCGACATCGTGCTGGGGCCGGAGATGAAGTCGACCGGCGAGGTCATGGGCCTCGACGCCAACTTCGCGCTGGCCTTCGCCAAGTCGCAGCTCGGCGCCGGTACGGTTCTGCCCAAGGAAGGCACCGTCTTCATCTCGGTCAAGGACCGCGACAAGGCGGCGCTGGTGCCCATCGCCAGGAAGCTGCACGGCATGGGCTTCCGCCTGATCGGCACGACCGGCACGGCCGAGCACCTGCGCGCGGCGGGCCTGCCGGTGGAGCGCATCAACAAGGTCGTCGAAGGACAGCCGCATATCGTGGACTCCATGATCAACGGTGAAGTCCACCTCGTGCTCAATACCACGGAAGGCGCGCAGGCCCTGGCCGACAGCTTCAGCTTGCGGCGCACGGCGCTGACCTACAACATTCCGTACTACACCACCGTCGCCGGAGCCCGCGCGGCCGTGGAAGCCATCGCCGCCTTGGGCAACGGCAGCCTTGAAGTCGCGCCGTTGCAGTCGTACCTTAGCGGATCGTACTAGGGATGGTTGACGGCGCGACGGCCTTACCGTCGCGCCGAAATCATCTTTCCCTGGCGCAGCGTTGGCATGGTGATGGACAGAACAACATGGAAAAAGTCCCGATGACCGCTGCGGGCTTCAACCGCCTGCAGGAGGAACTGAAGCACCTCAAGACGATCGAGCGCCCGGCCGTCATCAAGGCGATCGCCGAGGCTCGCGAGCACGGTGACCTGTCCGAAAACGCCGAATATCACGCCGCGCGCGAACGCCAGAGCTTCATCGAAGGCCGCGTTGGCGAGCTTGAGGACAAGATCAGCCGCGCCGAGGTGATCGATCCGGCCAAGCTGTCCGGCGACACCATCAAGTTCGGTGCCACCGTCACGCTGGCCGACCAGGACACCGACGAGGAGACCACCTACCAGATCGTCGGCTCGGAGGAGAGCGACATCAAGAACGGTTTCCTGTCCATCACCTCGCCGCTGGCGCGCGCGCTGATCGGCAAGTCGGTCGGCGACAGCGTGGAGGTCTCCACGCCCGGCGGCTCGAAGCTGTACGAGATCGTCACGGTCGCGTACCGCTGACCGGTTTCCCTCTCGATGAAGCCCCGGCCCGCGCCCGCCGCGGACCGGGGCTTTTTCGTATGCCCGGACTTTCGCATGCGGGGGCCGGCACGGCGGTTGAGCCCCCCGACAATCGCTTGATCCGCGAATTATTGTCGCAGCCGACAGCAACAAGGGTGCGCTCGCTTCACCGCTGCACCACACCGGCCATGCCGCCGCACCGCGCCCCGTCCGCCGCCCGTACGGCCGTGCCGCAGGCGGGCGTAAAAGGCGAGGCCGGGGCCTGAGAGTCCCCAGCCGCTACTCCTTCAAATGCCGCCTCAGGGCATCCTCCACCCACGCCAGCGAATCGGCGCGGGCGGAAAGGAAGGCAGCGCGCGCCGGGATGCGCGCCTTGGTGGCGCCCCCCTTGGGGTGCGCTGGTCGCAGGCACAGGTTTCGTCGGCCGGACGCGGCGTGTTGCCGCGCGGCGTCCCCGGCGGGCGGGTGGCCGGCGGCGGCCTTGGCGGAAGGCGCTTGCCACCGGAACACCCCGGGTGCGTCGCGGGGCGACGCGTAGGTTGGGCCGGACGCCAGCGAAAACCCAACCTGCGAACTCACGGCCCTTTACCGGCGGGCGGTGCGGGCGGGGGTGCTGGGCTCCTCGTCGTCCTCGTCGTCGTCCTCCGAGCCGTCGGGGATGTCCGGCGAGTCGACGTCGATCGGCACGCCCGGCAGGTACTTCGAGCCGCGGATCGACAGCGCCGATTTCACGTGCGCCACGTTGGGCGCGCTGGTCAGCTTCTGGGTCAGGAAGCGCTGGTAGTCGTCCCAGTCCTCCGCCACGATCTTGAGCAGGAAATCGTACTCGCCGGCGAGCATGTTGCACTCGCGCACCATCGGCCAGCTATTGACCAACTCCTCGAATTTCTTTAGGTCCGCTTCGGCCTGGCTCGACAGCCCGACCTGCGCGAACACGGTGACGCCGAATCCCAACGCGTCGGGATTGATGTCGGCGTGGTAGCCGCGGATGAAACCCGCCTCCTCGAGAGCGCGCACGCGCCTCAGGCAGGGCGGGGCCGAAATGCCGGCACGCCGCGCGAGCTCCACGTTGGTCATCCGGCCGTCATTCTGCAGGTCGCGCAGAATGCGCCGGTCAATTCGGTCGAGTTTGACCCGCCGCATGATGTACTCGTTTCGCTCCAGGGGGGATGGGTTTGAGAAAGGATATTACACGGTGACCACATTTAATCCAAGACGCAAGCCCTTACAACACTGACCGGAATACCCCCGTATCGCGCGCCGCTCCTCGGTGCGATGATCGGTGCGCGACGACCAGCCGCACCCCACCCACACGCCCCCAACCAGAACACGGCATTCCCGTCATGCAGAATCTCACCTGTTGGGTCGTCAGCGACGGCAAGCCGGGCATGGAGAACCAGTGCATCGGCCTGGCCGAGGCGCTGGGCATCACCCCCGTCGTTAAGCGCGTGCGGCTGCGCAGCCCGTGGCGCGAGCTGAGCCCGTTCCTGCGCCTGGGCTCGCGCTTCGCCGCCTCGCCCAAGGGGGACCCGATCGGGCCGCCCTGGCCGGACCTGCTGATCGCCACCGGGCGGCAGAGCATCGCGCCCTCGCTGGCGGCGCGCAAACTGTCGCGCGGGCGCACCTTCACGGTTCAGATCCAGGACCCGCAGATCAGCCCGCGCCATTTCGATCTGGTGGTGGTGCCCCGGCACGACCGGCTGCGCGGGTCCAACGTGCTGGTGACGCGCGGCGCGCTGCACCGGGTGACACCCGCCGTGCTGGAAGCGGCGGCGCAGCGCCTGGGGGCGCGGCTGGAGTCGCTGCCGCGCCCGCGCGTGGCCGTGCTGATCGGCGGCAACAACGCCGTCTATCACCTGACGCCGACCATCATGGGCGACGTCGCCGACAAGCTGGCGGCGCTGGCCCGCGACCAGGGCGCCGGGCTGATGGTGACGCCGTCGCGGCGCACCGGCGCCGACAACGAGGCGATCCTGCGCGCGCGCCTGCGCAACCTGCCGGCCGAGGTGTGGGACGGCACCGGCGAGAACCCGTACTTCGCCTATCTCGCCATGGCCGACGCGGTGGTCGTCACCTGCGACAGCGTGTCGATGGTGTCGGAGGCGTGCTCGACCGGCAAGCCGGTGTACGTGATCGAGATGGAGGGCGGCTCGGCCAAGTTCCGCGCCTTCCACGACGGGCTGTACAAGGACGGCATCACCCGCCCCTTCACCGGCGCGCTGGAAAGCTGGACATACCCGCTGCTGGATGACACCGAGCGCGTCGCCGAGGAGGTCCGCCGCCGTCTGGCCGCGCGGGGGAGGGGCTTCTAAGCAGCCCCCCTACTGGTAACCGCCCTCTTTGGCGCGCTCCTTCGCCGCTTCCTCCTGCGCCTTGGACGTGCGGTCGTCGATGGCCGAACCGCCGGATTGCGGCTTCTTCGGCGCCTTGTCGTCGGGCTTCCGGTCGTCGTCGCGCTTCTCGGCCATGCCGGCCTCCCCTGGTGTGAGCGTCTTCCCCCACCAACACGCCGGGACCGCCGCCGTCACGCCCGCGACATGTCGGCGCAGTGCCGCAAACCCTGCTTCTTCCGTGGGCAATGCGACATCCCGTACCCGTTCCTTTCGGGCGGCGCTCGTGCCATAAGAGGGCACCACACAGCCCGTTCGGGTGTGGCGCCATCATCACCGGATCACCCTCGCATGACCTCGCCGACCGCCGTGCGCCAGAGCTTCATCGCCTGCCTGGAAAACAGCCGGCTGCTGACCGATCCCTACCATCACTGGCTTCTGTCGGACGCCCTGCCCGAGGAGACCGCGGACGGCATCGCCGCCCTGCCCTGGGGTCCGCCGGCGGTGCTGGAGACCTACGGCAAGCGCGAGACCAACAACGCGTCCCGCACCTACTTCAGCGCCGAGAACCGCGCCAGATACAAGGCGTGCGACGACGTGGCGCAAGCGTTCCAGAGCCCGGAGGTGGTGTCCGCCATCCAGAAGACCTGCAACGTCGATCTGACCGGCACCTCGCTGCGCATCGAGTACTGCCAGGACACCGACGGCTTCTGGCTGGAGCCGCACACCGACATCGGCGTCAAGAAGTACACGATGCTGGTCTATCTCTCCAAGGAACCGGGGTCGGAGAACTGGGGCACCGACGTGAACGACGCGCAGGGCAACCTCGTGCGCCGCGCGCCCTACGCCTTCAACGACGGGCTGATCTTCATCCCGGCCAGCAACACCTGGCACGGCTTCGCCAAGCGCCCCATCGACGGGGTGCGCAAGTCGATCATCGTCAACTACGTCGGGCCGGAGTGGCGCGCGCGCCAGGAACTCTGCTTCCCCGACGCCCCCATCGCCGCCTGACCCCTTCGGGAGACGTTCCTCCATGTCGATGCTCGATCTGGACAAGTTCCGCGCCACCCCGCTGCAGCGCGACCCCTACGACTTCCTGTGCGTGCCGGGCTTCGTGAAGAAGGAATACCTGGAGGCGCTGCACCGCGACTATCCCAAGGTGGACAAGCCGGGCTCGATCCCGCTCGGCGTCTTCCCGCAGGGGCCGGTGTTCGACGACCTGATCCGCGAGCTGCGCGGGCCGGAGGTGGCGAAAGCCTTCTCGGAGAAGTTCGGCATCGACCTCTCCCAGTACCCCACGATGTTCACCGCCCGCGGCATGTGCCGCGCCACCGACGGCAAGATCCACCCGGATTCGGCCAGCAAGGTGGTGACCGTGCTGATCTACATGAACCCGCCGTGGGAGGCCTCGGGTGGCCGGTTGCGCGTGCTGCGCTCCCAGAACCTGGAGGACTACGCGGCCGAGGTTCCGCCGGAGGAGGGCACGCTGATGTGCTTCCGCCGCACCGACACCTCCTGGCACGGCCACCACCCATTCGAGGGCCCGCGCCGCGCGGTGCAGATGAACTGGGTGAAGGGCAACATCTACATCTGGCACGAACAGTGGCGCCACCGCATCGGCGCCTGGGCCAAGAACCTGTTCGGCAATCAGCAGGCGGCGTGAGCCGGATCTTCTGGCATGGAAAAAGCCCCTCCCCACCGGGAGGGGCTTTTTTGTTTGTCTGGAATGTCGGCACCCACGCAAGACATTCCAAAGCTTCGTTAGAAAGCTAATTCACATTAATCACGCTTTAGTTTTTCGCACTCTACTCTGCCAAAGACGCTGAATTCATCAGCCCAACCTACGACGCCCGCGTGGATCGCCGCATCTCCCCGGAGACCTCCATGACAACAACAGGCGCGACATCACCCGCTGACGTGCCCGCGTTCCTGCGCACCACGGCCGCATCGCGCACGTCGGCCACAGCCTTGGTCCCTCGGGATGCGGCATCCACCGGTCCGGGCCGCTCCGGCGACAGCGTGTCCCTCAGTCCGATGGCGGCCGCCCTGAAGGGCAACGCCCTGACGGTGTTCAACGAGGCCCTGACCGACGACGACCGCCGCACGCTCGACGACGCCGTACGGGCCGGAACCTTGACGGGAGACGACGTCGCCAAGGGGCTGACGACACGCCTGAAGCGGGTTGGTTTCGCCCACGCCGCCGATCTCGGCGTCACCGCCGTGGACCTCGATCTGGACGCGATGCTCCGGCGGATGGACGGCTCCCGGCTGCTCCGGCGCGGCGAGCGCCGGCCGGACACCGAAGCCCCTCAGGATGCCGCCCCGATCCGGACCGACAAGCCCGCCACGGCAAAGGCACCCGCCGACCCGCAGCGCCTTGCCTATTTCAACGCGATCGACGACGGCGGGGACGAGGCCGCGCGCAAGATCGCCGGCTTGGGAGTCAATCTCAGCCCCTTCGCGGCGTTCGGCAACGCGGTGCGCCGCCTGATCGACCGTGGCGCCTTCGAGTACGGCTGATCCCCCACGGCCCTGGCGCGACCGCCCGATTGACATTATTCCTATTGCGCGCCATCATCGATGCGATCCTGACCACACCCTGCGCACCCCCGGTGGAGGCAACCCACCCGCATCCACCACCGTCCCGTCCGCGACCGCTGGGCGGAACATGAACGGGGTGCCCGGATGTGACGCCCGGCCCGAAAGCGTATCATCCGGTAACATCGGGTAACATTCGCCCGCCCCGTCCCCCACCCGGCCGCTCGGTTTGCTCTGTCGCGCCCTGCCCTGACGGGCTATAACCGTCGGCCCGGCCATCAAACCAGCGCCCGTCATGCCCCTTCGCATCGAGACCTTCTCCAACGTCACCGGCGGTTTCAGCGTCTTCAAGGCCCTCGGGCATCCGCTGGCGGTACCCAAGGCGCACGCGCTGATCGGGCGGCTGGCCGGCGAAGGGCCGGTCGCCGTCTACGACCCGCACGGCATGGCAACGGCCTTCGCCGAGTTCTACGACATCGGCCGCGTCGCCATCTCCGGCGTCTACGTGCAGGACGTGGACGCGGTGGGGCGCGAGGTGCTGGGGCACGCGGCGCGGCCGGTCACCGAACTGGCCGACAGCGGGGCGCGCACGGTGTTCATCGCCGCCTTCGATTCGCAGCGGCTGGAGAACCACATCGCCCATCTGGTGCCCAAGGGCGTGCGCGTGGTGTCGCTGGACGCCATGCGCGTGCCGGAGGACATGCTGACCGACCGGGTGAACTACCTCGCCAAATTCAACTGGGCGACCAACTTCGCCTGGCTGCGCGATGAGGACGGCCGGCACACCCGGATCGTTTCGGCCAACTACTGGACCGGCTACGGCGCCAAGGCGCCGCGCCTGTGGGCGCGCCTGTTCGACGCCGACGGCCGCGCCATCGCCGAATGGACCGACGCCATGCCGCCGGCCGGCGGCACCGTGGTGGTGGACAGCAAGGAGGTGCGCCGCCGCTTCGGCCTGGGCGACTTCTGCGGCACGCTGTTCCTGCACGTGATCGGCGCCGCCGGCCACGACGTGGTGAAGTACGCGCTGGACACCTATGGCGACGACCCGAACGAGCTGTCCTGCACGCACGACGCCAACGCCTGGCCGGCCGAGCGCTACGCCGGCCTGCCCGCCCCGGCGGCGGACGAGAAGGTCCTGCTGTGGATCCAGAACAGCCACCCGACGCCGATCCCGGCGGGCGCGGTCGGCCTCAACCTGATGGGGCAGGAGGAGGTGCGCCGGCTGGACACGCCCGTGCCGCCCTTCGCCACCGTGGCGCTGGACGTCGCCGCCCTGTTCCCCGAGGCGCGCTGGCCGCAGCAGCTGGAGGTGCGGGCCGGCAAGCACTTCGTCCGCCCGCGCTATGAAGTCATCCACGGCAACGGCCGCCGCCGCATCGCCCACGCCAACGTCGAGCGCACCGACCTCAAGCCCGATCCCAAGCTGGCGACGCTGGCGCCGCTGCTGGGCAAGGGCCACATCCTGCCCGCGCCGATCCTGCCGCCCGATCGCTGGCGCACCATCCTGCTGCCCACGCCCATGAGCACGGCGCAGACGGAGCTGCCGGTGCAGGCGGTGGCCTACGACGCGTCGGGCCGTGAGCTGGCGCGCCACCGCTTCGGCAACCTTAAGCGCTCCGACAGCGTGGCGCTGGACGTCACCGACCTGCTGGGCGGCACGAAGCTGCCGGGCGGCTGGGGCCATGTGGAACTGGTCTACGACTTCGAGGCCGGCACCTGCGCCGACGGGTGGCTGCACGCCCTGTTCCGCTACGAGGACCGGCGGTCCGGCCACGCCGCCGAGACCAGCTTCGGCAGCCACATCTTCAACACGGCACTCACCTACCGGGACGAGCCGCAGAGCTACCACGGCCGGCCGCCGGGGCTGTCGTCGCGCCTGTTCCTGCGCCTGGGGCCGAAGCCGTGGGACACGCTCTGCCATCTGGTCTACCCGGCCTCCACGCCCTGGCATCCGGCGTCCGACACCGCGCTGATCCTGACCCGCGCCGACGGGCAGGAGGTGGCGCGCCGCAAGATCGCCATCCCCTGCGGCGGCTCGCGCCTGTTCCGCTACCACGAAACCTTCACCGAGGCCGAGCGGCTGGCCGCGGGCGACCACGCCTACGTGCTGATCCGCGACGTGACCTGCCGCCTGTTCGGCTATCATGGCTGCCTTGCCGGTGACGGCGCGTTCAGCCTCGACCATATGTTCGGCTATTAGTCTTCCCTAACGGAACATCCGATCCATGCCCGCCACGCACCACACCAAGGTCCTGATCATCGGCGCCGGCCCGGCCGGCTACACCGCGGCGATCTACGCCGCCCGCGCCAACCTGCAGCCCACGCTGGTGCAGGGCATGCAGCCGGGCGGGCAGCTGACCATCACCACCGAGGTCGAGAACTATCCCGGCTTCGCCGACCCCATCCAGGGCCCCTGGCTGATGGAGCAGATGGCCAAGCAGGCCGAGCACGTCGGCACCACCATGGTCTTCGACGTCATCACCGAGGTGGACTTCACCCAACGCCCCTTCGTGTGCAAGGGCGACTCGGGCGACACCTACACCGCCGACGCGGTGGTCATCGCCACCGGCGCGCAAGCGCGCTGGCTGGGCCTGGAGAGCGAGCAGACCTACCGCGGCTTCGGCGTGTCGGCCTGCGCCACCTGCGACGGCTTCTTCTTCCGCGGCAAGGAGGTCGTGGTGGTCGGCGGCGGCAACTCCGCCGTGGAGGAGGCGCTGTACCTCACCAACCAC
>DASPIO010000087.1:0-20334 GCA_035629155.1 Azospirillum sp. | reverse complement strand
CTTGCCCGGCTTGGAGCGGTGCGAGCGGCCGAGCAGCGCGCCTTCCAGCGCGTCCAGCGACCAGCCCGGCCGCTTGGCGCAGGGGCCGGACGAGAAGTGGGGGTTGCGCGGCCGCGTCGTCGGCTTCATGGGAACGGTCCTTCGGGGGTGGAACTGCGGCGGACGATAAGGAAGGACGCCCGCGGGCGTCAACCGGCCGCCACAGGCGTCCGGCGGGCAATAATGTGGCGGAAGGTGGCGGTCATCACCTCCTCCCCGCGCTGGTTCAGCGTGGTGTAGGCGAGCCGAACGTTGCCGCGATCCGCGCGCTTCGACGGGCTCGCCTCCATCACCTCGACGCGCACGCGCAGCGTGTCGCCCGGCCGGACCGGGCGCAGCCAGCGCAGTTCGTCCCCGCCGCTGCTGCCCAGGCTGGTTCCGGTCAGCACGCCGGTGTCGCGGAACAGCCGGAAGGACAGCGACAGCGTGTGGAAGCCGCTGGCGATCAGGCCGCCGAAGGCGCCCTGCCCGGCCGCCTCGGCATCGATGTGGAAGGGCTGCGGATCGAAGCGGAGCGCAAAGTCGATGATCTGGGAGTCGGTGACCGTGACGCCCTCCGTCTCGATCACGTCGCCCACGTGGAAATCCTCGAAAGTGCGCCCGGCCATGCTTCCGTCCCTTCCCCTGGTGTTGGTGGCGGCCGGGTCAGACCTGGATGGTGCCCTCCAGGTACAGCACGGCCTTGCCGCCGATCTTGACCCGGTCGCCCCGTTGTTCGCAAGCGAGAGCACCGCCGCGCGCCGAAACCTGCCGCGCCGACAGCTTCGTCTTGCCGAGCCGGGCCGCCCAATACGGGATGAGCGTGCAGTGGGCGGAGCCGGTGACCGGATCCTCCGGAATACCCTGCGCCGGCGCGAAGAAGCGCGAGACGAAGTCGGCGCCGTCGGTGCCCGGCGCGGTGACGCAGACGGCGTCGCCGAGCGCGGCGAGCCGCGCCATGTCCGGCTGGATCGCACGCACCGTCTCGTCGTCGCGGCAGACGACGAGGATGTCGCGGGCGCGCAGCACCGCCTCCGGTTCCACGCCGCCGAGTGCGGCGACGAGGCCCGGCGGCACGTCGGTGCGCGCCGCCGGCCGGCTGGGGAAGTCCAGGACGAACAGGTCGCCCTGGCGCTCCACGGTCAGGCGGCCGGCCTGACGGCTGCGGAAGTCAATGCGCTCGCGCCCTGGATCGATCGCCGTGGCGACGGCGAAGGCCGCGGCCAGCGTCGCGTGGCCGCACAAATCGACCTCGACCGCCGGAGTAAACCAGCGGATCGCGTAGTCGGCGCCGGCCGGCACGACGAAGGCGGTTTCGGACAGGTTGTTCTCGGCCGCGATGGCGAGCAGCCGCTCGTCCGGCAGCCAGCTTTCCAGCGGCACGACCGCCGCCGGGTTGCCGGCGAAGACGGCGTCGGCGAAGGCGTCGACCTGATAGATGGGCAGGCGCATGTCTCGTCCCCTTACCGCATGTCGGTGAAAAGGAAGGCGTTGGCGTGGCGCGTCAGTCCGGCCGTCTCGTAGAAGCTGACCGCCTTGGGCGCCGACAGCAGCAGGCAGGTGATGCCCGGCCGCACCTCCGCCCGCGTGCGGCGCATCAGCTCCTTGCCGATACCGCGCCCCTGGAGGGCGCGATCGACGGCGAGGTCGGACAGGTAACAGCAGTAGACGAAGTCGGTGATGGAGCGGGCGACGCCGACCAACGCGCCGCCGAAGCGCGCCGTGACGATCAGGTCGGCCTTGCGCAGCATCGCCTCGACGCGGTCGGGCTCGTCCACGGGCCGGCGCTCGGCCAGCCCGGAACGGTGCAGCACGTCGATGAATTCCGCCGCCGACAGGCCGGGTTCGAGCGCATAGACGATGTCCGTCATCGCGCTCATTCCCGCCAGAAGGGCTTGCCGGCCTCGCCCTCGGCTTCGGAACGATTCACGCCGATGTCCTTCAGCAGGTGATCGTCCAGCGCCAGCAGGGCCTGACGCTGCTTCCAGCGCTCGTGCCACGCCATGACGGCATCGACCGTCATCCACAGCGGCCGGGTGACGACGGCGGCAGCACCAAGGAAGGCCGAGAGGAACGACGGGGACGAGCCGATCGGGCGGGCCGCTTCGTTGGTGCGCATAGGAACCTCCATCATCAGAGCGCAATCCCCAAACAGGTGGGAGACAATCGGGAGTATCCCCGGCACAATGCGCACCGTCAATGTCATTATTGTCACCATTACATTTCCGATAGCGGATGTATCATGCCGGCCACACCCGTTCGGTCTGCCGCCACGAAACGAATGGAATAGCGACAGAGACAGTGAGATTCCGCGACAGGATCATCCCGATTCCCGATTCGGCTGCCGCCCAGTCGGATACCCACGCCAGTCCGCAACGGCAATGGAGACAATGCATCAACAAGGGGGACAATGGCGCGGAGCGTGGTCACGCCACCAACCGCAGCGCCTGCCCCATCGCTCCCCTGACCCTCTCCAGGCAGAACCTGGCGCCTTGGGGATCGTTGGAGCATACGCCGATGAGATGCAGTGGCGGACCTAGGAACAGGACGGCCGCCGGGCGGCTCGCTTCGATGGCATGAGGGCACCTCCTCGCATTCCACGAGTCTGGCAGCGCATCGGCAAGGAACACGAACACGGCTCCGCTCCTACTCAGGAGCGGCCACGCTCCGGATCACCAGCACCTCCCCGGGGGCGCCCCTCTCCGCCGGGCGCCGCCCGCCCGCGCGCCCAAGCCACCTGACTAAAGAGCGGCGGCGCGAAGATGCCCTCCGCCACCGGAGTGGCCGCCCGGAACGGCCGCCCATGTGGACGACACCCGATCCCTCTGGCCTCATCCAGTCCGATCGGCCATAAACTCTCAGGCTCTCACCCCATCAGCACCGACGGTCGGAGCGGACTCTCGGTTCGCAGCCCTGCCGGATTCGCATGACGCCATCTCCTGCGGGGGTCCAGGGAACACCCATGGGCGACCGCCCCACGGTGGCGCACAGTACGGGCCGCCGCCATCCCGGATTGCGAACCGGGCGCGCGAAGAAGAGAGGCCGCAAAGAAGACGCCGGGAGCCTTGCGGCCCCCGGCGCGAGTGAGGACGCCCAACCGGGAAGGAGCCCGACTTTAGAAGAAGCCCAGCGCCTTCGGGCTGTAGCTGACCAGCAGGTTCTTGGTCTGCTGGTAATGGTCGAGCATCATCTTGTGCGTCTCGCGGCCGATGCCCGACTGCTTGTAGCCACCGAAGGCCGCATGGGCCGGGTAGAGGTGGTAGCAGTTGGTCCACACGCGACCGGCCTGGATGGCGCGGCCCATGCGGAAGGCGCGGTTGCCGTCGCGGCTCCACACGCCGGCGCCCAGGCCGAACGCCGTGTCGTTGGCGATGGCGAGCGCCTCCTCCTCGGTCCTGAAGGTCGTCACCGCGACGACCGGGCCGAAGATCTCCTCCTGGAAGACGCGCATCCTGTTGTGGCCTTCCAGGATGGTCGGCTCCACATAGTAGCCGCTCTCCAGCTCGCCGCCCAGGTGGGAGCGTCCGCCGCCGGTGAGGACCTTCGCCCCTTCCTGCCGGCCGATGTCGATGTAGGAGAGGATCTTCTCAAGCTGTTCGGCCGAGGCCTGGGCGCCGATCATGGTGGCGGGGTCGAGCGGGTGGCCCTGCCTCACCGCTCGCACGCGGGCTACCGCCTTCTCCATGAACGCATCATAGATCGACTCCTGCACCAGCACGCGGCTGGGGCAGGTGCACACCTCGCCCTGGTTGAGGGCGAACATGGCGAAGCCTTCCAGCGCCTTGTCGAAAAAGTCGTCGTTCTCGGACATCACATCGGCGAAGAAGATATTCGGCGACTTGCCGCCCAGTTCCAGCGTGACCGGGATGATGTTCTCCGACGCGTACTGCATGATCAGCCGGCCGGTGGAGGTCTCGCCGGTGAAGGCGACCTTGGCGATGCGCTTCGACATGGCCAGCGGCTTGCCCGCCTCGATGCCGAAGCCGTTGACGACGTTCAGCACGCCGTCGGGGAGCAGGTCGCCGATGATGTCCATCAGGACCAGGATGCCCATCGGCGTCTGCTCGGCCGGCTTCAGCACCACGCAGTTGCCCGCCGCCAGCGCCGGGGCCAGCTTCCACGCGGCCATCAGGATGGGGAAGTTCCAGGGAATGATCTGGCCGACGACGCCCAGCGGCTCGTGGAAATGGTAGGCGTAGGTGGTGTGGTCGATCTCGGCGATCGAGCCTTCCTGTGCGCGGAGGCAGGCGGCGAAGTAGCGGAAGTGGTCGATGGCGAGCGGGATGTCGGCGGCGCGCGTCTCGCGGATCGGCTTTCCGTTGTCCAGCGTCTCGGCCAGCGCCAGCACCTCCAGGCGCTCCTCCATGCGGTCGGCGATGCGGTTGAGCACCAGCGCGCGCTCGGCCGGCGCGGTGCGGCCCCAGGCGTCCTTGGCCTTGTGCGCGGCGTCGAGCGCCAGGTCCACATCCTCGGCGGTGGAGCGCGCCACCTCGCACAGCGGCTTGCCGGTGATCGGGGTCAGGTTGGTGAAATAGGCCCCCCGTACGGGCGCCACCCACTGCCCGCCGATGAAGTTGTCGTACTTCGGGCGGATGGCGATGCTCTTGGACAACTGGTCGAGCGCTTGATGGATCACGGTGCGGCCTCCCACGGCGGTATGGTGAAAAATCCTGACGATCGCTATGATCAATTCATCATAACGACCCCATAGAGATGCCTTCTCGGCCGCCGTCCGGTAAATGGTACTTTCGTCGCCACGGTGGTTGCGCTGATACTTAGGTCCCCGCACGGTCCGCAGGGTTGTCCGTGGCCAGACTGGTTCCTTGCATGACGCACGACACCGCCTCCCCCACACCCGCCCACGCCGGCGTTTCGCTGCGGATGCGCCTGCTTCTGCCGGAAGGTGCGGTCGGGCCGGGCAAGGTGGCGCTCCTGGAGGCGATTCAGCGCACCGGCACCATCTCGGGCGCCGCGCGGTCGCTGGATATGTCGTTCCGCCGCGCGTGGCTGCTCATCGACACCATGAACGCCATGTTTCGCGAACCGGTGGTGAAGGCCACCGTCGGCGGCAGGAGCGGCGGCGGCGCCGAACTCACCGCCGTCGGTCATGAACTGGTCGAGCGCTTCCGCGCCATCGAGGCGGTGGCGCGCGACGTCGCCGGCCCCCATCTGGCCCGGCTCGACGAGCTGGTCGCACCCCCGGGCGATACCGCGGAGACACGGGGCGGCGGCACCTGAACCGCGCTTTGTTGTCGCAACCGATACTTCGTAGCCTTAAAGTTCGATTTCTATTATTCTCCCGCCGCCGCGCGTTGAGGGAATATGTGGGAATGTTCAAGGCCGTGGACGACGGGATCGCGCTCTTCCGGGACATGCTTCGAATTCGAATGATCGAGGAAGCGGTTGCCTTACGCTACAACCAGGGACATATGCGCTGCCCTGTCCACCTGTCGATCGGACAGGAGGCGGTGGCGGTCGGCGTGTGCGCGGCCCTGCGCGCCGACGATCAGGTGCTCAGCAACCACCGCTGCCACGCCCATTATCTGGCCAAGGGCGGTGACCTGACCGGCATGCTGGCGGAGATGTTCGGGCGCGCCACCGGCTGCTGCGGCGGCCGGGGCGGTTCGATGCACCTGCACGACCAGGCGGCGGGCATGCTGGTCAGTTCGCCCATCGTCGGCGGCGCCATCCCGCTGGCCAACGGCGTGGCGATGGCCATGCGCATGCAGGGGCGCGACAGCGTCGCCGTGGTGTTCTTCGGAGACGGGGCGTGCGAGGAAGGCGTGGTGCACGAAAGCCTGAACTTCGCCTCGCACCGGCAGCTCCCGGTGCTGTTCGTGGTCGAGAACAACTTCTATTCCGTCTGCGCCACCCTGGACGAGCGCCAGCCCGACCGGCCGCTGGAGGATCTGGCGAAGGGGCACGCCGTGCCCTCCTTCACCGTCGACGGCAACGACGTCTTCGCCGTGCACGCGGTCGCCCAGGAGGCGGTGGCGCGGGCGCGGCGCGGCGAGGGGCCGAGCCTGATCGTCGGCGACACCTACCGCTGGATGGCGCACTCCGGGCCGATCGACGACATCGAGCGTGGATACCGCACCTCAGACGAGGTGGCGGAGTGGCGTCGGCGCTGCCCTGTGGAGCGGGCGCGGGCGCACCTCGTCCAAGCCGGCGCGCTGACCGCGGCCGCCGAGCGCGAGTTCGCCGCCACCTTCACGGCGGAGATCGAGACGGCCTTCATCACGGCGCTGGCCGCCCCCTTCCCCGCACGGAGCAGCGCCGGAGAGCACGTCTATGCCTGATACCGCCACGCCCGATACCGCCGCGCCCGACACGAAGACCATCACGCTGGCCGCCGCGCTGCGCGACGCCATGGATCTGTGCATGGAGCGCGACCCGAACGTGTTCGTCATCGGCCAGGGTGCCACGGCGCCGGGCCGCCTGTTCGGCAGCACCACGGACCTGCTGGAAAAGTACGGCCCCGACCGCGTGCAGGAGATGCCGCTGGCCGAGAACGGCGTGATGGGAGCCCTGGTGGGCGCCGCCATGGCCGGCATGCGGCCGGTCATGGTGTGCATGCGCACCGATTTCCTGCTGCTGACGCTCGACCAGATCGTCAACCACGCCGCCAAGTCCTGCTATCTCACCAGCGGCGAGCGGCCGGTGCCGCTGGTCATCCGCGCCTGCATCGGCCGCGGCTGGGGCCAGGGCCCGACGCACGTGCAGAGCCTGGAGGCCATGTTCGCCATGGTTCCCGGCTTGAAGGTGGTGATGCCCTCCTCCCCGGCCGAGGCCAAGGGACAGCTCATCGCCGCCGTCGAGGACCCAAACCCGGTGGTGTTCCTGGAGCATCGCTGGCTGCACGACGAGACGGGCGCGGTGCCCACCGGCTACTACCGCACGCCGCTGGACGGCCCGCGCGTGGTGCGGCCGGGCCGCGACGTGACGGTCGTCGCCACCTCGCTGATGGTTCTGGAGGCACGCCGCGCCGCCGCCGCGCTGGCCATGGTGGGCGTGGAGTGCGAGGTCATCGATCTGGCGGTGCTGCGCCCGCTCAAGGTCGAGCCGGTCGTCGCGTCCGTGGAGAAGACCGGGCGGCTGGTCACCGTCGACACCGGCTGGCGCACGCTGGGCCTGGGGGCCGAGGTGGTGGCGCGGGTGACGGAGCAGGCGTTCGGCGCACTGAAGGCCGCCCCCTGCCGCCTGGGCGTGCCCGACCACCCGTCGCCCAGCTCGATGGCGCTGCTGGAGGGTTACGATCCCACGGCGACGGCGATCCTGCGCGCGGCCGGCGAGCAGGCGGGCCTCAACCCGGCCGAGGTCGAGCGGGCGCAGGCGGCGCTGACCGCCGCCATCGGCGAATGGCCGGTGGACGTGCCGGTCGGCGGTTTCCGCGGAGCGTTTTAGGGCTGCCGTTGGGTTTTGGCCAGCGCCATCAGAACACGTCGAAGGGGAAGTACTGGCGGTTCACCCGCTGGTAGGAACCGTCAACCCGGATGGCGCCGATCGCTTCGTCGATCGCCGTCTTCAGGTCGTCGCGCCCCTTCGGCATCACGATGTGCACCGTGCCACCCAGCCCGTCCTCGCTGTTCGGCAGGCCGATGGTGGTGAAGTCCTTGCCCGTCTGCGACATCAGGTAGGGCAGCGCCGCCAGCGTGGGCAGCAGCGTGAAGTCCGCCTCCCGCGCGTTCAGCACCTCCCAGACGTTCTCCAGGTGGCGGACGACGACGAGCTTCTTCACCTCGCCTTCCAGGCGCTTCATGAAGGCGTGCTGGCGCGAGCCGCCGATGATCACCACGGTGCGCCCGCGCACCGCGTCGGCCAGCGGCTTTTCCAGCTCACGGACCGAGCCGATCAGGCTGGAGCTGGAACGCCAGTACGGGGCGGAGAACGCCATGATCTGCTCGCGCTCGGGCGTGCGCAGGAAGTTGGCAAGGCCGTAGTCGTAACGGCCCGACGACACGGCGGCGGCAAGGTCCTGGAACTTCACCTCCTCGAAGGTGCAGGACGCCTTCATGGCGCGGCACAGCTCGCGCATGATCTCGACGTTGAAGCCGGTGAGCGTGCCGTCTGATTCGCGGTAGCTGAACGGCGGCGTCGCTTCCATGACCGCCACGGTCACCACACGGTCGGCGGCGCGCGCGGCCGGCGAAGCAAACAGCCCCGCCACCACGGCCAGTAGGAGCATCACGACCGGTAATCGCGGCGCGCACCGGAACAAGGTGGGCGCGATCATCAACCGATGGATGGGTCCTCGTAGCCGTGGGCGCACGCGACGTCTCCGGACGGGAAAAGTTTCATTTCGAAGGATCAGCGTACAGAAAAATATACTCACTCGAAAGAGGGAAAATTGCCGTAAAGGTGAAAGTCCCGTACGCGTTATTGTGCGCCGCACTCCTTACCGCGGGGCTCAGGCGCCACGGCGGCCTTCCAACAGGTCGCGCTCGGCCGAAGTCCTCGGCCATGAGGTCCAGGAAGGCGCGCACCCGGTCCACCTGGCGCAGGTCCTCGTGCGTCGGCAACCAGATCTTCGTGGCCACCTCGTCCACTGGGCTCCCCAGGTGTCGCGACGCCGGCCGGCGGTCGGCAAGGCCGCAGGCCCAGCCCCGTGTCCGCGCAGGTGCGGCCGGCGGCGGATCACGCCGCCCGACCTGGACGCCCCGCACGGCCGGGAGCGGTTGCCGGGCAAGGGCATCCGGCGATGGGCGTGAGGTCATGACATCGGGTTTTCACCTGCGGAGCAACCCAACCTGCCGAAACGTCCCCCGGAAGTCGGGTTGAGGCGCCAGCCGCAAAACCCAACATCATCCGCGCCTCAGAACTCGTACGCCAGCCGCAGCCCGCCCCAGTGCCGGCCGCGCACCACGATCGGCACGTCGACCTCCTTCAGCAGCACCTTGCGCCCGCCGCCCATGTCGCGCTCGTACGCCTGGATGAGGTGCGGGCGGCTGTTGCGCGCCGCCGCCAGCCCCGCGCGGTCGTCGAAGATGCGGCGGTTGCGGCAGTTGCCGGCGTTCCACACCGGGTCGCCAGGGCGCTGCGGCTGGGAGAACTTGGCGTTGTGCGTCGGCAGGTAGCCGCGCCGGTCGACCGCCGCGCAGAAGACGACCCGGTGGTCGAGGCCCAGCACCGGCTCCTGGAACTGCGGGAACAGCGCGTCGGACAGATCGGTGAAGCGCGTCGTGTACTGCTGCGGGTCGGTGCCCGGCACCGCCCGGTAGTCGGCGTCGAACAGGTCGTCCATGGAGGTCCGCCCCTGCCGCAGCGCGTCCTCCAGCGCCTGGACGATCCCGGCCGCCGCGGTGCGGGCGGCGTCGATGAACTTGGCGTCATCGGCCTCCAGCGCCGCCAGCTTTGCCGCCAGCGCGCCGGCCGCGCCCTCCGGCACGCCCTTGAAGCGCAGGTGCACACCCAGCTCGCTCAGCGTCGTCACTTGGCAGGGCAGCCGACCGATGCCGGTCACGTCCAGCGCGCCGTCCTCGCCGGCCTGGCTGCTGCCGGTGCCCTCGCCCTGCACCAGCGCGCCGTCCTTCGACAGGTCCAGCGTCATCACCGGCCGCACCCGGCCGGACAGCTCCAGCCGGCCGGCGATGCGCGTGGGGATGCGGTCGGAAGTGCGACGGTCGCCGGCCGCGCTCTGGCGCAATCCGATCGCCAGACGCCGACCCAGGTCAGCGACAGCGCCGCTGGTGTCCTTGGCCTTCACCGACAGCCCGTGCGACAGGGCGACGGTGGCGCCGGTGCCGGTGGAGATCGCCTCCGCCCGCGCCAGCACCTGCTGGGCGCCGGATGCCGCCTCGCCCGCGATGCGGCTGATCTCGAAGGTCGCCGCCTCCTGCTGCTCGACGGCGGAGGCGACGGTGGTGGCAACCATGTCGATCTCCTCGATCGCGCGGACCACCTCCTCCATGTTGGAGGCTGCCCCGGCGACGGCCTCCTGCACCTCGGCGATCTGCTCGCCGATGGAGTTGGTGGCGTCGCGCGTCTGCACCGACAGGCGCTTCACCTCTTCCGCCACCACGGCGAAGCTGCGCCCGGCCTGTCCGGCGCGGGCCGCCTCGATGGTGGCGTTCAGCGCCAGCAGGTTGGTGCGGCCGGCGATCTCGCTGATCAGCTTCGCCACGTCACCGATCTGCGTCGCCGCGTCGCGCAGGCGGCCGATGGTCACGGCGCCGGCCGACGCGGTCTCCACAGCCCGGTGCACGACGTCGCGCGAGCGCTTGGTCTGGCCGGCGATCTCGCGGCTGGCGGCCGACAGCTCCTCGGTGGCCGACGCCACGCCGGTGGCGTTGGCGTTGGCCTGCTCGGCCACCGCGGCGACGGCGACCGCCTGCTGGCGGATGCCTTCCACCGCGTCGTCCACCTGCCCGATCGCGGCTTCGACGGCGTGGTTGTGATCGGTCACCCGGCGCATGGTGGCCGTCAGGTCGGCCTCGATCATCGAGCAGGTTTCCAGCAGCAGCGCGCGGGCGTCCGCCGCGGCCGGCTCGGCCGCCCGTGCCGCATCCGGCTCCGTCATGGCCGGGACCGCCGCGTCCTGCACTCCGCTCAGGCGCCGCCGCGCCAGCAGCAGCAGCCCGGCGCCGCCAACCCCGGCCGCCGCCAATGTCCAGACTGCCACGGCGGACGCCGTATCCTTCGCCCCGGCGGCACCGACCCAGCCCAGGGCCACGCAGCCGATGGCCACCACCAGGGCGACCACGGCCCACCAGCCGTCGTGCTTCACCACGCTCCCCTCCCCGATCACGTCGTCTTTTGTGCGTTGTCTTTTTGCCGATGCATCGTGCCAGCGTTGGCACGTGTGGCCCGGTCAGGCGGGCGATCCGTCGAAAACTAATAAAATGTCATGGAACTTTCGAGGGTTTCCGGAGATACCCACATTCGATAAGGGTATATCGGCCATGCAATCCGCGCAACGAATGATGCGGAGAGACAACCGATGACAAAATGCCGCCCCCCTCCTCAAACGAGGAAAGCCGAAACGAGGAATGAATAAGGAAAATGCCGTTCCCCACGACAGGGAACGGCCAGTTTTCGGACGCGAAGCGACGGACAATCCTTCGCCCCCGGGGGAACCAGCGGGAGCAGGTTCCAGACCGGTAGACCGCGAAACTGCCGACGTCATCGCCGAGGGTCAAGCAAAAAATCGATATTCCCAAAAATCTCGTTATTGGGCTGGTGGGCGGAAGAGCCAGCCCGACAGCAAGGCGGTCAGGCGCGGCATCACCACCCAGGTCATCAGCACCGTCACGAGGCCGGTCAGGATGCCGGTGCGCACCAGGAACGGCAGCGGCTCCATCCACGGCCCCAGGAGTCCCAGCAGAAGCGAGACCAGCGGCCACAGCGCCAGCCACGTGACCAGCGCCATGCGGCGGCGCGGCGGCGGAGTCGCGGGCAGCCGGCCGGGCAGCGTGAACCACGCCTCCAGGCCGGTCAGTTCGGTCACCTCCGGCTCGCCTTCCGTCACGCTCTGCACGCACTCCAACAGACGGCGCGTCTCCGCCGACGCGCGCCACGCGTCGAGGTGGCCGCCGGAGTCGAACTTGAAGACGATGCGGTAGCGCCGGTCGCCTGCCGTTGCCGGCCGGAAGACGTTCACGCCCAGATGGCCGGGATACGACAGGGCCGACGCCGTCAGCGCCGCCATGGCGCGCTCGAACTCCGCTTCCGCGCCGGCCCGCACCGTGCGGACCACCATGACGGTGACGGGCTGCTCGACGGTGATCGTCTCTTCGATGCTCATGGCGGGCCTTCGTGGCGTTGGAAAGATCGATAATTCCGGTGATGATGGATTATGCTGCGCACCCCCGACCCGCCGCAAGGGAGTTCCCCGCCCCATGAGCGCCACCCCATGAGCGCCACCCCATGAGCGCCGCATCATGAACCCGCCCTCCGCCACGCGCTGGCTGCGTGTCCTGCTCCTGGTCGCCGCCGGGGTGGCTGCGGCGCTGCACATCGGCAAGGTGCCGCCGGCCATGGCGGCGTTGCGCGCCGATCTTGGCCTCGATCTGGTCGGCGCCGGCTGGGTCCTGTCGCTGATCGCCATGATCGGCGCCGCCGCCGGCACGGTGATCGGCGCCGGTGCGGATGCCATCGGCCACCGGCGCGGCGTGCTGCTGGGGCTGGGGCTGCTGACCGTCGGCAGCCTGCTGGGCAGCCTCCCAGGCTCCGGGCCGGGCGGCGTGGCGGCGCTGCTGGCCGGCCGCGCGGTCGAGGGGGCGGGATCGATCCTGGTGGCGGTGTCGGTGCCGGCGCTGATCTGGCGCTCGGCGGCACCCGGCGACGTGCGATTCGCCTTTGGGCTGTGGGGGGCCTGGCTGCCGCTGGGCGTGTCGGCCATGATGGCGGCCTCCCCCTTCCTGCTCGCCCGCTTCGACTGGCCGGCCGTCTGGTGGACGGCATCGGGCCTGTCGGCGCTGGTCGGCTTGGCGCTGGCGCTGGAGACGCGCGCCCTGCCCACGGCGGCGCGCGGCGGCTGGCCGGGCGTCACGGTGTTCGCGCAGGTCGGCCGCAGCCCGGCGGCCTGGACGCTGGCCGGCAGCTTCTTCCTGTACAGCCTGTGCTTCATGACCGTGCTCGGCTTCCTGCCGACCTTCCTGACGGAGGAGCGAGGGCTCGCGCCCGACGCCTCCTCCTGGTTGGTCGGCGTGGCCGTGCTGTTCAACGCCATCGGCAACGTGCTGGCCGGCTGGCTGGCGATGCGCGGCCTGCGGCGCTGGGCACTGGTCGGCATCGCCTTCGCCGCCATGGCGGCCTGCGCCGCCGGCATCTTCTCCACATGGCTGCCGGTGGCCGCCAGCTACGCGCTGTGTCTGCTCTACTCCGTGCTGGGCGGCCTGTTGCCGGCCACGGTGATGGGGGCGGCCCCGGCCTTCGCGCCGCGCCCGCAACTCGTGTCCAGCACCAGCGGCATGGTGATGCAGGGCTCCTACCTCGGCCAGCTCGCCGGGGCGCCGCTCCTGGGGCTGCTGGCGTCGCGGCTGGGCTGGGGGGCGGTGCCGCTGTTCATCGCGGCGTCCTGCCTGACCGGCTGCGCGCTGGCCCTGGCGCTGCGCGCGCAGGAGCACCGCGCCGAGCAACGGCTGCGCCCGGCGTGACGGAGGCCCGTCCGTTCGTATAGGAACACTCGCCTTTTCGCTGGATTCCTGCGATTCGGGTGGTATGAACAGGCTGGAGCCGCACCGCCTGCCTTTGGAGTTCCTGCCGTGAAGAAACGGGTCAACCACACCGCCGCCGATATCCAGGCGCTGGACGGCGACGGCCCCTTCCCGGGCGACCGGCAGTTCGTGGTGGCGCTCTACCGGGGCCTCGAGATCCTGCGCTGCTTCCGTCCCTCCGACGGGCCGCTGGGCAACCAGGATCTGGCGCAGCGCTCCGGCCTGCCCAAGGCGACGGTGTCGCGCCTGACGTACACGCTCTCCAAGCTCGGCTACCTCGTCTACCTGGAGGACAGCGGCAAGTACCGCATCGGGGTGCCGGTGTTGGGCCTGGGCTATGCGTGCCTGGGCGGCATGAAGATCCGCGACACCGCCCAGCCCTTCATGGACGAGATCGCCGAATACGCCGGCAACGGCGTGGTGGTGGCGCTGGGCGGGCGCGACGACCTCAGCATGATCTACATCGCCTGCGCGCGCTCCAGCGGCGTGGTGTCGCTGCAGCTCAACGTCGGCTCGCGCATTTCGCTGGCCCGTTCGGGCATGGGCCGCGCCTATCTGGCCGGCACCGACGAGGCCGAGCGCGCGACGCTGATGCGCCAGATCCGCGCCCGCGTCGGCGAGGAGCGCTGGCCGCGCCTGGAGGAGGAGATCCTGCGCGCGGTGGAGGAAGTGCGCACGCGCGGCTTCTGCACCAACATCGGCGAGTGGCACTCCGAGGTGAACTCCATCGCCGTGCCCTTCCGCCCGCCGCAGAGCGAGATGCCCGTGCTCGCCTTCAACTGCGGCGGCCCGGCCTACCTGCTGAACCGCGAGCGCCTGGAGCAGGACCTTGGCCCCCGGCTGGTCGAGATGACCAAGAAGATCCAGGCCTTCGGCTCCACCTACGCCTGACATTTCCCCGCACCACCGATGCCGACGCCCGTGCCACGCGCGGGTGAACGGGGACGCGTGCGCGCACTTTCCCTTTGAATCACCGTAGGTTGGCGCCAAGCGCCAGCGTGGCCCGACGCCGCCTTCCCCGGCGACGGACGTTGGGCCGCGCCTGCGGTCTGGCGTCGGCCACCTCACTTATTCCGCACTACGAAAATAAGTTTCGCGGAACTTGATTCCGCAAACAGATCTGCTACAGTGCGCCTCGGTCGCCCGCCGGCCACCGCGCGCCTCTCGTCCGGCCGCGCGTGTCGAACAAGGCGGGCCCTCGGGGAGAAAGGCACAAGGAACGCATGAGCACCGTCGTCACCTACGCCCGCCAGGGCCGCACCGGCGTCATCACCGTCGACTACCCGCCCGTCAACGCGCTCGGCCACGGTGTGCGCACCGGCCTTGTGGAGGCGCTGGACGCCGGCCTCGCCGATCATGAGGCCGACGTGCTGCTGCTGGTGGCGGCCGGGCGCACCTTCATGGCCGGCGCCGACATCCGCGAGTTCGGCAAGCCCTCCCAGCCGCCCATCCTGCCCGACGTCATCGCCCGCTTCGACGCCGCGCCCAAGCCGGTGGTGGCCGCCATCCATGGCACGGCGCTCGGCGGCGGTCTGGAGGTGGCGCTGGGCTGCCATTTCCGCGTGGCTCTGCGCTCGGCCAAGGTGGGATTGCCGGAGGTCAAACTTGGCCTGCTGCCCGGCGCCGGCGGCACCCAACGCCTGCCCCGCCTCACCGGCCCGGCCAGGGCGTTGGACATCATCCTGTCGGGTGATCCCATCGCCGCTCCGGCGGCGCTGGACTTGGGCATCCTCGACGCGCTCTACGATGGGGATTCGGCCCTCGACGCCGGCCTGCGCTTCTGCCAGCGTGTGCGCGACGAACGGCTCGCCGCCGTGCCGGTCAGCGCCCGCAGTGAAAAGGTGTCCGGGGTGGACCCGGCCGTCTTCGCCGAGGCCCGCGCCAGACTGGCGAAATCCGCGCGCAACCTGTATTCGCCGCACCGCTGCGTGGATGCCGTCGAAGCCGCCTGCACCCTGCCCTTCGCCGAGGGCATGGTGAAGGAGCGCGCGCTTTTTCTCGACTGCATGGTCTCGCCGCAGCGCGCCGGGCTGATCCACGCCTTCTTCGCCGAGCGCGAGAGCGCCAAGGTCCCCGGCCTGCCGGCCGGCACGCCGACGCGACCGGTCAAGCTCGCCGCCGTCATCGGCGCCGGCACCATGGGCGGCGGCATCGCCATGTGCTTCGCCAACGCCGGCATCCCGGTGCGGCTGCTGGAGGCCGACCCGGCCGCCCTGGAGCGCGGCATCGGCGTCATCCGCCGCAACTACGAGGCCACCGCCAGGAAGGGCCGCCTCACGTCTGAGCAGGTCGAGGCGCGCATGGCCCTGATCCGCCCGACGCTGTCCTATGACGACCTCGCCGACGCCGACCTGGTGATCGAGGCGGTGTTCGAGAACATGGCCATCAAGAAGGAAATCTTCGGCACGCTCGACACGGTGTGCAAGCCGGGCGCCATCCTCGCCACCAACACCTCGACCCTGGACGTCGACGCGATCGCCGCGGCGACGTCGCGCCCGCAGGACGTGGTGGGCATGCACTTCTTCAGCCCGGCCAACGTCATGAAGCTCCTGGAGAACGTGCGCGGAGCGAAGACCGCCGACGACGTGGTGGCGACCGTCATGCAGGTCTCCAAGACCATCGGCAAGGTCGGCGTGCTGGTCGGCGTGTGCTACGGCTTCGTGGGCAACCGCATGCTGCACCAGCGCGGCCGCGAGGCGGTGGCGCTGGTCGAGGAAGGGGCCTCGCCGAGCCAAGTGGACAAGGTCCTCACCGACTTCGGCTTTCCGATGGGGCAGTTCGCCATGGGCGACCTGGCCGGCATCGACGTCGGCTGGCGCATCCGCGAGGAGCGGCGCAAGGCCGGCGCCCCGGACGCGCAGGCGCCCAACTGGGTGGACAAGCTGGCCGAGCAGGGCCGCTTCGGCCAGAAGACCGGCGCCGGCGTCTACCGCTACGAGCCCGGCGACCGCACCCCGCGCCCGGACCCGGAGGTGGACGCGCTCATATCCGCCTGCCGCGCGGACAAGGGCATCACGCCGCGCGAGATCACCGACCAGGAGATCCTCGAGCGCTGCCTGTACGTCATGGTGAACGAGGGGGCGAAGATCCTGGAGGAGGGCATCGCCGCGCGCTCCCTCGACATCGACGTCATCTGGATCCACGGCTACGGCTTCCCGTCCTACCGTGGCGGGCCGATGTTCTGGGCCGACCAGATCGGACTGGCGACGGTGCACGAGGCGGTCCGGCGCTACCACGCCACGCTGGGCGGCAAGCAGTGGGAACCGTCCCCCCTCCTCGAACGCCTCGCCCGCGAGGGCAAGACCTTCCGCGACCTGTAAGGCGAAACCACACCCCAGGGGCCCCCGCCGTTGGGTTTTCGCGGACGCTCAACCCGACCTGCCGGAGGACCCGTAGGTCGGGTTGAGGCGCGGCCGAAAACCCAACGCCGTCCCGCCAGGAGCATCCCCCATGACCGAAGCCGTCATCGTCTCCACCGCGCGCACGCCGCTGGGCAAGTCCTTCCGCGGCGCCTTCAACAACACGCACAGCGTCACGCTGGGCGGGCACGTCATCCAGCACGCCGTCGCCCGCGCCGGCCTCGACCCGGCCGAGGTCGAGGACGTCATCATGGGCGCCACCTTCCACGAAGGGCCGCAGGGCAAGAACATGGCACGCCTGTGCGCGCTCCGCGCCGGGTTGCCGGTCACCACCTCGGGCACCAGCATCAACCGCTTCTGCTCGTCCGGCCTGCAGGCCATCGCCATGGCCGCCCAGCGCGTCATCGTCGACAAGGTCCCGGTGATGGTGGCCGGCGGGCTGGAATCCATCAGCCTGATCCAGAACAACGCCAACAGGCACTTGGGGCAAGACCCCTGGCTGAAGGAGCACAAGCCCGAGGTCTACCTGACGATGATCGAGACCGCCGACATCGTCGCCAAGCGCTACGGCATCTCCCGCGAGGCGCAGGACGAGTATTCGCTCATCAGCCAGCAGCGCACCGCCGCCGCCCAGACCGCCGGCCGCTTCGACCAGGAAATCGTGCCGCTGAGCACCACCAAGCTGGTGCAGGACAAGGCCACCGGCGAGACACGCGAGGAGGCCGTCACGCTGACCCGCGACGAGTGCAACCGCCCCGACACGACGCTGGAAGGCCTGGCGAAGCTGGAGCCGGTGCGCGGGCCGGAGCACTTCATCACCGCCGGCAACGCCAGCCAGCTCTCCGACGGCGCGTCCGCCTGCGTGGTGATGGACGCCAGGTTGGCCGAGAAGCGCGGGCTTCAGCCGCTCGGCGTCTTCCGCGGGCTGGCGGTGGCGGGCTGCGAACCGGACGAGATGGGCATCGGCCCGGTCTTCGCCATCCCGCGCCTGCTGGAGCGCCACGGGCTGACGGTCGACGACATCGACCTGTGGGAACTGAACGAGGCCTTCGCCTGCCAGGTTCTGTACTGCCGCGACACGCTGGGCATCCCCATGGAGCGCCTGAACGTTGACGGCGGCTCGATCGCCATCGGGCATCCCTACGGCGTCACCGGCGCGCGGCTGACCGGACACGCGCTGATCGAGGGCAAGCGGCGCGGCGCGAAGCGTGTCGTCGTCACCATGTGCGTGGGCGGCGGCATGGGTGCAGCCGGCCTGTTCGACGTCGCCTGAGCGGGGAGGCATCCATGGACATCACCTACACCGCCGAGGAGCAGGCCTTCCGCGCCGAGGTGCGGGCCTTCCTCAAGGACCACCTGCCCGCCGACATCGCCGCCAAGGTGCGCGAGGGCAAGCGGCTGGCGCGCGAGGACCATGTGCGCTGGCACGCGGCGCTCAACGCGCGGGGCTGGCTGGCCGTGCACTGGCCGAAGGAATACGGCGGCACCGGCTGGGGCGCGGTGCAGCGCCACATCTTCGACGAGGAGTGCGCGGCGGCCGGTGCCCCGCAGATCATCCCCTTCGGCGTCAGCATGGTGGCCCCCGTCATCATCAAGTTCGGCACCGAGGAGCAGAAGCGCCATTACCTGCCGCGCATCCTCGACGGCACCGACTGGTGGTGCCAGGGCTACTCCGAACCCGGCGCCGGCTCCGACCTCGCGTCCGTGAAGACGCGCGCGGTCAGGGACGGCGACCACTATGTCGTCAACGGCCAGAAGACCTGGACGACGCTGGGCCAGCACGCCGACTGGATCTTCTGCCTCGTTCGTACGGACCCGGCCGCGAAACAGCAGGAGGGCATCTCTTTCCTGCTGGTCGACATGAAGAGCCCCGGGGTGACGGTACGCCCCATCGTCACGCTGGACGGCGAGCACGAGGTGAACGAGGTGTTCTTCGACGACGTCCGCGTGCCGGCGGCCAACCTCGTGGGCCAGGAGAACAAGGGCTGGACCTGCGCCAAGTACCTGCTGACCTACGAGCGCACGGGCATCGCCGGGGTCGGCATGGCCAAGGCGGCGTTGCGTCACCTGAAGGACGTGGCGCGCCGGCAGGCGCGGGCCGGACGGCCGCTGATCGAGGACCCCACCTTCCGCCGCCGTCTGGCCGAGGTGGAGATCGACCTGATGGCGCTGGAGATGACCAACCTGCGCGTCATCGCCGCAGTGCAGGGCGGCGGCGTGCCGGGGGCGGAGAGCTCGATCCTGAAGGTGCGCGGCACCGAGATCCGGCAGGCCATCACCGACCTCTTGCGCCGCGCCGTCGGCCCGCACGCCCTGCCCTTCGTGCCGGAGGCGCTGGACGCCGGCTCGAACGCCGAGCCCATCGGGCCGGAGTATGCCGGCCCCCTGGCCGCGCAGTACTTCAACCGGCGCAAGCTGTCGATCTACGGCGGCTCGAACGAGATCCAGAAGAACATCATCGCCAAGATGATCCTAGGGCTGTGAGGAGCGCTGCCATGGACTTCTCCCTCAACGACGAGCAGCGCATGCTCGAGGACACGGTGACCCGGCTGGTGCGCGAGCGCTACGGCTTCGAGCAGCGCGGGCGCTACGGCCAGGAGCCCACCGGCTACAGCGCCGAGGTGTGGAGCCTCCTGGCCGAACTGGGACTCTTGTCGGTGCCCTTTTCGGAAGCCGACGGCGGCATCGGCGGCGGTGGCGTGGAGCTGATGCTGCTGCACCAGGCGTTCGGCCGTGGGCTGACGCGCGAGCCGTATCTGGCGACCGTGGTGCTGGGCGGCGGCCTGTTGGCCAGGCTGGGCAGCGAGGCGCAGCGCGGGAGCATCCTGCCGGACGTGATCGCCGGCGAGGCGATGCTGGCGCTGGCCTACGCCGAGCCCGACGGCGGCTATGAGCCGCTGTGGATCGGCACGCGGGCCGAGCGGGCGGGCGGTGCGTGGGCGCTGACGGGTGCCAAGACGGTGGTTCTGCACGGCGACAGCGCCGGGCGGCTGCTGGTGACGGCGCGCACGGCGGGCGACGTGAACGACCGCGCCGGCGTGTCGGTGTTCCTGGTGGACCCGAGCCAGGCCGGCGTGAGCGTGCGCGGCTACGCCACCATCGACGGGCTGCGCGCGGCGGAGATCACGCTCAGCGGCGCCAAAGCGGAACTCGTCGGCCCCGAAGGCGGGGCGGCGGACGCGCTGGAGGCGGTCCTGGCGAGCGGCTGCGTGGCGCTGTGCGCGGAAGCCGTGGGGGCCATGGAGCAGGCGTGCGACCTGACCCTGGAGTACCTGAAGACGCGCCAGCAGTTCGGCGCGCCCATCGGCCGCAACCAGGTTCTGCAGCATCGCATGGTGGACATGCGCATCGCGCTGGAGCAGGCGCGCTCGATGGCGATCCTCGGCGCGTGCAGCCTGGAGCTGGGCGCGGACGTGCGCGAGCGGCGGGTGTCGGCGGCCAAGGCGCTGATCGGCAATGCCGGCCGGTTCGTGGCCGAGCAGGCGATCCAGATGCACGGCGGCATGGGCATGACGGACGAGGCGGCGGTGTCGCACTACGCCAAGCGGCTGGTGATGATCGACCACTGGCTGGGCGACGCCGACCACCACACCACTCGCTTCGCGGACTTGCCGGAATCCACTGAAGAAGACGCCTGAACGACAAGAAATCCGCTTCCATCAGGGAGGAGCGAGGCCTTGAACATTTTTTTCCAGCAGCTTCTGAACGGGCTGACGCTGGGCAGCGTGTACAGCCTGGTGGCGCTGGGGCTGACGCTGGTCTACGGCATCCTGCACATCCCCAACTTCGCGCACGGCGCGCTG
>DASPIO010000086.1:0-43160 GCA_035629155.1 Azospirillum sp. | reverse complement strand
CCCTTCAGCGTGGAGATCCGCGGCCATGAGCATCTTCGGTTCGATGACAACCGCCGTCCTCGGCCTGAACGCCCAGTCGCGCGCGCTCGGCCACATCTCGGACAACATCGCGAACGCGTCGACCCTCGGCTACAAGCGGGTCAACACCGCGTTCGAGACGCTGGTCCTGCAGTCGAGCGACCGGTTGCACTCACCGGGTGGCGTCACCGCGCAGCCGGTGTTCATGAACAACATCCAGGGCAACCTCTCGCAGGTGCAGAGTCCGACGAACATCGGCATCCAGGGCCAGGGCTTCTTCAGTGTCACCAAGCTGGGGACCGGCAGCAACGGCCAGGTACAGACGCAGACCGGCACGGTCAGCGCGTCCAGCACCTTCTACACGCGCATGGGCGACTTCGAACTGGATAAAAGCCGCTATCTGGTGAACAGCGCCGGTTACGCGCTGAACGGCTGGGCGGTCGATTCCGTCACCGGCGCGCTGCAGAAGGACAAGCTGTCGCCGGTGCAGGTCAACACCCTGATCGACAAGCCGGTATCGACGGCGACCATCGACCTCTCCGCCAACCTGCCGGCGACCCCGGCGAAGGGCAAGACCATCCCGCCGTCGAGCGTGCAGATCTTCGACACGCAGGGCAACCCGCGCACCATCAACATGAACTGGCGCCAGCAGGGCGCCAACAACTGGCGCCTCACCGTCGACGCGCCGGGTTCGAGCGCCAAGCCCGTGGACGGCACCTTCGCCGGCTATCCGGCCACCGTCTCGTTCGGCCAGAACATCGCCGGCGTCACGCCGGTGGCGCAGGTCAACGCCATCACCGTGTCGGGCCAGACCACGAACGGCCAGGCCAACATCCGCATCGGTGAGACCTACAGCGTCACCATCGACGGCTCGACCTACAGCGTCAAGGTGACCTCGGACAACGTCGCCTCGCTCGGCACCTTCACCGGCATGGCGGGCGCGCTGGCCAACGCCATCAACTCGGCCTCCCCCGCCGCCCCGGTGCAGGCGCAGACGGTGAACGGCAACATCATCCGCCTCGTCGCCGCCAACCCCGGCACGCCGTTCAAGGTGAGCCAGCAGGTGGACGGCACGGCGCCGACCAACAACACGATAACCGGTCCGACATCGACGGCGGCGACCACCACCGCCGGCCAGATCGACAAGTTCACCTTCCCGCAATCGCAGATCGACATCGGCGACACCTTTCAGATCCGCGTGCAGCCGGGCGGTGCGGCGACCAGCCAGACCGTGTCGGTCACGGTGACGGCGCTGAACTACGCGACCTACTCCAACATCACCGGCGTGGTGCAGGATCTGGCGAACAAGATCAATTCGCTGAACATCGGCGTGACCGCGACGAACACCGGCGGCGTGCTGTCCATCCAGAACAACACGGCCAACACCGGCATCACTGCCACCAGCGCGGGCGTCTCGAACTCCTCGACGGCATCCAACACGCTGACCGGCGCCTTCTCGGTGGCCAACGTCGCGGGCGTGCGCCAGCAGCGCACCGTCACGCTGACGGGCACGCCGGGCGACATCGGCACGATGTACTCCCTCTCCGTCAACGGCACACCGGTGACCTACTCGACCACCGGCAAGGAAATGACGATGGAGGACATCACGGCGGCGCTGGCCAACAAGATCAACTCCAACACATCGCTGCCGGTGACGGCCACCGCCCAGGGCGGCGTCATCACCATCATATCGAAGACACCCGACGGCGACGCCACCGACCAGTTCTCGTTGCAGCAGACCTGCGTCACCGGCCAGACACCGGCGCACATCGGCCTGACGTTCGGCACATCGCCGGAAACCGTGGGCACGCTGACAGGGCTCAGTACGGCGCTGGTCGGCACCGGCACGGCGGTCAGCGCGGCCACCCAGTCGGCGGGCCAGGACGCCACGGTCACCTTCACCGTGAACTACGGCTTCGGCCCGCAGACCATCAAGTTGAACATGGGCCAGTTCCAGAAACCGGGCGGGCTGACACAGTACGCCGGCGAAGAGATGAGCGTGAACACGCTGATCCAGGACGGCGCGCCACGAGGACAGTTCAAGGACGTGGTGTTCAAGGACCAAGGCGACGTGGTGGTCAACTTCGACAACGGCCGAAGCAAGGTCATCGCCCGGGTGCCGGTGGTCACCTTCAACAACCCCAACGCCTTGCAGCGCGAGGCGGGCGGCGTGTTCATCGAGACGGAAGAGGCCGGCAAGCCGAACTTCAACGATCCGGAGACCAACGGTGCCGGTGCGGTGATCGCCAACAGCGTGGAAGGCTCGAACGTCGACATCGCGGACGAGTTCACCAAGCTGATCGTCACCCAGCGCACCTACTCCGCGAACACGAAGATCGTCACGACCTCGGACGAGATGCTCCAGGAAGTGCTCGGCCTGAAGCGCTAGGCGCCTCCGGCCCATGAGCGGCCGGGCGGCGTGAGCGCCGACCCGGCCACCAATCCACGAAAGGTCCCCGACCATGTCCCTCTTCGATGCCCTGAGCAGCGCAACGGCGAGTCTGCGCACCGTCCAGGCCAACGTGAAGGTGGTCTCGGACAACGTCGCCCGCGCCAACGACCCGAACCGCACGCGGCACACGCTGCAGCAGATGGTCGACCGCAGCGGCTTCGTGGTCACCGCCGAGTACCGCCGCGAGATGGACGCCGGCCTGCGCGGGCAGGTCGAGGACCTGATCGCCCGCGAAGGCGCCTCGGCGGTGCGCAGCACCTACATGACCAAACTCGGCGACGTCATGCGCACGACCAGCGGCAGGCCGCTGCTGGACACCTACGCCGACAATTTCGCCGCCGCTTGGCGCACGCTGGAAACATCGCCCGAGGACGAGGTGGCCAAGTACCAGCTCGTTCAGGCCGCCAACACCTTCTCGCGCGAGATCCGCCGCGTGTCGGAGGGCGTGGAAGCCCTCGACCGCGAGATGAAGAACGACCTGGGCACGTCGCTCAAGGACGTGAACGACATGCTGGCGCAGGTCGACCGCATCAACGACGACATCGTCTCGCTGCGCAGCTACGGCGACGCGGCGAACGAGGCCGCCGACAAGCGCGACGCGCTGATCCAGAAGATTTCCCAGTACGTCGGCGTCCGCCGGGTGGAACGGCCGGACGGCCGCGTCGCCCTGTTCACCTCGTCGGGTTTTGCCCTGGTCGACGCCGAGCCGGCAAATCTTACCTTCGACGGCGGCAAAATTAACCTGACGGTCGGCAACAATCGCTACGACATCACCGACCACCTCCAGCAGGGCAAGCTGGGCGCCTTGTACAACATGCGCAAGGACGGCTCGCTGACCGATCCGCCCACGCCCGCCAGCGCCGACCCGGCCACCGAGGTGATCCGCAAGCTGCGCTCGCAACTCGACGCCTACGCCGGCATGTTCGTGGCGAAGACGAAGGACGGCGAGCCGACCAGCTTCGCCGACGCCTACAACAACGCGCGGCCCGTGGCGGAGGGCGAACTGGGCAGCCAGTTCTTCACCGGCACCGACCGCTTCACCCTGGCGGTGAACGAACGGCTCCTGTCGGGCGAGCTGAAACTCAAGAATTCCGCCACCAAGGACGTGGTGGTGGCGATGAACGCCGTGGGCCGCACGCTCACGGCCGACGGCCTGACGGCGACCGACACCTCCTACAGCGGCATGGCGCACGCCATCACCGGCCAGCTCATGCAGGCGTCCAAGACCGTGGCCGACCGACACACCTTCGACAAGGAGGCGAAGGAGCAGCTGGTCGAGCGCTACCAAGGCCAGACCGGCGTCAACATCGACGAGGAAATCGCGCAACTCCAACAGCTCCAGACGTCCTACGCCGCTTCGGCACGAGTCATGCAAGTGACGAACAGCATGTTTGACGCGTTGGAGCGCATCGTCGGATGAGCACGATCTCACAAATGGGCAACTATGCCCGGTATCTGGGTCTGGTCCGCAATCTGTCGGCCGGCCAGAACAATGTGGACGAGTTGTCGCGCCAGATGACGACCGGCAAGAAGTCGGTGGATCTCGCGGCGTACGGTCCGGAGACGCAAAAGCTCCTCGACCTGCGCGCCGAGCTGGTGAAGCGGTCCAACTACGTCCAGAACATCGACACAGCACTGCCGCGCGTGAAGGCGACGGACGTGGCGATGACGCAGTTGGAGAAGCTGGCCGGCGACTGGCAAAGCTCCAACCTCATGCCCTTCCAGCCGGGTCCGGCGAGCGTCACCTCGCCCTACAACGACAACCCGAACGGCATGAAGCTGCGCGTCAACCAGGACGTCTCGAAGTTCATGGTGGGCGCGCAGTACACGGTGACCGCCATCCCCTCGGCGACCGGCAAGAACGGCAGCTACGACGTGACGGTGACGGACGGGCTGGGCGGGCGCACCATGCGCACGATCAACCTGAAGACCGTGCCGCCGACCGAGGATGGCGGCTACAACTTCGAGATCTCCGGCGGCCCCGGTGCCGGCGCCGTCCTCAACCTCTCCTTCGACAAGCTGGAAGCATCGGGCAACTCGCGCTTCACCGTGACCTGGCCGAACGCCGACCAGATGCGCGACCGCGTCGAGGGCGCGCTGACCAGCGTGCGCCAGCTCCTCAACGAGCGCTTCGGCGACCGCTTCCTGTTCTCCGGCTCGCGCTTCGGCACCGAGCCGGTCGGCGACCTGCTCGCCACCAAGCAGCACAGCGTGGTCACGCTGAACGGCTACAACACGAACACGGAAGATTACTTCGAGGTCTCGATCGCCGGGCAGACGTTCAGCTACCAGGCGCTCTCCGGCAACTCGTACCGGCTCAGCGCCAACGGGGTGCTCACCACATACACGGACAATGGTGCGACCTACGACGTCACCGTCGACAACGGCATCACCACCACCACCAACACCGTGGCGAGTGCGCTGTCGCCACCCCTGACCAACACCATCACGTTCGTCGCGCAAACGCTGACCAAGCACATCAACGCCAGCGCCACCCCGGCGCTGCCGCTCACGCTGTCGACGGCGAACGGCATCATCCACGCCATTGCCACGGAGCAGGGCAAGCCCTTCGACATCTCGGCCCGCGTGGTGAACGGCGCCACCGTGGACAACACCGTCAACGCGACCGACAGGGTCCGGAACCCAACGGTGGCGCTGACGCAGATTGACCGCATCACGCTGAACGGTGCCAACGTCGACATCGGCGACACCTTCGAGTTCTCGGTGGAGGTCGGCGACCCCGACGACCCCTACAACCAGAAATACTACAACCAATACCCGGACGAGTTGAAGGATCTGCCGCCCTACCAGAAGTATACCTACAAGTACACGGTGACGGCCGCCGACTACGCCGCAGGCACCACCACGGTTACGGCCGTCGCGGCCAAGCTGCAGACGCAGTTCGGCGCGCAGATCCCGACGCCGCCGGTGACGCTGAGCAACGCGGGCGGCATCCTGACGCTGACGTCGACCAACACCCTGTCGGCGGCGCACCCGAACTACAGCACGCTCTTCACCAGCTCGGCCCGGGTGATCGACAGCTCGGTCAACAACACCGTGAGCGTCGCCACCCTGCCGCCGGAGGCCGACGCCCTGACCGACATCCCCTACCAGGGGCCACCCAACCTGCCCTTCTACGATTCGGAGTTCCTGACCAGGAAATCGAACGCCAAGGCGTGGGAGAAGTCGAAGGTCACGGCCGACGACGGGCTTGGCCTCGACTACGGCGTGGTCAGCACCGACCCGGCGTTCCAGACGCTGGTGCAGGCCTTCCGCATGGCCCGCGTCGCCTCCACCAACCCCGGCAAATGGGAAGAGCACGTCACCAAGTCGCGCGAGCTGATGTCCCAGGCGAAGGACATGCTGCGCAACGTCCACGCCAAGGTCGCGTCCGACATGTCAACCATGCAGCAGAGCCTGGACGCCCACAAGGAGGCGATGGCGACGGTGACCGAGCGCGTGGCGTCCATCGAAGGCATTGACCAGACCGAGGTCGCCGCCCGCCTGCGCGCCAGCATGAACGCGCTGGAAGCCGCCTACACCGTGGCCGGCCAAACGCAGAAGATGTCTTTGATCAACTACATCGCATAGCGAAACGTTGAGTCTTCGCTGCGCTGAACCCAACCTACGAAGCGCCCGCAGGTTGGGTCGAGGCGTCAGCCGAAAATCCAACGTCCGCACGGCCAGGAAAAAAGGCGCGCCGGTCGTCCCGGCGCGCCTTTCCGTGTGCGTGCGAAATCGCGCCTCAGATCGAGATGCGCAGCGATTCCCGTGATACCGGCGTGGCTTCGGGCGCGGCCGGGGCCGCCGGGCGCGCCGGCTGTGCGGGCGGCGCGGCGGCAGCCAACGCGGGCTGCGTCGCCTGGATGGCGGCCGCGGCGCCGTTCTCCTTCTGCGCCAGGAGACCGCCGGCGACGTTGCGGTTGATGTTCACCAGCACGTCCAGCTTGCTGCCATCCAGATCGGCCAGGCGGGCCAACGTCTCGCGGTCGACCATCAGCGACAGCGCCGCGATGTTGGTGCGCAGCTCAAGCGGATGGGGGCAGTCGTCCTCGGTCATCGCCGCCTGGAAAATCGTCCACAGGCGCTGGTTGAGCTGCAGCGCGGCCTGCAGAGCCTCAGGATTCTCGGGCTGATGGCCCGCGTCGATGAGGCGGCGCGCCGCCTCGGCCAGTGCCCAGGCCTCCACGTCACGGGGATCGTCCGAGGCCGGTCGGCTTGCGTATTTCGGTGTCGGCTTCATTCCAAATCCTCGTGCCAGCGCGGCGCGGTCAGCACGGCCTACGCCATCGGCCAGCGAACTGTGATTGTCCGTGATCCGTACCGTCTTGTCAACGCGACGGGCCGGTCTCCGCCGGATCCCCGGCGATCGCCCCGACTTCATCACAAGAATCTGACCAAAGTGCAAACATGGTCAACATTTCCTGCGCGGCGCTCGCCACGGCGTCGACGGAAATGCCGTCCATCAGCCCCTGCTGGGACCCGGCGCTCATCCGGCGCAGCAGTTCGTCGTGCGGCACCGTGCCGGTCACCGCGCGCGCGCGCGGCCCCCAGGGCGCGTACATCTCCGGATAACCCGGTCCGAACAGGCCCAGGGTCGGCGTACCGACGGCCGCGGCGATGTGCATGAGGCCGGAGTCGTTCCCCACATAGAGCGCCGCGCGCTCCAGGCAGGCGGCGGCGGCCAGCGGGTCGGTGCGGCCGGTCAGGTCGATGGCGGAGTCGCCCAGCGCCGCCAGCACCGGCCGCGCGCGCTCCACCTCCGACCCGGCGGCCAGCACCGCCACCTTCGCTCCGGGCAACGGCCCTTGCGGTCCGGTCAGGCGCCGCGCCAGTTCGGCGAAGCGGTCGGCCGGCCATTCCTTGCCGGTCCAGTTGGCGGTCGGGCCGATGGCCAGGAAACGGGCCCCGGCCGGCAGCAGCCGCCCGGCCGCCGCGCGGGCGGCGGCGTCGATCCACAGGCGCGGGGCTGGCGGCGGGTCCAGGCCGAGCACGGCGGCGATCTCCACCACCTTGTGCACGCCGGGCATGCGCCGGTGGAACACCGCGCGCCGGTTGGGCACCAGCCGGCCGACGGCGGAATTGCGCAGGTCCACCACAAGGTCCCAGCGCGTGCCGACGCACGCCGCCCACAGTCCGATCCAGTGCCGGGCAAGCGACCGCTTGGCCAGCGGGATCAGCCGGTCCAGGCGCGGCACGGCACGGAACAGCGGTGCCGCGATCGGCCCGCAGGCCACCGTGAAGCGCGCCTCGGGGCAGGCGTCAACAAGGTGCCCCAGCAGCCCGGTGGACAGCACCGCGTCGCCGATCCGGTTGGACGTGATGAAGAGAATCCGCACGCCGCGTCCCTCAACCAGCCGCCGGACGGTGGCGCCTGCGGCGCAGCCCCTGCCCCAGCACCCAGGCGGCCGGGGCCAGTACGACGATGGGCAGCGCGTACATCAGCGGCACGAACGACACCCTCTTGCCGGACAGGCTGGTCAGCCCCAGCATCGCCGCCTCCAGCACGACGACCAGCAGCACCGCCACGGTGACCCGCGCGGTCTGGCCGCGGCGGTTGAACTCGCCCGACAGCAGGCTGGCCAGCGCCACCATGGTGAAGGCCACGGCGAGCAGCGGCGAGGTGAAGCGGTGATGCAACTCGGCGACCATCTGCTGGATCATGCGCTCGTTGCCGCGCACCTCGGGTGGCGGGTTGAACAGCTCGGCCGTGGGGCGTTCGCGCGCGTCCGGCCAGCGTTCGCCGCCGCTGTTGGACAGCACCTTGAGGTCGACGGCGTAGCGGTCGAAGAACAGCTCGGCCAACTGGTTGGTGCTGCGCGTCAGCTCCTGCCGGTCACCATTATAGACGACGAAGCGCGCCCCGGCGTCCCCGGTCACCAGCACGGCGCGCTCGCCCATGATGGTGACGGGCTTGGCCTGATCGCGGGAATCGTGGATCAGGATACCATGGAAGTTGCCTTCGGAGTCGCGCTCGCGCACGTAGACGCTGAGCTTGTCCGACACCTCGTTGAACACGCCTTCGCGCAGGAAGAGCTGCGAATAGTCGGTGCGCACGGCGTATTCCATGCGTACCAGCTCGCGATGCGCCGCAGGGGTCAGCCACAGGTTCAGCACGAACACGATCACCGCCACCGACCCGGCCAGCGCCAGCGCCGGCTTGGCGAGCGCAAACGGGCCGACACCGGCCGCGCGCATCACCACCATCTCGCTGTCCATGGTCAGCTTGTTGTAGGTGAACAGCACCGCCCCCACCAGCGCGATGGGCAGGACGATGCCCAGGAAGGTGGGCACGGTCAACAGCAGCAGCCACAGGAACAGGCGCATGGGCGCGCCCGCCTCGACGACGATCTCGATCAGGCGCAACGACTGGCTGAGCCAGATGGTGACGGTCAGGCCGGCCGTGGAATAGAGCGTCGCAACCAACAGGTTGCGGAAGAGATACCGTTGGAGTCGATTCATCACCGTCGCCGGATCCGCGGGGGCGCGGGGCAGAAGCTGACGGGGTGCGCGCTCCGGGTCAAGAGCTATGCTAGGATGCCTGTGCAAAGCTTCGACCGGGGGAACGACCATGGCCGATCGGCCGCTCGTCAGCATCGTCACGCCCACCTTTCTGCGCGAGGGCTTCCTGCCGCTCTGCCACGCCTGCGTGACCAGCCAGACCTACCCCAACATCGAGTGGCTGGTCTTCGACGACAGCCCTGAGCCCTCCCCCACGCTGCGGCCCCTGATCAGCGACCGGCTCACGTACCTGCACGCCTCGCGCCGCGTGCCCGTGGGCGAGAAGCGCAACGTGCTGGCCGAGCACGCCAAGGGCGAATACATCGTCCATTTCGACGACGATGACTTCTATGCGCCCGACTATGTGGAGACGCTGATCGGCTGGCTGGAGGAGGGCTACGACTTCGCCAAGCTGTCGGCGTGGTTCCTCTACACGGCCGTGCACGGCTGCTTCGGCTATTGGGACTGCGCGCGGGGCGGGCCGCACTACCGCTGGGCGCGCCGCTCGCGCAGCTTCGTGGTGGAGGATGCGCCGGCCAGCGACGACAACGTGGTCGGCTACGGGTTCTGCTACGCCTACCGGCGGGCCGTCTGGCAGGCGATCCCCTTTCCGCCCCTGCCGGCGCTGGAGGACGCGCCCTTCGCCAAGGCGGCGCGCGATCGCTTCCGCTTCACCGCGCGCCCGGACGAGCGCGGGCTGGCGCTGCACGTGCTGCACAACCGCTCGACCAGCCTCTGCCTGCCGCAGCACGAGCTGCCGGATTTCCTGGTGGAACGGGTCTTCGGGGAACAGGCGCGCCGGCACCTGATCCAGCCGGCGTGAGCACGCGTTACGCCAGCACGTCCAGGAACATGCCACGGCGGTAATTGCGCGGCAGCGTCAGGATGCCGTTGACCACAAGGCTGGCCAGCTGGCGCACGGTGGGGATCTTCTGCCGGTTGCCGGCGCCGCCGACCCGCCCGGCTCCGCCCGGCGGTCCGGACGGCGGAACGCGCCCGCCGCCGACGTCCGTACGGACGGCGTCGTTGCCCCAATCAGCGGTGCGGCGTGTCTCGACCATGGATTGAACGTACCGCAAATCCCCGCCGCCGGCAATTCCGGCGGCGGGGATAATTGAAGGGCGTCAGGCGACCAGCAGCAGGCCGGTGGCAGCCACGCCAGCGCCGGCGAGGCGCACGGCCCTGGCGCCCAGGCCAGCCCACAGCGGGTGCCGCGTCGCCATCCCGGCGAGCGCGATGCCGACGGCGTGCAGCAACGCCGTGGCGGCCAGGAAGCCGGCGGCGTAGAGCAGCGGCGACGCGGCCTCGGGCACCTCGGCGCCGTGCGCGTGGCCGTGCAACACGGCGAAGGCGCCGACGATCGCCACACCCAGCGCCAGCGGCGGACGGAAGGCGAAGGCGACGACGCTGCCGAACGCCATCAGCGAGGCGGCGATGCCCAGTTCCACCATCGGCAGCCCGACGCCTTCCAGGCCCAGGTACCCGCCCAGCGCCATCGCGCCGACGAAGGTGGCCGGCATCAGCCACAAGGCACGGCCGCCGCGCTGCATCGCCCACAGGCCGACGGTGACCATCGCCAGCAGGTGGTCGAGGCCGCCGAACGGGTGCGCGAAACCGTGCGCGAGACCGGCGTCGTGGGCGCCGGAGGTGTGAGCCTGGGCGGTACCCGCGAGGGCGACGAGGCCGGCGGCGAGGGCCGGACCGAGCCAGCGGTGGACGTGCTTCATGGGAGGCTTCCTTATCCCCGGTTTGGAAGGGTGCGGCGGTTCCGGACGGCAACCGGCGGCGGAACCGTATGATGCTTTGCGAAAACGTCCTACGCAAGGGGAGCGCAGGCGCGATTGTCCCCGCTATCGACGCAACCGGGCGTCGCCGCCCCCTGTCCACAGGGTGACGGCATGGCGGGGGATCCAGAGTGGATCAAGGAAAAGCGCGCCCGGACAGGTCGCCGGGCCGGACGGGACCGGACGGGCATGCCCGCATGCCCATAGATTTCGCATGGGTACAGGTGGCTTGCGGCCATCCGCCGCCGCTCCATGGTCGCTCTGGTCCACGAAAGCACAGGAGAGACGGCCATGTTGACGCGATTTGCGATTCTGCTGGCATTCGGCCTGAGCGTGGCTGCATGCAACGGTTTCATGAGAGACACCGCCGGCTCATTCTCGGGAGGTCATGCGTCGACGGTTGGATACTGACGGGCTCCGCCATGGAAGGGGCGTTCGTCCCCTTCCATGGCATTATTGGCTTTTCCGAAGGGCCAGGCCGTGCCAGGCACGGCCGGCCGGCATGGCGATGCCCTGGCCACCCTCGACGGCACACGTTCTCAACGCCCCGATCTCAACGCCCCCATCTCAATGCTTCGACTCCGGAACGGAAGGCCCCTATCGGTTCGCTCCCATCCGCTGGTGGTGCGTGCTATGCAGCATCGCGGGGGCGGAACGAACCGGAGAAAGGCACCATGGAACGCGTCACCGTGTCGCTGGACGAGGATCTGCTGGCGCAGTTCGACGAGTTGATCCGCCGCCGCGGCTACGCCAACCGGTCGGAGGCCGTGCGCGACCTGATCCGCGCGGAGCTGGAAACCGAACGGCTCGCGCACGGGCGGGCGCAGCATTGCATCGCCTCGCTCAGCTACGTCTTCAACCACCACGAGCGCGAGCTGGCGCGGCGCCTGACACAGGCGCAGCACGATCACCACGACCTGACCCTATCCACCATGCACGTCCACCTGGACCACGACAACTGCATGGAGGTGACGGTGCTGCGCGGGCCGACGGACGCCGTCCGCGGCTTCGCCGAATCCATGATGGCGGAGCGCGGCGTGCGGCACGGCCAGCTCAACATCGTGCCGGCCGACATCCAGGTGGCCCATCACCACGGCCATCACCATGGGGGGCACGACCACGGGCACGGAGGCACCCCGCACATCCACAGCCATCCGAAGACCTGACGCCCAACCGGCTGCCCACCCTGCGACGCCGCTCACCACCGAAGAGGCTTTGTCCCACGGCCACTCGATCGCCTATCAACGGTGGTCGTGCCGCACGGCGTCGCGGCGGAATCGGAAGGAGGGCGGGCGGATGGCGCATTACCTGGTCACCGGGGGCTGCGGGTTCATCGGCTCGCACCTGTCCGACCGGCTGCTGGCCGAAGGGCACCTCGTCACCATCCTCGACGACCTGTCCACCGGGCGACTGGAGAACAAGCCGGTGGGGGCCCGCCTCGTGGTCGGCGACGTCGCCGACGCCGGCGCGGTGCGCCACGCCATCGACGGCGTGGACGGCGTGTTCCATCTGGCCGCCGTCGCCTCGGTGCAGCGCTCGCGCGAGCTGTGGGCGGAGACGCATCGCACCAACCTGACCGGCGCCGTCACCGTGTTCGAGGCGGCGCGCACCGCCCGCTTCGGCGAACCGGTGCCGGTGGTCTACGCCTCGTCCGCCGCCGTCTACGGCGACGCCCCCGACATGCCGCTGGGCGAAAACGCCCCGGCGCAGCCGCTGTCCGCCTATGGTGCGGACAAGCTGGGGTGCGAACTGCACGCGCGCGTGGCGTGGGAGATCCACGGGGTGCCGACGGTGGGCTTCCGCTTCTTCAACGTCTATGGGCCACGCCAGGACCCGAACTCCCCTTATTCGGGCGTGATCTCCATCTTCGCCCGGCGCGTCGGGCGCGGCGAGGATGTGGACATCTTCGGCGACGGCGAACAGGTGCGCGACTTCATCTTCGTCGACGACGTCGTGCGTTTCCTGGCCGGCGCCATGGCGCGCAAGCCGCGCGGGGCCGGCGTGTTCAACCTGTGCACCGGGCGCCCGACCTCCATCAACATGCTGCTGGAGGTGCTGGAGGAGCTGGCCGGCAACCGCGTGCGCCGCCGCTACCGCCCGGCGCGGGCGGGCGACATCCGTGTTTCCATCGGCGACCCCACGAAGGCCCGCGCGGCCTTCAACATGACCTGCCGCACCGGCCTGCTCGACGGCCTCGGCCAGACGATCAACTGGGCGGCGGCGTAAGATCCGCGGCGATGCGGCGGGCAACCTCCTCCGCCGCGGCGGCGACGGCGGGCGTGAGATCCTCGCCGAAGCCGAAGTCCGCGCCCTCGATGCCCCATATCACCAGCTCCGCCGGCAGCCGGCCCAGCGCACGGGCAGTCTCCACCGCCTCGGCCAGCCCGAACAGGTGGCTGGAATAGCGGAAGAGCCCGCCCGGCAGTTCCTGCGCCGCCGCGTCCAGGCGCAGGATGGTGCCGGGCTCGCGGCCCGACTGCGTGGCGTCGACGACGACGACCCGTTCGGCTTCGCCCCACGCGTTCATCAGGCCCGCCCCCTCGCCGGAATGCTCCCGCACGGCGATGCCCAGCGCCGCCAGCCGGTCGGCCACCGCCGGGCCGACGCCGTCGTCACGGCGGTAACGGTTGCCGATGCCGAGGATGAGCGGGGTCATGCCACACCTTCCACCACCGGCCGCGGTTCCGCCAGCGATTGTTTCAGCATCCCGACGACAAGACGCACGCCGTCGCCGGCATGCGCGGCCGCCAGCAGCGCCAGTTCCGTGTCCGGCAGGGCCGGCAGCCCGTCGGCCGGCCCGAGAATGCGCGCGGAGCCCGGCACCGCCGAGCGCGCCAGCACGCTGACGCCCAGCCCGGCCGTCACCGCCGCCTGCACGCCCGACAGGTTGGGGCTGCAATAGGCCACCCGCCAGCGCCGACCAGCGGCGTCCAGTTCGTGCACCGCGCGATGCCGGTAGACGCAGCCCAGCGGGAACAGCACCAGCGGCAGCGGGTCTTCCCTGTGCACGTCGTCCTCGCGCGGGCCGGCCCAGCACAGCGGTTCCCGCCACACGGCGGAGGCGCCGGAGCGACCGGGTTCCTGCTTCAGGAGGGCGGCGTCGAGGTCGCCGCTCTCGAAGGCAGCGCGCAGGCGCACGCTGATGTCGCAGCGCACATCCAGGCGGATGGCGCGGTTGCGCCGCGCGAAGGCGGACAGCAGGCGCGGCAGCCGGTCCACCGCGTAATCCTCCGGCACACCCAGGCGCACCACCTCCGCCACCTCGCGCCCACCGGACAGCGCGGCCCGTGCCTCGTCGTTCAGCGTCAGCAGGCGGCGCGCGTAGGCCAGCAGCCGCTCCCCCTCGTCGGTCAGCGCCACGGAGCGCGTGCCGCGGTCGAGCAGCGCCACGCCCAGCGATTCCTCCAGCCGGCGCACCTGCTGGCTGATGGTGGACTGCGTGCGGTGGACGCGCTCGCCCGCGCGGGTGAAGCCGCCGGTCTCCACCACCGAGACGAAGGTGCGCAGCAGCGTCAGGTCCAGCTCGGCCATCGGCAATCATCCATTCTTCGAATGAATTCCATCATACCATTTCATTTCCGAATGGAAAGCCCCTCGCCTAGCCTGCCTGCAACGGAAGACGAGGAGGGTGGCGATGACCGCGATGTGCGAAGCGGCGGTGGAACGGCGGACGGCGACGGCGCCCCTGGCGATGGTGGTGCCCTTCTGCCTTGGCTGGAGTTCGGCCTTCGCGGTCGGCAAGATCGGTCTGGCCGACGCGCCGCCGCTGCTGTTCCTGGGTGTGCGCTTCCTGCTGGCCGGCGGAGTGCTGTTGATAGCGGCGGCGCTGCTCGGTCACCTGCGGCGGCTGGACGCGCGCGGCTGGGCGGTGCTGGCGGCGCTGGGCGTGGTCAACACCGCGCTTTATCTGGGCCTCAGCTTCATGGCCATGAAGACGGTGTCGTCGGGGCTGGTCACCATCATCGTCAGTTCCGCCCCAGTGCTGACGGCCGGCGCCGCGGCGCTGCTGCTGGGCGAGACGCTGTCGTGGCGCAAGGCGGTGGGGCTGGCGCTGGGCGTTCTGGGGGTCGGGCTGATCGTGCGCGGACGGCTCGGGGCTGGCGCCGACGATCCGGCCGGCATCCTGCTGGCGGCCGGGTCGCTGGCCGCGATGGTGGCGGGCACGCTGCTGTACAAGCGCTTCGCGCCGTCCGCCGGGCTGGTGGTGAACGGCGGCGTGCAGGCGTTGGCCGGCGGTCTGACGCTGCTGCCCGTGGGGTTGTTGCTGGAGGATCCGGGCGCAGTCCACCTGACGGCGTCGCTGGCGGTGTCTCTGGCCTACATGGTGCTGGTGGTGTCGATCGGCGCGCATTTGCTGTGGTACGCGCTGCTCACCCGCACCACGGCGACGGCGGCCAGCGCCTATCACTTCCTGATGCCGCCGCTGGGCCTCGCCTTCGGCTGGCTGCTGCTGGGCGAAGCCGTGCAACCCTGGGACCTGATCGGCATCGTGCCCGTGGCGGCGGGCATCCGGCTGGTGACGCGGGTGGGGCGGGCCGGCTGACGGCCCGCCCCGCGCGGGGCATCAGGCGATGCTGAGGCGGACGTCCACGTTGTTGCGCGTGGCGTTGGAATAGGGGCAGACGGCGTGCGCCTTGGCGGCCAGCGCCTCCGCCTCCGCACGCGGCAGGCCGGGCAGCGTCACGCGAAGGTCGATGTCGAGCCCGAAGCCGTGGTCGATCGGCCCGATGCCGACCTCGGCGGTCACCGTTGCGCCGGCCGGGACGCTGGCCTTCTCCTGCCCCGCCACGGACTTCATGGCGCTGAGGAAGCAGGCGGCGTAGCCGGCGGCGAAGAGCTGTTCCGGGTTGGTGGCCTCGCCACCCGGGCCGCCCAGTTCCTTGGGGGTGGCAAGCGCCACGCTGAGGATGCCATCGGCCGAGGTGGCCCGGCCATCACGCCCGCCGGTCGCCGTCGCCGCCGTCTTGTAGAGGACCTTCATTTCCTGCTCCTTGCTGTGTGTTTCGCCTGGAGAATTAAATAGCGCGCAATTCACTTGCGCACAATTCTTTTGCCGCGCAGAGCAGCCCTGCGCCGTCGCGCGTCAGGCGCAGGCAGTGTCCAGGGCGTCGCGCAGGCGGACCAGTTCGTCGCGCAATGGCGCTACGTCGGCCACTCCCAGGGTGGTGCCGCACAGCAGCCGTTCGGGCACCGCGCGCGCCTTGTCGCGCAGCGCCGCACCCGCGTCGGTCAGAAAGATGAACACGACCCGCTCGTCGTCGTCCCCACGCTGGCGGCGCACCAGCCCGGCCGTCTCCAAACGCTTCAGGAGCGGCGTGAGCGTTCCGGAATCGAGGCGCAGCCGGGCGCCCAGATCCTTGACGCTGAGCCCGTCGTGTTCCCACAGGACGAGCATGACGATGTACTGCGGGTACGTCAGGCCCAGTTCGGCGAGCAGTGGCCTGTACGCCTTGGTCAGCGCCAGTTGGGCCGAATAGAGGGCGAAGCAGAGCTGGTTGTCGAGCAGCAGGGCCGGATCGCGGTCGGCGGCCATGGGGGGCGCGTCCTTACAGTGGCGGGGGCCTCATCAACATGGCGCCCCCGCCGCCGCAATGCAAAGGACTCTACTCCCGCTCCACCGTCAGCGTGAGGAAGTGGGTGGCGCAGGAGATGCAAGGGTCGTAGTTGCGAATCGTCTGCTCGCAGCGCCACTTCAGGTCCTCGTCGGCGAGATGCAGGTTCGCCTGCACCACGCCCCACAGGTCACGCTCGATCTGCTTCTGGTTCTGCGAGGTCGGCGGCACGATGCGGGCGGCGAGGATGCGCCCCTCCCCATCGATGTCGTAACGGTGCCAACAGATGCCGCGCGGCGCCTCCGTGCAGCCGTGGCCGCGTCCGGCCTGGATCTCGATGGGTGCCGACGGCGGATCCAGCTCCTCGTACGCCTCGGCGAGTTTCAGCGCCTCCTCGCAGGCGTACAGCGTCTCCACCGCACGAACAACGATGCTCTGGAAGGGGTTGCGCACGACGGGGCCAAGCCCGGCCTCCTTGGCCGCCTGTTTCACGAGCGGCGAGAGTTGCTCGTAATTCAGGGCGTAGCGGGCGAGCGGACCGACCATGTACGGGCCGCTGCCGTCCTTCAGCACGCCGTGCAGGGCGTTGGAATGCTTGACGTGTTCCTCGTCGAAATGCTCCTCGAATTCGGATATCGCGATGTCCAGCCCGCGGTTGGAGACCAGCCGGCCGCGCTCGATCGCGTAGTCCTCCGGATGGTGCATCGCCACGAAGGTGTAGTCGTATTCGTAGGCCGGGAAATCCAGGCCGGCGAACAGCTTCACGGTGGCCAGCGAATCCTCGACCGCGCGCTTCAGCGGCTCGATGAGGCCGCGCACCTCGCCCCGGCGCGGAGCCTTGTAGAAGCCGCCGACCTTGGTGTTCACCGGGTGCACGGCGCGCCCGCCGACGACCTCCAGAATCTGGTTGCCCAGCTTCTTGAGCTGCAGCGCCCGCTCGACCACGCCGGGGTGTGTCTTGGCGATCTGCAGCGCGTCCTGACAGCCCAGGAAATCCGGCGCGTGCAGCAGGTAGGCGTGCAGCACATGGCTCTCGATCCACTCGCCGCAGTACATCAGCCGCCGCACGCGGCGGATGGCGTCGCCGACCTCGACGGCCAGCGCCGCCTCCATGGCCTGGCTCGATCCCATGATATAGGCGACCGGGCAGATGCCGCAAATGCGCGCGGTGACGTCGGGCGCATCGGAATACATGCGCCCCTGCAGCAGCGCCTCGAAGAAGCGCGGCGGTTCGAAGATGCGGAACTTCACGTCCTTGATAACGCCGTCCTTCACGCGGACGGTCAAAGCCCCCTCGCCCTCGACGCGGGCGAGCGCGTCCACCTTGATGGTGCGGGCGGTTGTCTTGGCTTGCGGCTCGATGGTCGTCTCAGCGGTCCTCATGGACGTCCCCCTCCTGACGGAAGGCCTCGGCGTTGGCGGTGAAGGAGCGGAAGGCCAGCGCCACGTCGCGGCGGCCGACTCCCAGCTCCAGCATCCGCTTGGCGAGGCTGGCTGTGTTCGGCGCCTCCTTCGGGCCGAAGCAGCCGTAGCAGCCGCGGTCATGGCCGGGGCACAGGTTGCCGCAGCCGGCCTGCGTGACCGGCCCCAGGCACGGCGTGCCGTGCGCAACCGTCACGCAGACGGTGCCGGCTATCTTGCACTCCACGCACTGGCTGTGCGTCGGGATGATCGGCTTGCGGCCGTTCAGGAAGGCGTTCAGCACCTCCAGGAGCTGGTACTTGTTGATCGGGCAGCCGCGCAGCTCGAAGTCCACCGCCACGTGGTCCTGGATTGCGGTGGACGTCTTCAGCGTGTCGATGAACTCCGGATGCGCGTAGACCGCCTTGATGAAGCCGTCCACGTCGCGGAAGTTCTTCAGCGCCTGGATGCCGCCGGCCGTGGCGCAGGCGCCGATGGTGATCAGCACCTTCGACTGCTTGCGGATCTTGCGGATACGCTCGGCGTCGTGCGGCGTGGTGACGGAGCCCTCGACCAGCGAAACGTCGTAAGGGCCCTTGATCTCCGCCCGCGTGGCTTCCAGGAAGTAGGCGATCTCGACGGCGCCGGCCACGGCCAGCAGTTCGTCCTCGCAGTCGAGCAGGCTCAACTGGCAGCCGTCGCAGGACGAGAACTTCCAGACGGCCAGCTTTGGTTTCTTGACCTCGGCCATGGCTACAGCTCCCAGACGGTCAACGCCTTCTCGATCGCGTCGTAACGGTAGACCGGCCCGTCCCGGCACACGAAGGTCGGCCCGAACTGGCAATGCCCGCAGAAGCCCACGGCGCACTTCATGTTGCGCTCCATGGACAGCCACACGCTCTCCCGCGCCACGCCGCGCTCGACCAGCGCCTCGGCGGCGTAGCGCATCATCACCTCGGGGCCGCAGACGAAGGCGGTGCAGTGGTGGCGGTCGAAGCCGCCGGCCTTGATCAGGTTGGTCACCACGCCGACCTTCCCGCCCCAACGGCCGGTGACGCGGTCCACCGTCACCTGGACCGAGGTGTCGAAGCGCGAGCGCCAGCCGTGCAGCTCCTTGGGGAACAGGATGTCTTCCGGCGTGCGGGCTCCATAGAGGATCACCACGTTGCCGAACTTCTCCCGCTCCGCCAGTACGCGGTAGATGGCCGGGCGCAGCGGTGCCAGACCGACGCCGCCGGCGGCGAACACCACGTCGTTGCCGTAGGCGCTCTCCACCGGCCAGGGCGAGCCGAACGGCCCCCGGATGCCCACGCGGTCGCCGGGGCCCAACCGGCCCAGCGCCTCCGTCACCTTGCCGACGGCGCGGATGGTGTGCACCAGCACGCCCGGATCGGCCGGATCGCCGGAGATGGAGATCGGCACCTCGCCCACGCCGAAGGTGTAGACCATGTTGAACTGGCCGGGCTTGAAGGCGAAGGGGCTGCCGTCCTCGGCGATCAGCGTCATGGTGAAGGTGTCGGACAGCTCCCGCTTTACGCGGTCCACCACGAAGAGACGCGGCGTCATCGGGTCTGCCGTCGTGGGGTCCGCCGTCGCGGCGGTCCCCGCACCCGGTTGCAGGAGGGCGGTTGTCATCGGCCGTCTCCCCCTACAGCGCCGGTGTCTTGTGCGGCGCGTAGAGATCCTGCATCTGCAGGCGCGCCGCCGTCAGCCGTTCGGCCATCACCGGGATGAAGCGCTTGAGCAGGCGGTAGCCCAGCTCGTGGTTCTCGTCCATCTTGCGGCGCAGGCACACCGCGTCCAGGCTCACCGCCCGCACCAGCGACCGCGCGCGCGCGTCGAAGCTCCAGCGGTAGGGCGGGATCAGCCACGACCAGCCCGCGACGTCGCCGTCGTGCAGGGTCTGCAGCGTGATGCGGCCCTTGGGCGGGGCGGCGATCTCCAGCGACACGTCGCCGTGCCGCAGAATGTAGAAGCGGTCGGCCGCCTCGCCCTGGCGGAAGATCACCTGCCCGGCATCGAATTTCTCGTTACGCGCGCAGCCGGCCATGAGCGCCAGCGTCTCGGCGTCGAAGTCCTGGAAGAACACGTGCTCCTTGAGGAGGCGGTCCAAGCTGTCGACCTGCATGGGTCACTTCCTCCCTGATGTGGCGGGTCCGGCATCGTCGCGGATGGCGCGGGCCTCTTCGGTGATGTCGATGCCGACCGGGCACCAGGTGATGCAGCGGCCGCAGCCGGTGCAGCCCGACGTGCCGAACTGCTCGTGCCAGGTCGTCAGCTTGTGGGTGATCCACTGGCGATAGCGCGAGCGCGCCTCGCGCCGGATGCTGCCGCCGTGGATGTAGGAGAAGTCGATGGTGAAGCAGGAATCCCACCGCCGCTCGCGCCGCGTCTCCTCGCCCGCCAGGTCGGTGATGTCCTCCATGGTCGAGCAGAAGCAGGTCGGGCAGACCATCGTGCAGTTGGCGCACGACAGGCAGCGCGCCGCCACGTCGTCCCAGCGCGGGTGCTCCAGGTTGCCGGCCAGCAGGTCGGCCACGCCCGGCACCATCTCGCGCCCCATCTGCCGGCGCGCCTGCTGCACCGCCGCCTCCGCCGCGCGCAGGTCGCGCGTCTCGGCGCGCCGACCGGGCAGCTTCTCCAGCAGCGCCGCCCCGCGCTCGCTGCCCGCCTCGACCAGATAGTCGTGGCGGCCCTGGCCGATCAACTCGGTGATGACGAGGTCATAGCCACCCTCGGCCTTCGGCCCGCCGTCCATCGACACGCAGAAGCAGGTGCCCCCGGCGCGGCCGCAGTTGACGGCGACGACGAACGACTCGGCGCGCCGCCGGGCGTAGCCCTGGTCGGTGAACTGCGGCGCCTGGCTGGTGGCGCCGGTATTCGGGGCCACGCCGAACACGCGGTCCTGGACCTCCATGGCCCGCAGCTCGCATGGCCGCACGCCGAAGAAGGCGTAGCGCTGCGGCTCCGCCTGCGGCGTGGTCACAGCGAATCCGTTGCCGTCGCGCTTGGCCGACCACAGCGTCTGGCGCGGCGGGTAGAGGTAGCGTTTCCAGGTGTGCGGGCCGACCGTGGTGGCGAACAGCGCGTCCGCCGGCCCGTCGACGAGCCGGTAGCGCCCGCCGTCCTGTTCGTCGATCTTGCCGACCGGCAGGTCCGCCGTCGATTCGACGGGCTCATAGGCGACCGTCCCGTCCCGCGGGCGTGGGCCGATCACGTCGTACCCGTCGTTGCGCAAAAGGCCGATGAGGGCATCCAGGCCTTCGCGGCCCATCACTCCCCTTCGGTCGATCGTCGTTGCTGTGCGATCCATGGGCTCCGTCCTCGCGAAGCGACCTGATGCGCGGAGTATACGACGCTTTGGGGGAGGGTTTATGCGCTATGTCAGTCGAACCCCCCGAAATCGGGGGGGGCGCGTCGGAATGTCGCCGCCCCATGGCCGACCCATGGCCGACCGGCGCTCCACCGCGTTCTCGTCACGACGGTTGACGCGGCGCCCGCGGCGCGGCAGGCACGGGCATACTGGGATATGGCGAGGGGCGTGGATGATCGGGCGTGGTAAGGGCCCCGGAACGGGGCGGCGGTCGCGGCGGCCCGTGACGCTGGGCGGACTGCTGGTCGCGCTGGTGCTGGTCGGCGGGGCGTTGATGCTGGAGAGCCTGGATCTTCTGCCCGCCGGCACGGTCGGGCGGATGCTCGGCCTGGAGGAGGAGAGGAAGCCGCGCCCGCGCACCGAGAAGCACGACGTGGTGGCGCGCCGCGTGCCGCCGGTGGCGCCGACCGGGCCGCGCATCGACTACGCCCAGGTGGACGCTTGGCTGGCGCGGATCCGCGTCGAGCCCGAACGGCGCCGCAACTATGAGCGCGACGACTGGCCCCATTGGCTGGAACGCCAGGGAAGCTGCCTGAACACGCGGGAGGAGGCGCTGATCCGCGACAGCGTCGTTCCGGCGCAGCTTTCGCCCGATGGCTGCCGGGTGGTGCGCGGCCGCTGGCGAGATCCCTACACGGGCGAGACGTTCCGCGATCCCAAGGACCTCGACGTCGACCACCGCGTGCCGCTGGAGGAGGCGCACAACAGCGGCGGCCACGCCTGGGACCGGGCGCGCCGCGCCGCCTTCGCCAACGACCTCACCGACCCGCGCACGCTGGTGGTCGTCTCCGCCGCAGCCAACCGCGCCAAGGGTGCCAAGGGGCCGGAGGAATGGCTGCCGCCCGACGACGACGAGCTGTGCCGCTACGTGGTCGACTGGGTGGCGGTGAAGGCGCGCTGGCAACTGACCATGGACGAGCGCGAGCGCGTCACCATCGGCAACATCCTCGCCGAATGCCGCAAGCAGGTGCACCGGAACGGTGCGGCATTGGGAAGGCGGTAGGGGGGAGGCGGTAGCAGGGAATCGCCCTCCGCGCTCTTCCGAGGGCACCGCCCCCCGACGCGCCCCGCCCACGTCTACGGCCGCACCGGCAAAGAGCGGTTCACCGCACGAAGAACTGCACCGGCACGACCAGCTCGATCCGCTCCTGCGGCATCTCGGGCGGGGGCGTCGGCAGCGGCGACGCGCGCTCGACCAACGACACGGTCTCCTCGTCGAGGATCGCGTGGCCGGAACTCTTCTCCAGGCGCGCGGACAGCACCCTGCCCTGCCGGTCGAGGATGAAACGCACCTGCGCCACTCCCTCCAGCCGGCGGATCTGCGCCAGGCGCGGATAGCGCTTGTGCCGCTCCAGGTGACCGAGGACGAGTCCTTGCCACGCCGGCACCGCCCGGCTCACCTGCGTGGACGCCGGTCCGGGCGCCGGGGCGGCGGCGACCGGGGCCGGCGGGGCCGGCACAGTGGGCGCCGCGGCGGCCGGCGGTGTGGGCCCGGGCGCCGGGGCGGGCTTCGGGCGCTCGACGCGCGGCGGCTGCGGCTTGGGTTTCTCCTTGGGCTTGGGGGGCGGCTTGGGCGGATCGGGGAGCGCCACCTCGGCCTCGACCGGCGGCGGTTCCGGCAGCGGTTCGGCCAGCGGTTCGGGAACCGGTGCGACGACGGGGTTCGGGACCGGTACGGGAACCGGCTCCGACTCGACGGCCGGCTCCCGAGGGAGGGCCGGCGGCGGCGGTTCGGGCTGCGCCGGCCGCGGCTCCGGCGAGGCCTCCTGCGGCGCGGCCGGCGGGACCTGCGGCATGGGGGCCAAGTCGATCATCACCGCACCGGGCGGCGGCGGCACCGCCTCCACCGGCATCCGCCCCGTCAGCATCGCGGCCGCGACCATGGCGTGGGCACCCAGCACCACGGCGAGGCTGCCGCCCCACCGCGTCAACGCTGGGCCGGGCCGGTCCTCCTCACCCACGACCGCCACCGAATTCATCGCACGCCCGCGCCTTCAAGCCCGACCAGCGCCACCTTCAGGTAGCCGGCGGCGCGCAGCGCGTTCATCACCTCGGTCAGCTCGCCGTAATCCACCGTGCGGTCGGCGCGCAGAAACACGCGGGTGCCCTTGTCGCCCCGGGTCGCACCGTCCAGCGCCGCGCCCAGCGCCTCCCGCGCTACCGGCACGTCGCCCACCGCCAGCGTGCGGTCGGCCTGGATGGTCAGGAACAGCGGCTTGTCGGGGCGCGGGTTGGGCTGCGCGGTCGAGGCCGGCAGGTCCACCGGCACGTCCACCGTCGCCAGCGGCGCCGCCACCATGAAGATGATCAGCAGCACCAGCATGACGTCGATGAAGGGTGTCACGTTGATCTCGTGGTTCTCGGCGAGATCGTTGGAGCCTCGGTCGAGGCGGGCGGCCATCGCGGCTACTCCGCGGCGGAGGCGCGCGGCAGCGCGTGGCGGTCGATATCGCGGCTCAGCAGCCGCAGCACGGCGGCCGAGGCGTCGCCCAGTTGCGCCCGGTAGGTGCCGATGGAGCGCGAGAACGCGTTGTAGATGACCACCGCCGGGATCGCGGCGATCAGGCCGATGGCGGTGGCCAGCAGCGCCTCGGCGATGCCAGGCGCCACGACGGCGAGGTTGGTGGTCTGCGTCTTGGCGATGCCGATGAAGCTGGTCATGATGCCCCACACCGTGCCGAACAGGCCGATGAAGGGCGCCGTCGATCCGATGCTGGCCAGGATGCCGGTGCCGCGCGTCATGCGCCGCCCGGCCGCCGCCTCGATCCGTTCGAGGCGCGAGGCGACGCGCTCCTTCAGCCCTTCGCGCGACGGCGCGTCGGCCGACTGGTGCGCCTCGGCGATGGCGGCGCGCAGCAGCGCGGCCGCCGGCCCCTTGTCGAAGCCCACCTGCTCGGCCGCCTGGGTCAGCGAGCGGGCCTGTTCCAGCGCGGCCAGCGCCGCGACCGCCTTGTGCCGGGCCGACGCCAGTTCCAGCGCCTTGGCGAGGCAGATCGTCCAGGTCGCCACCGAGGCGAGCGCCAGCCCGATCATGACCGCCTGCACCACCGGGCTCGCCGCCATGAACATGCCCCATGGCGAAAGGTCGTGCGGCAGCGTGGCGTTTGCGATCGGGGCCGCCACGGCGGCGGCGTGAGTGGCGCCCGCTTCCTGCGCCAGCGCGCCACCGGCGGACAGGAGCGCGGCGAACCCGGCGAAGAGCGGAAGAAGCGGATTGGGCATCGGCGACGAACTCCCCCGGACGCGAAACGATCCCGCGACTATAGTGCGAGTAATTCGCATTCGCACTCATTTTCTTGGGAGCGCGCGGTCGAGGGGCGAAGGTTGGCGCCAACCTGCGGGCGCTTCGCGCGGCCAACGCCATGGAAAGCGAGACGAACGACAAACGCAAACGGCGGCGCCAGCGTGAAAAACGCGGGCACCGCCGTGCTTCCGGGTGCAACTCTGTGCCGGCCGGCGGCCGGCGGCCGCTCAGCTGAAGGCGACGCCGGGGCGCGCGCCCAGCTTCTTCAGGATGATCGCCAGCGGGCAGAAGCCGGTGAAGGCGGCCTGGAACATGTTGACGCCGACGAAGGCGGTCAGCCACACCCACTGCGGGCTGTGCCACTGCGCCAGGGCGAGGCTGGCGAGGATCACGGCGCCAGCGAAGGCCATCACGATGCGGTCGATGCTCATGTCGAAGACTCCTCTTTCCTGTCTTGTGGGATGGGGGGCAGCGAATTGCCGCAGTACAGCCCGGCCAGTACGTTGATCACCGCCGCTGCTTCGGCGCTGCAAAGCGAATAGAATACCGTCTGCGACCGCCGCCGGGTCTTCACCAGCCGGTCGGCGCGCAGCTTCGCCAGATGCTGCGACAAGGCCGACTGACTCAGACCCACGGCGTCCGCGAGCTGACCGACGCACATCTCTCCCCGGCCGAGATGGCAGAGGATCGAAAGCCGGCGTTCGTTGGCCAGCGCCTTCATGAGGCGGGCCGCGGGCCGGATGTGTCGGTCGCCCGGTTCATTCATTGACACTAAATTAGAAACTACTAAATAATAGGTCAAGCGACAAACGTACCCTCCCCGGCGAGACCACCCACCATGCTCCTGCGAACCGCTCCCCTGGCCGCCCCCCTGATGCTGACCGCGCTTCTGCTGGCCTTCGCATTCCCCGCCCCCGCCCAGACGGCGGAACCTCAAACGGCAACCCGGCTGACCGTGCAGCCCCGTGCGGTCGAGGACCTGAAGGCGGTGTACGCCACCATCGAAAGCGTGCACGAGACGGTGGCCCGCACGCGCATCGGCGGCACGCTGGCGCAGCTTGGCGTAAAGGAAGGCGACACCGTGACCGCCGGTCAGGTCGTGGCATCCGTGCGCGACCCCAAGCTGCCCCTGCAACTGGCGGCCATCGACGCCCGCATCCAGGCGCTGCAGGCGCAGCAGCGGCAGGCCGAGCTGGAACTGGACCGCGCCCGCCAGTTGCGCGCCAGCGGCACCGGCACGCAGCAGCGCCTGGACGACGCGCAGGCGGCGCTGGACGTCGCCCGCGCCCAGATCGCCGCCATGAAGGCCGAGCGCGCGGTGGTCGAGCAGCAGCAGCGCGAGGGCGAGGTGCTGGCCCCGGCCAACGGCCGCATCCTTCAGGTGAAGGCGGTGGACGGCGCCGTCGTGATGCCGGGCGAGCCGGTGGCGACCCTGGCGACCGAGACCTACGTGCTGCGCCTCCACCTTCCCGAACGGCACGCCCGCTTTCTGCGCGAGGGCGACCCCGTGCTGGTCGGCGAGCGCGGGCTGGCGCCCACCGGTGCGCCCGAGGCGCTGAAGCGCGGCGCCGTCCGACAGGTCTATCCCGAGCTTTCGCTGGGCCGCGTGGTGGCTGACGCCACCGTCACCGGCCTCGGCGACTTCTTCGTGGGCGAGCGGGTGCGTGTCTACGTCGCGACCGGCACCCGCGCGGCGGTGGTCGTGCCGCCGGCCTACGTGATCCGCCGCTTCGGCGCCGACTTCGTCCGGCTGGCCGACGGCGCCGAATCGCCGGTGCAGGTGGGCGGCGCCATCCCCGCCATCGCCGACCAGCCGGGCGGCGTCGAGATCCTGTCCGGCCTGAAGCCCGGCGACGTCATTCTGCGGCCGGAGGGCGTGTGATGACCCTCGGCATTTCCGGCAACCTGACGCGGATCTTCATCCGCTCGCCCCTCACGCCGCTGCTGCTGCTGGCGGCCATCGTCGTCGGCACCGTGGCGCTCCTGTCGCTGGCGCGGGAGGAGGAGCCGCAGATCAGCGTCCCAATGGTCGACATCCTGGTGCGCGCCGACGGGCTGAAGGCCGGCGACGCGGTGGAACTGGTCACCAAGCCGCTGGAGGAGATCGTCAAGGGAATCGACGGCGTCGAGCACACCTACAGCCAGACCCAGGACGACCAAGCGGTGGTCACCGCCCGTTTCCTGGTCGGCACCGACGCCGACGACGCCATCCTGCGCGTGCACGACAAGGTGCGCGCGAACATGAACCGCATCCCGCTGGGCATCCCGGAGCCGCTGATCGTCGGCCGCGGCATCAACGACGTTGCCATCCTGACGCTGACCCTGGCACCGAAGCCGGAGGCCACCGGGCGTTGGACCGACAACGCGCTGCACACGGTGGCCGACGAGTTGCTGGCCCGCATCGTGCCGGTGGAGGACGTCGGCCTCGCCTACATCGTCGGCGGCCGCCCGGACCAGATCCGCGTGGAGCCCGACCCGGAGCGGCTGGCGCTCTACGGCGTCACGCTGAACCAGCTCGTCGACAAGGTGAAGAACGCCAACCGCTCGTTCGTCGTCGGTCAGGTGCGCTCCCAGGGCGGCAGCCTGCCGGTGGTCGCCGGGCAGACGCTGCAGGGGGCGGCCGACATCGGCCTGCTGCTGGTCACCACGCGCGACGGCCGGCCCGTCTATGTGAAGGACGTGGCGAACGTCGTGGTCGGCGCCCGCCCCGACGAGAGCAAGGCGTGGCACATGGTGCCGGACGGCAAGGGCGGGCTGGTCCGCGTGCCGGCGGTGACGCTGGCCGTCGCCAAGCGCGCCGGCGCCAACGCCGTGACGATCTCCGAACGCGTGCTGGAGCGCGTGCACCACATCGCCGCGCACGAGCTGCCCAAGGACCTGACCGTCACCGTCACCCGTGATTACGGCGAGACGGCCAACGAGAAGGCCAACGAGCTGCTGTTCCATCTGGCGCTGGCGACGGTGTCGATCGTCGTGCTGATCGTGCTGGCGATCGGCTGGCGCGAGGGTGTCGTGACGCTGATCGTCATCCCCACGACGATCCTGCTGACCATGTTCGCGTCCTGGCTGATGGGCTACACCATCAACCGCGTCAGCCTGTTCGCGCTGATCTTCTCCATCGGCATCCTGGTGGACGACGCCATCGTGGTGGTGGAGAACATCGACCGCCACTGGTCGATGAAGGACGGCCGCTCCAAAGTGCAGGCGGCGATCGAGGCGGTGGCGGAGGTCGGCAACCCGACCATCGTCGCGACGCTGACGGTGATCGCGGCCCTCTTGCCGATGATGTTCGTGTCCGGCCTGATGGGCCCGTACATGAGCCCGATCCCGGCCAACGCCTCGGCCGCGATGATCTTCAGCTTCTTCGTCGCCATGGTGCTGACGCCCTGGCTGATGGTGAAGCTGCGCCCCGGCGACGCCGCCGCGCACGGCGGCGGGCATGGGCACGATTCGGACGGCGGAAGGCTGGGCCGGACCTATCTGGCCGTTGCCCGCCCCGTGGTGCGTTCAAAGCGCACGGCCTGGATCTTCCTGCTGGCCGTGGGCGTGGCGACGCTGGTCTCGACCGGCGCCTTCTACACCAAGGACGTCACCGTCAAGCTGCTGCCTTTCGACAACAAGTCGGAGCTGCAGGTCGTCGTCGATCTGCCGCGCGGCGCCTCGCCCGAGGATACGGAGCGCGTGCTGCTGGGGGCTGCCGCCAAGCTCTCCGACCTGCCAGAGCTGGCCAGCGTGCAGGCCTACGCCGGCACCGCCTCGCCCTTCAACTTCAACGGGCTGGTGCGCCACTATTACCTGCGCAATCAGCCCGAACAGGGCGATTTGCAGGTCAATCTGGCGCCCAAGGACGCCCGCACCCGCGCCAGCCACGCCATCGCGCTGGACATCCGCGACCGCTTGAAGGATCTGCCCGTGCCCAAGGGCACCACCGTGAAGGTGGTGGAGGTGCCGCCCGGCCCGCCCGTGCTGTCCACGCTGCTGGTGGAGGTCTATGGGCCGGACGCCGACACCCGCCGCACCGCCGCCGGTCTGGTGGAGCAGGCCTTCCGCGGCGTCGACTTCGTCGTCGACGTGGACGGCACCGTGCGCGAGCCGGGCGAGCGGCTGCGCTTCGCGCTGGATCGCGAGAGCCTGGAGTTCCACGGCGTCGAGGAGCAGGCGGTGTACGACACCCTGCAGGCCCTGATGGGCGGCGTGCCGGTCGGCTATTCGCACCGCGGCGCCGGCCGCACGCCGATCGAGATATCCGTCCGCCTGCCGAAAGCCGGCCTCTACCTGTCGGAGCGCATCCTCGCCACGCCGGTTCCGGGTACCCGCGGCACGGTCGAGCTGGGCGACCTCGTGACCATGGCGCGCGAGCCCGCGTCGTACTCCATCTTCCGCCGCAACGGCCGGGCGGCCGAAATGGTCATGGCCGACCTCGCCGGCCGGTACGAGGCGCCGGTCTACGGCATGCTGGCGGTGCAGGACCGTCTGGACGCCATCGACTGGAAGGCCGCCGGCCTGAACGGCGCGCCCGAGGTGCTGCTGCACGGCCAGCCGGACGACCAGAGCGCGCCCAAGCTGCTGTGGGAAGGCGAGTGGGAGATCACCTACGTCACCTTCCGCGACATGGGGGCGGCGTTCGCGGTGGCGATCCTCGGCATCTACCTGCTGGTGGTGGGACAGTTCGGCAGCTTCAAGCTGCCGCTGGTCATCCTTGTGCCGGTGCCGCTGACGCTGATCGGCATCGTGCTCGGCCACTGGCTGTTCGGCGCAGCGTTCACGGCCACATCGATGATCGGCTTCATCGCATTGGCCGGCATCATCGTGCGCAACTCCATCCTGCTGGTCGACTTCATCCGCCACCTGCGCGAACGCGGCATGCCGCTGCGCCAGGCGGTGCTGGAGGCTGGGGCCATCCGCTTCAAGCCGATCCTGCTGACGGCCGTGGCGGCGATGATCGGCGCGGCTTTCATTCTGACCGATCCGATCTTTCAGGGGCTGGCGATCTCCATGCTGTTCGGCCTGCTCAGCTCCACGCTGCTGACCGTACTGGTCATCCCGGCCATCTACGTGGTGCTGCGCGACGATGAAGGGCAACCGAACAATGGGGCTGGGCAGCCGGTGCGGAACACCCTAGATGCAAGGGACCCAATCCGAGAGCCCGCATGACCGACAATCCCTTCCTTGAAAGCTGGACCACCCCGTTCGGCCTGCCTCCCTTCGACCGCATCGCACCCGAGCATTTCGCGCCCGCCTTCGACCAGGGCATGGCCGAGCAGATCGCCGAGGTGGCGGCGATCGCCGGCTCGGCCGAGGCCCCGACCTTCGCCAACACGGTGGAAGCGATGGAGCGCGGCGGGCGGCTGCTGTCGCGGGTCAGTTCGGTGTTCTTCAACCTGAACTCCAGCAACACCAGCGACGCCCTGGAGGCCATCGCGCGCGACTACGCGCCGAGGCTGGCGCAGCACCACATGCGCATTGCGCTCGACCCCACGCTGTTCGCCCGCGTCGCCGACCTGTACGCCCGGCGCGACACGCTGGGCCTCGCCACCGACCAGATGCGCCTGATCGAGCGGATGCACCTGGGTTTCGTGCGCAGCGGCGCCGGGCTGGAGCTGGAGGCGAAGGCGCGCATGTCCGCCATCTCCGAACGGCTGGCGACGCTGCACACGCTGTTCAACCAGAACGTCCTGCACGACGAGCGGGAATGGCACCTCGCGCTCGATGAAGGCGACCTGGACGGCCTGCCCGGCTTCGCGCGGGACGCGGCGGCCGGTGCGGCCCGCGAGCGGGGACTGGAGGGACGCTACGTCATCACCCTGTCGCGCTCCTCGGTCGAACCGTTCCTCACCTTCTCCGCCCGCCGCGACTTGCGCCAAGCGGTGTACGAGGCGTGGACCCGGCGCGGCGCCAACCCCGGCGAGCATGACAACACGCCGCTGATCCGCGAGATCGTCGCACTGCGCGCCGAGCAGGCGCGGCTGCTGGGCTACGCCACCTACGCCGACTACAAGCTCGACGACACCATGGCCAAAACCACTGGTGCGGTGGAGTCCCTGCTGCTCAAGGTGTGGGAGCCGGCCAAGCGCAAGGCGGCGGCCGAGCGCGACCTGCTGCAGGCCCAGGCGCGCGAGGAAGGGCTGAACGCCGCCATCGAACCGTGGGACTGGCGCTATTACGCCGAGAAGGTCCGGCAGGCGAAGTACGACCTCGATGAGGCGGAGGTGAAGCCGTACTTCGTGCTCGACAACATGGTGCGCGCCGCCTTCGACACCGCCGGCCGCCTGTTCGGCGTGACCTTCACCGAACACACCGGCCTGCCGGTCTACCATCCGGACGTCCGCGTCTACGAGGTGCGGGACGCCGACGGTGGCCACGTCGGCCTCTTCCTGCACGACAACTTCGCCCGCGCCGGCAAGCGCTCGGGTGCGTGGATGAGCAGCTACCGCGACCAGGAGAGCTTCGACGGCGAGGTCGCGCCGATCATCGTGAACAACAACAACTTCGCCAAGGGCACGCCGACGCTGCTCAGCTTCGACGAGGCGGAGACCCTGTTCCACGAGTTCGGCCACGGCCTGCACGGGCTGCTCAGCCAGGTCCGCTACCCGTCGCAGTCCGGCACCTCGGTGCGCCGCGACTTCGTCGAGTTCCCCTCGCAGGTGTACGAGCACTGGATGGCGGCGCCGGAGACCCTGCGCACCTACGCCGTCCACCACGAGACCGGCGAGCCGATCCCGGAGGATCTGCTGAAGCGCCTTTTGGCCGCGCGCACCTTCAACCAGGGCTTCGCCACGGTGGAATACACCGCCGCCGCCCTGCTCGACCTCGCCTTTCACACGCGGGAGGACCCGGAAGGACTGGATGTCGCGGCGTTCGAGCGCGATGTGCTGGGCCGCATCGGCGTGCCGGCGGAGATCGGGGTGCGGCACCGCCCGGCGCACTTCCAGCACCTGTTCGGCAGCAGCGGCTACGCCGCCGGCTACTACTGCTATCTGTGGGCGGAGGTGCTGGACGCCGATGGTTTCGAGGCGTTCAAGGAGGTCGGCGACGTCTTCGACCCGGCGCTATCGGCCGGCCTGAAGGCCATCTATTCCTCCGGCGACACCCGCGACCCCATGGACCTCTACGTCGCCTTCCGCGGCCGCGCGCCGGAGATCGGGCCGCTGCTGAGGCACCGGGGACTGGTCGAGGCGTAGGTGCAACGCGGGGCCGGCGTTTCGGCTGTCGTCGGACGCCGGCCCCGCGTCACCGCGTCGTTACGGGCGCGTCGGGTAGAGCCCGGTCACCACGATGCAGGCGGTCAGCCCAAGCTCGGGCGGAAGCGTGGACACCGGCGCCCCGCCGCCGGTGTTGGCGGTGGCGCCGCTTACGGTCACGGCGAGATTGGCCACGGCACCCGTGGCCGGTGCGGTGGTCGTGTAGAGGCCCTCGAGCGTGTTGTTTCCTTTGCCGGTGTCGGCGTTGGCCAGATACGCGGTCTGCCCGTTGGTGAGCGTCGGGGTTGTCGTTGTGGGGGTTGCCGTGCTGACCGGCGCGCTCGCCTGCAGCGAGGTGGCGGCGTGGTTGTGCGCCGGAAGGTTGGCGGCGCTCAACGCCACCGTCTCCTGTCCGCGCTTCTGCCCGAGGGCGACGGGGGAGAGGCCGTTGGCCGGGGGCGTGTTCGTTCCCACCACCACACGCCCGCGCAAATCCGGCAGGGCGAAGGTGCTGCTGCTGGTCCCTCCGTAGGTGTTGCCGAGCAGCGAATACAGCGCCTGATACTGGTTGACCGGCAGCACTTGCCCGTTGGCCTGGAGCGTCCCTTCGGGGCAGTAGGCGAACGCGACGAAGCAGATCTGCCCAATATAGGCCCCGTCGCCGCACGCGACGGCCGTGCCCGCCGTGCCGACGATGCCGCTGGCAAGGGCCACCGCCGCCAGGGTGCGCCGGACAAAGGGGGCGAAAGCAGTGTTCATGTCTTAGGATCTCCCGGATCGAGGCGCTTTACTCGCGCTGATTGTTGATAGCCACAATGACATGAACCATGCTTGTGATAATCATGCACAGACAACCGTAAGCTTAAAAAATTCAACGTTCGAAACAAAAAGGGAGGGGAGTCATGCAGTACCGCAAGCTGGGCCGCAGCGGCGTCAAGGTGTCGCCGCTGTGCCTGGGCACCATGATGTTCGGCGGCCCGACCGACGAGCCGACGGCGGCGCGCATCGTCGCGCACGCCGCCGAGGCGGGGATCAACTTCATTGACACCGCCGACGTCTACAATGACGGCCGGTCGGAGGGGGTCGTCGGCCGCGCCATCCGCGCGGAGCGCGAGCGCTGGGTCGTCGCCACCAAGGTCGGCAACGCCATGGGCCAGGGTCCGAACCGGCGCGGCCTGTCGCGCCGCTGGGTCACCCTGGCGTGCGAGGCGAGCCTGAAGCGTCTGGGCACTGACTGGATCGACCTCTACTACCTGCACCGCGAGGACCCCGACACCCCGCTGGAGGAGACGGTGGCGGCGCTGGGCGACCTGATCCGCGCCGGCAGGATCCGCGCCTTCGGGCTGTCGAACTTCCGCTCCTGGCGCATCGCCGAGGTCTGCCGGATCTGCGACAACCTGGGCATCGATCGGCCGGTGGCCTGCCAGCCCTACTACAACGCCATGAACCGCATGCCGGAGGTCGAGGTGCTGCCGGCTTGCGGCTACTACGGACTCGGCGTGGTGCCCTACAGCCCGCTGGCGCGCGGCGTGCTGACCGGCAAGTACGCGCCGGGCGGCGAGCCGCCGGCCGACACCCGCGCCGGGCGCAAGGACGCGCGCATGATGAACACCGAATGGCGCCCCGAGAGCCTGGAGATCGCCCAAGTCATCAAGCGCCACGCCGAAGCGCGCGGCATCACACCGGGCCAGTTCGCCGTCGCCTGGGTGCTGAACAACCGCCTGGTCACCGCCCCCATCGCCGGCCCGCGCACCGAGGAGCAGTGGCGCGACTACCTGGGCGCGCTCAATTACGCCTTCACGGCGGAGGACGAGGCGCTGGTGAACGGTCTGGTGACCACCGGGCACCCGTCGACGCCCGGCTACAACGACCCGTCCTATCCCATCGAGGGGCGCCCGGTTTGGGCATAGTTTTGCCCCCTTCCTACCCCTCCCCCTCGAAGAGGGGGAGGATGGCTGAGCGTCAGCGAAGCCGGGAGAGGGCAAGGACGCCTAGCGCCGACGCGGCCCGAACCGCTTGCGTGGCGCCCCGCGGAACCCCGCCTTCGGCGCCGGCTCGCGCCGCCGGGCGCGGGTGGCCAGCAGTTCCGACAGCCGCGCTCCCACCACGTCGCGCTTGGCGCGGACGAGAGCGCGGTCGGGCAGCAGGTCCGGAAACTTGCGTGCGGCCCAGTGGTACAGGTCGCAGGCGCGCGACAGCTCCTCCAGCGCCTGCGCGTCCAGGGCGTCGACGCGCGCCGGCACGACACGACCGATGGGAAGCGGTTCTCCCGACTCCACGGCGTCGAGAATCGCCGCCAGAATGCGGGCATCACCCGCCTCGTCCAGGTCGGCCGGCGCCAGCAGAAGGTCGAGCTTGGCGCCCAGGTCCAGCCGCCGGCCATCCAGAAGCACGGCCAGACGCCGCACCCGCGACAGGTCGCTGACACGGTAGGGCGAGTCCGCCGTGCGGGCAGCGGCGAAGCTGTCGACCAGCAGCACGGCCGCGTCCGTCCCCACCTGCGCGGCCAGCCGCGCCAGCATGGCGCGCGTCGGGCGCACGGCCAGCGGGGCGTCGGGCCGCAGCCGGTGGTCGGCCTTCTCCAGCAATTGGCGCAACGCCTGCGGCGTCCCCCGGCCGACGACGCCGAATTCCCCGGCCTCGTGCTGGCCGAAGCGGCCGGCGCGCCCGGCGATCTGCTTGACCTCGGTGGCGGTCAGCGCCCGTACGGCGCTGCCGTCGAACTTCTCCAGCGCGGTGAACAGCACGCGCCGGCACGGCAGGTTCAGCCCCATGCCGATGGCGTCGGTGGCCACCACCACGTCCGCCTCGCCGGACAGGAAGCGCGCCGCCTCCCGCCGCCGCACCGCCGGGGCCAGCGCGCCGTACACCGCCGCCACGGAAAGGCCGCGCGCCAGCAGCGTGTCGCGCACCGCGTGCACCTCGCGGCGCGAGAAGGCGATCAGCGCGTCGCCGGGCTCCACGTCATCCCACTCCAGCCGGCGGTCGAGCAGGGACAGTGGCGTCTTGCGCTCCAGTTCCACCACCTCCAGCGGCTCGCCCAGGTGCGCGGCGGCGCGCTCCACGAGATGCCGGGCCTCGGGTGCCCCCAGGATGTAGACCTCCCGCGCCGGTGCCCCCATCAGCGCCGCCGTCCAGGCCCAGCCGCGATCGGGATCGGCCAGCATCTGGATCTCGTCGATCACCGCCACGTCCACCGGCCGGTCCGGGTCCAGCATCTCGATGGTGGAGGCGGTGTGGCGGGCGCCGGGCGTGCGGATCTCCTCCTCGCCGGTCAGCAGGGTGGCCGGCGTGCCTTCGGCGTTCAGCCGCTCCATCACCTCCAGCGCCAGCAGGCGCAAGGGCGCGAGGTACACGCCGTCACGGGCGCCCTTCAGCGCCTCGATCGCGCGATGCGTCTTGCCGGAATTGGTGGAGCCGGTGACCAGCACCAGCCGCCGGCCCATGCCGCGCGCCACCGGGAACAGCCGCTCGAACCGGGCAAAGTCGAAATGCCGGTCGACGTAGGCGCGGCCCCGCGCCTCGGCCCGTTCGCGCCGCCACAGGTCGAACTCGCGCTCCCAGCGGTCCAGCAGTTCGTCCACGCCGGTGCGGTTGCGCGCGGCGCGCGCCAGGCGGTCGGCGAAGGCGTCGAAGGTCCAGGCATCGGCGGCGTCGGCGCAGTCCTCGGCGAAGGCCAGCAGCCGCGCCGCCACCCGCGACAGCGCCTCCTCCATCGCCGACGCCAACTGCGGGTCGCCGTCCAGGCGGCGGGCGAGATCCTCGTCGGCGAGGTCCGCCAGTTCCATGGCGTCGAAGGTGCGGGAGACCCGCAGGCGCACCGGCGCCGGCAGGCCGGGCCAGGGCAGTTCGTCGCTCAGCACGGCGCGCACGCGGGTGCGGTCCTCGGCCGGCTGGAGATCCACATGCCGCCCGTCCAGCGCCCGGCGCCCCTGGGCCAGCAGCGCATCGCGGCGCCGAGCCCGGTCGATCTGCCCGTGAATCTCCATCAGGATGGCGTCGCGCCGGCCGGCCGGCACCAGAAGGTCGCGCCGCCCCTTGGGCAACGGCAGCCCCAACGGCACCAGCCCCCGTGCCTGGGCGTGCTCGACGCGCGTCACCCCCGCGGCGGCGAGGGTCAGCACCTCCGGATGCGCGGTCGCCAGGATGTGGACGAGATGCGGATCGGCGTCCCCTTCGGTCATCACATCCCGTGTGAGAACGGGGTATTCCGGCTCTCGGACGCCGCAGCCGGCACCACCGGCGCCGACTTCACCGGCACCGGCTTGACCTGCAACGTCTTGGGCTGCAGCGCCTTCACGTCGGGCGCCTTCGGCTTCGGCGAGGAGGCGGCTACCGGGGTCGACGCGGGCGTCCCCGATGCGTCGTCGTAGATATCCGGGTGCACGCGCACGGTGCCGTCCGGTTCGACCGACGCGGTCCAGTAGACGAAGCGCACGGCCACCGCCTTGGACAGCGCGATCGTCTTCGTCTCGCCGCTGGCGAGTTGGCGGTCGATGTCCGCCGGGGAGAGCTTCTTCGCCGCCAGCAGCGTCTCGGCCATCACCCGCGCGTCGGCCAGCCGCACGCAGCCGGAACTGGCGGCGCGCACGTCGCGGTCGAACAGCTTGGGGTCGTTGGTGCCGTGCAGGAAGATGCCTTCGCCGTTGGTCAGGTTGAAGCGGAACCGGCCCAGCGCGTTGTCGTCGCCGGGGCGCTGGACGATGCGGATGCGCTCCGGGCTGACCGACCACCAGTTGATCGTCTCCGGCACCACTTCGGCGCCGTCCAGGTAAACGATGGCGTTCTTGATGCCGGTGTTGCCCTTCTTGCGCAGGATCGGCAGCTTGTCCTCGACCAGCACGGTGGGCGGCACGGTCCAGGTCGGGTTGACGGTGACGCTGGTGATGCGGTCCTCCATCAGCGGCGTCTGCCGCGACGGCCGGCCGACGACCGCGCGCATGGCCAGCGCCACCTTGCCCCGGTCGATGTAGGTCACCGTCTGGCTCGGCAGGTTGACCAGAACCGCCGTGTCCGGCACCGACGCCTGGAACGCCCGCATCGCCGCCGACGCGCGGCGCATCAGCGCCGCCGCCTGTGCCGGGGTGCGGTCCAGCGCCAGCCGCGTGACCTCCCCCACCTTGCCGTCGGGCATCAACCCTTCCGAAAGCTGGAAGGCGCGCACCGCCGCCTCGACGGTGTCGTCGTAGGTGTCGCTCCACTGGTCCTCGCGCAGGAAGCCCAGCTCGATCAGCCGCGACGACAGCCGCCCGATCCGATCGGCCGAGGGCGAACGCACGAACATCGGCGGCGCCGGCAGCTCGATGACGAGCGGCGCCACCTCCGGCGGAGTCGCCATGGGGGCGTCGACCACGCCCACGGGCGCGCCTTCCGCCGATGCCACGGGTGCCAACGGAGCAGAGGGAGCGGAGGAAGCTGGCGGCGCGGGCGGCGCCACCTCGATCATGCCGCCGTCGCCCCTCTTCAGAACGGAACCGCCGCCGACGCGCGTGGCCTTCACCTTCGGCGCGTTCTCCAACTCCGCCGCCCGCTCGTCCAGCCGCGCGCTCCAGCCGGCGACGACGTCACGCGCCCCGGCCGCCCAGGACGAGCCGGGGCCGACGATGATCAGGGCGCCGACAAGGGCGGCGATCCACCCGGCGAAGGGGCGAATGGAGGGGCGGAGAAATGCAGGATTCGACATCGGCCATGTGTTCCGAAACAAGCAAGCCGCTCCTCCGCCGTCCTCGGCGGGGAGCCGGAACGGGACTGTTGCGGCAAGCCCGCCACAACTCAAGCGACATTTCCGGTCCACTGGGGTGCGCAAACTCCGCAACCGCGCCGCGCCCCCCCCGCTTTTCACGCCGCCGTCACCATCAGGCCGAAGCTGAACACCCACAGGCCGGCCGAAGCCGCGCCGGTCACGCGGGCATAGCGCAGGTAGGCCTCCTTCAGGGTGCCCATCAGGATGCGCTGGGCGTGCGGCTCGGCCGGGCGCTTGTCCTCGTCCAGCATCATCCACAGCTCGGTCGTCTTGGGCGAGCGGTGCAGGCTCCGTCCGGCCTTCAGCAGCAGGATGCACCCCATCAGCGACGTCAGGATCGCCCCCGACTCGATCGACAGCAGGGGGTCGTAGCTCAGCCCCACCATCACCGCGCCGATCGCCAGACCGCCGAATCCACACCCCCGACGCACCGAAAGATCGGCGCACGCCTCGATGAAACCCAGGGAAGACATGGTGCCGCCACCTCGACCGTTCATGCCAGCGCCGCGAGCGTGATGCCCGCCGGCAGGGAGAGAACAACGGCGCCGGCCAACCATATCCAGAGACTCGTCACATTCGTGTCCGCGGCGCCGGACAGCCGCTCGTATAGCGCGGCCGGCACGCCGCTGACCAGGAGCGTCAATGTCGCAAGGGTGAGCGAACTCACGTAGAACACCGCACCCGGCACGCCCAGCACGAATCCCGGCATCCACAGGGGCGCGGTCCGCCAGAACAGGAAGACCAGCGGCGAGAAGATGCCGTTCACAAGACAGACGGCCAGAAGCGCGAAGACCAGGTGCCTGCGTTCCATGTCACCCTCCCCCCGCCGTGGTGCCCAGCGTCGGCACCATGCCCGCCGCCAGCATGGCCAGCGACGCGCCGACCCGCAGCACGAAGATCCACACTGCCGCGATGGGCGCCAGCAGGATCGGCGGCACCATGCGCGGCGTGAGCGCCGCCGCGACCGCCACGGCCCAGTCCGTGATCCAGCGGAAGGCCCGCCAGATGTACAGCGTCGAATCGGGCGGCACGAAGAAGCTCAGAAGGAATCGGCCCAGACACGTCCATCCCACCGCCGACAGCACATAGGTGACGATCCAGAACGGCAGGTGGCCAAGAAGGAAGTCGGGTTGCGTCATGCGCGCCTGTCATCCAATGGAGGAAACGGCCGGAAAAGAAACGGCGGAGCCCCGGAAGGGGCCCCGCCGCTCCGGGTTCGCTCTCCCCGTTACTCCGTGGCGGGGCCGCCGGCAAGGCGGACTTCGCCGCGCGGAACGCGGATGGAGTCGATGAAGTCCTGCATCTCCCGCGACGGCTGCCGCGTGAACTGGCTGACCACGTAGATCACCAGGAACGACAGCGGCACGCCGAACAGGCCGCCGGAGATGTTGTTGATGCCCCACAGCCGCGCCACGTCGCGGCCGCGCGCCTTGACGACGTCCGCGGCGCCCGACCCGAAGATCGCGTTGGCGACCTCGGCGAAGTTGACGCCCCAGAATTCCGTCCAGATCAGGTAGATGAAGGTGACGCCGAAGCCGACGATCATGCCCCAGCATGCCGCCGCGTTGGTCGTCTTCTTGTACCAGATGCCCATCACCAGCGCGGCGAACAGGCCGCCTGCGGCGATGGAGAAAGCCCAGGCCACCAGGAACAGGATGTTGCCGCCGATGGATCCGGCCACCCACGCGGCGATGGCCGCCACGCCGATCAGCAGGACGCGCGCGGTGATCAGGCGCCGCTTGGCGTCGGCCCTCGGGTCGATCATGCGGAAGTAGACGTCGTGGCTGAGCGCGTTGGCGATCGCCAGCAGCAGGCCGTCGGCGGTGGACAGCGCCGCGGCGAGGCCGCCGGCCGCCACCAGACCGGCGATCACGTACGGCAGGCCGGCGATCTCCGGCGTGGCCAGCACGATGGCGTCGGGATGGATGGTGAACTCGGCGAGCTGCAGGATTCCGTCGGCGTTGGCGTCCTTCAGGGTGACGAGTCCGACGTCCTTCCACGCCTGCACCCAGTAGGGCAGCGACGAAATCGACTGCCCGATGACGTTCTGGTAGACCTCCAGCTTGGCGAACGCCGCGTAGGCCGGCGCCGTGAAGTACAGCAGGAAGATGAAGAACAGGCTCCACGCCACCGACTTGCGGGCGTCGCGCACGCTCGGCGTGGTGAAATAACGCATCAGGATGTGCGGCAGCGACGCCGTGCCGACCATCAGGCAGAAGATCAGCGCGAAGTAGTTGATGGCCGCATTCCACGAGAAGGCGCCCTTGGCGTCGACAAAGGCCGCCACGTGGTTCTTGGCGATGCCGAGCTGCCCCTCCAGCGCAGTGATCTTCTCCAGCGCCTCGCCGTACATCAGCTGCGGGATCGGCACGCCGGTCACCTTGGCCGACAGCAGCACCACCGGGATCAGGTAGGCGACGATCAGGATGATGTACTGCGCCACCTGCGTCCAGGTCACCGCCCGCATGCCGCCCAGCATGGAGCAGACCAGGATGCCCGCGAGCCCGACGAACACCGCGATCTCGAACGAGATGCCGAGGAAGCGGGACGCGATGATGCCGACGCCGACGATCTGCGCCACCACGTAGACGAAGGACGCGGTGATCAGCACGACCACGCCCAGCAGGCGCGGGAAGTTGCCGCCGTAACGCGCCCCCAGGAAATCGGGCACCGTGTATTGCCCGAACTTGCGCAGGTATGGCGCCAACAGCACCGCCACCAGCACGTAGCCGCCGGTCCAGCCCAGCACGAACGCCAGCCCGTCATAGCCCAGCGCGTAGAGCGTGCCGGCCATGCCGATGAAGGAGGCCGCGCTCATCCAGTCGGATCCGGTCGCCATGCCGTTGTAGAATGCCGGCACGCGCCGCCCGGCCACATAATATTCCGAAAGCTGCGCCGTGCGCGAAATAATGCCGATGAACGCGTAAACGCCCAACGTCAGGAACAGGAACAGATAGCCGATGATCCGATTTGGCACGCCCATCTGCTCAAGGATCGCCAGGAGCACGACGAAGGCGGCAAAGCCGCCCGTGTAGTATCCGTAGATCTTTCCGAGGTTGCTGATGAAGTCGCCTTTGGTGGACATGGATCTCCCCTCCCCCTCAATCCTCGGCGACGCCGTACTCTTCGTCGATGTCGTTCTGCCTGCGGGCAAACCAGAACAGCATGACGACGAAGATGATCAGCGAGCCCTGCGCCGCCATGTAGAACCCCAGCGGAAATCCCAAAAACCGGATGCCGTTGAGCGATGGTGCGAAGAGGTGGATGACGAAGCTGGCAAGGAACCAGATCGCCAGCATGATCCACATGAGGCGAGACGTCGCCCCCCAGTAGGCCCTTGCTTTTTCAGGCGTGATGTCCGTCATTGCGTACCTCCCTAGTACCGTTCTTGGCCAGTCGAGGATGAAACGCAGTCTTGGGCACCCATTGTCGTGATCACGCCGGTCTGCTGGGTGCTCACCGTCCCGGCCGGCGCCAACAGCTTGATGCGCGGATTGTTTTTATCAACAATCAATATCATTATGGCGAGACCGACGCAAGTCGCGTGCCGGGTACGTTCCCACGACTAGGAGGAATGGCGTAATGCTGGGCGTCCTACGCAAGTGGTGGAAGGCGGAACCGGAAGTCGCCTCGCTCGACGCGTTCCGTGAATTCCTGTCGATGCAGGCGGTCTTCGCGTCGCAGAAGTCGGTGATGGGCTATTGCGAGGTGAAGGCCGGGACCAATCGTGACCAGCTTTTCGCCGAAGCCGAGTTCCGGCAGGCCCTGGATTTCTGCCGGTGGGAGAGCTTTGCCGCCGTCCTGGCCGACGTGCTGGTCCTGTCATATCGGCTGCTGCGCGCCCACGCGGACGGGCGCGACGCGGAATTGCTCGCGGCGCTGGCCCGCCTCTACCCGGTCATCCTCGACTCCCAGCCGCACCCGGCCCACCGTGCCGCCCACCATACCAACGGCTGGGACGATCTGGTGGCGCCCTTCGCGGCGCGGCTGGAGCAGCTCCGGCTCGACGGCGTCGCGGCGCCGGCCGAAGTGGCCCGCACCGGTGCTCGCCGCATCCTGCAGGTCCTGCCGATCCACGAGAACCACCGGCGCACCGACCGCGAGGCGATCGAGGGCGCGGTGCGCTTCCATCTCGTCGCCGTGTGGGAGGCGATGACGCGGCAAGTCGACGCCCCGGCCCTCGCATCCGCCCTGCTGAAGGAGGATTGAACGGCCGGCCATGGACGCCAACGCGCTGACCCGCCTCGACAGCTTCCCCTACCAGCATCGCCTGGCCGAGGTGATGACGCGTCCAGCGCTGTGCGTGCCGGGCTCGCTGACGCTGGGCGAGGCGGCGCGGCGGATGGACGCGCAGGGCGTCAGCTCGCTGCTGGTGGAGGGCGACCGGCCGGGCAGTGCCGCGGGCATCGTCACCGAACGCGACGTTCTGCGCGCCGTCGCCCGCCACGGCGGCGACGCCCTGGCGCTGCCGCTGACGGCGGTTATGGGCCAGCCGGTTCATGTGTTGCCGGAGACGGCGTACGTCTATCTCGCCCTCGGCCGCATGGACCGGCTGGGCGTGCGCCACCTCGCCGTCACCGGCGCCGACGGGCGCGTGGTCGGCATCGTCACCGCGCGCCAGTTGCTGCGCCAGCGCGCCGGCAAGGCGCTGGCGCTCGGCGATCAGGTCGCCGTGGCGCTGGACGCCGCCGGCATGGGCGCGGTGCGCGGCGCCCTGCCCGCCCTGGCCCGCAGCCTGCTGGCCGAGCGCGTCCCGCCGCTCGACGTCGCGGGCGTGCTGGCACAGGTGCTGCGCGACCTCACGGCGCGGGCGGCGGAACTGGCGGTGGCGGAGGTGGAAAGCACCGAGGGACCGGCGCCGGCGCCCTGGTGCGTGCTGGTGCTGGGCTCGGCCGGGCGCGGCGAGACGTTGCTGTCCGGCGACCAGGACAACGCCCTTGTGCACGCCGGTGGTCCGGCCGACGACCCATGGTTCGCGGCGATGGGCCGGCGCCTCAACGCCCTGCTCGACGCGGCCGGGGTGCCGCTGTGCAAGGGCGGCGTGATGGCCGGCAACGCCGGCTGGCGCCACGATGAGGCCGGATGGCGCGCCGTGGTCGACCACTGGATCGCGGCGGCGAGGCCGGAGGACCTGCTGGCGGTCGACATCTTCTTCGATTTTCACGCAGTCGGCGGCGATGCGGCCCTGGCTGCCGACCTGCGGGCATTCGCGCTGGCGCGCGCGGCGGCCAGCGTCGGTTTCCTGAAGAATCTCGCGAGCCAGCTCGACGACGCTCGCGAGCCGCTCGATCTGCTCGGCCGCTTCCGCACGGTGGAGGGGCGTGTCGACCTCAAGCTGAACGGCGCGTGGCCGGTCGTCGCGGCGGCGCGCGTGCTGGCCCTGCGCAACGGCATCGTCGCCACCGGCACGCCGGATCGTCTGGAGGCGCTGTCCACGGCCGGGGTTCTCAACGAGAGCGATGCGGCCGGGCTGGCCGAGTTGCACGCGGAGTGCCTGGGCCTGATGCTGGAACAGCAACTCGCCGACGTCGACGAGGGGCGTACTCCGTCCTCGCGCGTCGACATCCGCCGCCTCAGTCGCATGCGCAGCCGGCGCCTGCGCGACGCGCTCAGGCGGATCCGTCTCGTGCCGGAGGTGGTGCGCGAGGGGCTGGCGTCCGTGTCCGTGGGATAGCGCAAATCAAAGTCCCGCCGGATCCATCAGGATCCGGCGGGACTTTGATTCGTGAGGAAGGTTTTGTGACCGACGGTTTGGGATGCACCGTGCGCAGGCTTGCCGCTGCGCATGACGTTCGAAGAGGATCAAGCCGATCGAGGGATTAGTACCGGTCAGCTTCAGGCGTTGCCGCCCGTCCACACCCGGCCTATCGACGTGGTGGTCTACCACGGCTCTCGGGGAGTCCTGGTTTAG
>DASPIO010000085.1:0-14102 GCA_035629155.1 Azospirillum sp. | reverse complement strand
GGCCGGGCGGATGCCGCCGGCGATGGCGATGTGGTTGTCCTTGATCAGCACCGCGTCGTCCAGGCCGAAGCGGTGGTTCGCCCCGCCGCCCAGGCGCACCGCGTGCTTCTCCAGCGCGCGCAGGCCCGGCGTGGTCTTGCGCGTGCAGACGATGCGGGCGCGCGTCCCCTCCACCGCGCGCACCAGCGTGCGGGTCGAGGTGGCGATGCCCGACAGCTTGCCGAGCAGGTTGAGCGCCGTGCGCTCGCCGGTCAGCAGGGCGCGCGCCTTGCCGTGGATCGTGGCGATGGTGCCGCCCGCCGCCACGTCGCGGCCGTCCGCCGCCTCCACCGCGATCTCCACGGCGGGGTCGAGGATGCGGAACGCCGACAGCGCCGCCTCCAGCCCGGCCACGCGGCCCTCCTTGCGGGCGACGATGCGCGCGGCGGCGGTGGCGTCGGCCGGCACGATGGAATCGGTGGTCAGGTCGCCGGCCCGCCCGAGGTCTTCCAGCAAGGCGGCGCGGACGATGGGCTCGTAGATCAGAGGACTTGGCATGCGACGTCTCCAGGCGCGGCGGCATCGGCGCCGTCCAGCGAGTCAAGGGTGAACAGGGTGCGGCGGGCGGCGGGGTCCGTTTCCGGGAAGTCGGTGCGGAAGTGGGCGCCGCGGCTCTCCTCGCGCGCCAGCGCGGCGTGCACGATCAGCCGGCCAACCAGCAGCAGGTTGCGCGCCTCGCCCCAGCGGCGCACGGCGTCCGCATCGGCCTCACCGCCGGGCAGCGCGCCGAGGTCGGCGTCCAGGCGGGCCAGCCGGTGCGCCGCCGTGCGCAACCCGGCACCGTTGCGCACCAGCCCGGCGCTTTCGTACAGGCCACGGCGGGCGGCGGCGATCAGCATGGACACCAGCCCGGCGGCTCCGGCGCCCGGTACGGCCGGCGGCTCCGGCAGCGCGAAGGGCGACGGCACCACGGTCCGCCGGGCCGCCATGTCGCGCGCCACGCGGGCGCCGAACACCAGCGTTTCCAGCAGCGAGTTGCTGGCAAGGCGGTTGGCGCCGTGCACGCCGGTGCAGGCCACCTCGCCGCAGGCCCACAGCCCGTCGATGCTGGTGCGTCCGCGCGCGTCGGTCCACACGCCGCCCATATGATAATGCGCGGCCGGCGCCACCGGCACCGGCTCCGTCCATGGGTGCAGGCCGGCCTCGGCGCACAGGCCGAGCACGGTCGGGAAGCCGTCGGGCTTGGCCGCCAGCGCCGGGCGCAGGTCGAGGAACACCGGCTCCCCCGCTGCGACCCGGCGGCCGATGGCGCGCGCCACCACGTCGCGCGGCGCCAGTTCGGCGAGGTGGTGCTCGTCCACCATGAAGCGGCGCCCGTGCCGGTCGAGCAGCACCGCGCCGGCCCCACGCAGCGCCTCGGTCATCAGCGGCGCCGGGCCGTCGCCCGTTTCCACGGCCAGCGCGGTGGGATGGAACTGCACGAACTCCACGTCGGCGAGCCGAGCGCCGGCGCGGGCGGCCAGCGCCAGCCCGTCGCCGGTCGCCTCCGGCGGGTTGGTGGTGCGCAGGTACGCGGTGCCGATGCCGCCGGTGGCGAGCACCACGCGCGGGCAGCGGTGGAACACCCAGCCCTCGGCGTGGCGGGCCAGCAGGCCGCAGACGCGCCCGTGACGCACCACGAGGTCGACGGCGAAGGCACCGGTCTCCACGGTGACCGACGGCGTGGCGCGCACGCGCTCCGCCAGCGCGGTGACCAGTGTGCGGCCCGTGGCGTCGCCGCCGGCGTGCACGATGCGGGCGTGGCCGTGCGCCGCCTCGCGCCCCAGCACGGGCGCGCCGTCAGGCGCGCGGTCGAAGGGCAGGCCGTCGGCCAGCAGTTCGGCCACGCGCTCCGCGCCCTCCGCCGCCAGCAGTTCGGCCATGGCGGCGTCGACGAGGCCGGCGCCGGCCGCCACCGTGTCGGCGGCGTGGTGGGCCGGCGCGTCGCCCGGCCCCAGGGCCGCGGCGATGCCGCCCTGCGCGTGCAGGCTGGAGCCGCCGGGCAGGTCTTCGGTCTTGGTCAGCAGCGTGACCGGTCGGGGCGCCAGTTTCAGCGCCACCGTCAGCCCGGCGAGACCGGAGCCGACGACCAGCACCTCGGAATCACGGACGGTGAGCGTTTGGGCGGGCATGGGCCTCCTCCTCTCACGCGCGGGGTTTCGGCTTGACGGCCAGCATGCGTTCCACCGACAGCCGGGCGCGGTCGGCCAGCTCTGCCGGGATCTCCACGCGCGGTTCCAGCGTTTGCAGCGCGGTGAGGATGTTCGCCAGAGTGATCCGCTTCATGTGCGGGCACAGGTTGCAGGGGCGGACGAACTCCACGTCCGGCAGCGAGGCGGCGATGTTGTCGCTCATCGAGCATTCGGTGACCATGAAGACGCGCGGCGGGCGGTTCTTCGCCACCATGTCGATCATGTGCGCGGTGGAGCCGACGAAGTCGGCGGCGGCCAGCACGTCCGGCGGGCACTCCGGGTGGGCGATGACGACGAGGTTGTCGAAGCGGTTGCGGAATTCGGTGATCTCAGCGCCGGTGAAGCGCTCGTGCACCTCGCAATGGCCCTTCCAGGCGATCACCTCGACCGAGGTCTGGGAGGCGACGTGCTTGGCCAGGTATTCGTCGGGCAACATGATGACGCGCGGCACGCCCAGCGATTCCACCACCTCCACCGCGTTGCCCGAGGTGCAGCAGATGTCCACCTCCGCCTTCACGTCGGCCGAGGTGTTGACGTAGGCGACGATCGGCACGCCGGGGTACGTCTGGCGCAGCAGCCGCACGTCTTCGGCGGTGATGGATTCCGCCAGCGAGCAGCCGGCCGCGGCGTCGGGGATCAGCACGGTCTTGGACGGGTTCATCAGCTTGGCCGTCTCGGCCATGAAGTGCACGCCGGCCACGACGATGACGTCGGCGTCCGTCTCCGCCGCCTGCCGGGCCAGCGCCAGGCTGTCGCCGACGATGTTGGCGGCGCCGTGGAAGATCTCCGGCGTCTGGTAGTTGTGCGCCAGGACGACGGCGTTGCGCTCGCGCTTGAGCGTGTCGATGGCGTGGATGATGGGGGCGTGGAACGGCCACTCGATCTCCGGGATCACGCGCTTGACGCGCTCGTACACCGGCTTGGTGGCCTCGGCGACCTCGGGCGTGTAGGCGAGGGCGGCCGGATCGAGGCTGTGGGGCTCGCGCAGCAGCGTGTCCATAGGATATACTCGCGAAGAGTGGAAGATATATTGCTCTCATAGAGCATATATCACGCGCGCGCCGAGTCAACCCGCGTTCCTTCAAGAGTGTGCTTCAGGAGAAGCGGCGACAGCGTGTGGGCAGAACCATTCCGCCCGGCACTGGTTGGTGAGGGAAGGGCGCCGGCACCGGCGCCCGCTCAATCCATCCAGGGAGATCGAGCCATGCACGCCAGGGAGATGATCAGCACCCACCCACACGTCCGCGGCAACACCAACGACGCGCTGATCCGCTGCATCGAGGAATGCTACGACTGTGCGCAGACCTGCACGACCTGCGCCGACGCCTGCCTTGGCGAGGAGAAGGTGGCCGATCTGGTGCAGTGCATCCGCCTGAACATGGACTGCGCCGACGTCTGCACCGCCACCGGCGCCGTCGCCACCCGCCGCAGCGGCTCCAACGAGCAGGTCATCCGCGCGATGCTGGAGGCCTGCGGCACGGCCTGCCGCCTGTGCGCGGAGGAATGCGAGCGCCATGCCCAGATGCACGACCACTGCCGCATCTGCGCCGAGGAATGCCGCAGTTGCGAGGAATCCTGCCAGAAGGCCCTGCAGAGCATGCGGCATTGACGGAGACGGGCGGGGCGGGGTTTGAACGACCCCGCTCCCGCCCGGGCGATCGCCCCCTACGCCTCCGGGATCGCCCGGGCGCTGGTGCGCTCGTGGATGGCCTGGCGGCGGAAGCGGTAGAGTTCGGCCGGGCGGCCGCCGGTCTGGCTCTCATAGGTGCCGGTCGGCTCGACCAGGCCGGCGGTCAGCATCAGGCGGCGGAAGTTCTGCTTGTGCAGCCGCGCCCCCGACAGCGCCTCCACCACCTGCTGGAGCTGGTGCAGCGTGAAGGTGGGCGGCAGCAGTTCGAAGACGATGGGGCGGTACTTCAGCTTGCCGCGGAGCCGGGCCAGCGCGGTGGCGACGATCCGCCGCCCGTCGCGCGCCATCGGCCGGCCCAGCGCCCGCGGCATCTCGCGCAGCGGCGGCCGGCCGTCCTCAACGCCGGCCAGCGATTCGAGCTGACGGTCGCGGTGCGCCTCCACCACCAGCCCCGCCTCGTACAGCAGCTCGTAGCGGTCCAGCACGCGTTCGGCGTCCCAGTCGCCGGGATCGAAGGCCAGTTGCACGCGCTCGTGCCGGCGTGCGCGGGCCGACTCGTCCTCGCCGGTGCGGACCCAGCGCTCCAGGGCCGGCAGGATGACGGTGTCGAGCAGCGCGGGGCGCTCGTCGCGCCAATCCTCCCAGGGGAAATGGTCGTACAGGTCGCGCCATTCGGCTTCCGCGTCGCCGCCCAGCGGGTCGTCGCGCACCAGCGCCAGATAGCCGACGGTCAGCGAACGCGCGCCGCCGAACAGCTCGTGCGGGTCGCGGAAGCGGTCGCCGAAGGTGTAGAGCTGCTCCACATAGCGCAGCGTCAGGCCCGACAGCCCCTCCGCCACGGCGCGCACGCCCTCCTGCAGGGTGCGCCAGCGTTCCGGCTCGAACGCGGCGCCGGGCAGGGCGTCGCGGTGCGGCGGTGGCTCGGCGCCGGTGCGGTGGCTCTCCGGGATTTCGAAGCCGCTGCGCACGACCACGAGGCGCGGCGTCGCCCCCGCCACCGCCACGACGACCGCCGTCAAGCCAAGCTGCACATTCACCGTCACGCCATTTCCCCACCGTCACGCCATTTCCCCACCGTCGCACGGCCCCCGCAACCGTGCGGGTGACGCGAACATAACCGCCGCGCGCGGACGCCGCCAGCGCGCGCTCGCACGAAAATCGGCCGGTTGCGATTGAGCTGGATCAATTCGTGGCCCCAGCGGTGTTGTCGGGCGCGCCGCCCTGCGTTATAAGGCCGCGCGCCTTCGGACCGCATTCGGGGCGTCCCTTATCGCCAATCCCGGGGCCCCCGGCCGCCCCCCTCAGCGCAGGAAAGTTCGAGAGAAGATGGAAGATCTCAGCGTTACCCTGAAAGCCCTGGTGCTGCTCGTCGCCGTTCTGGCGATCCTCATCGGCACTCTTGTGGCGGCTCCGCAGTACACCGTCCTGATCGTGACGCTGCTGGCCTGGGCCAACCTGGCCTGGTTGTTCCGTCTCACCCTCTACCGCTGAGCGGCGGTCCGGGAGGCGCCTTCGGGCGCCTCTTTCGTTTTCCGGGCTTCGCTTCCGGGATCACTCCTGCGGGATGATCCCGCCGCCGGCGGTCTTGAAAATGGTGATCACGCTGGCGTTGTGGGCCATCAGCATGCGAATGACCCGATCGGCCGGCGGCAGGAAGCCGGTGCGGACGTAGCCGTCGACGATCACCTCCAGGTTGGCGAGCAGGGACGGGTCTTCCACCTTGCCCGCGTGCAGGTAGGCCAGCATGACGTGGATTCGCATCAGCCGGCGCATGTCGTCGTAATAGCGGTCCGCCGTCGCCGGATCGAGCTTCGGCCACTTCATCCCGCGCTTGGTCATCACCTTCGACACCAGTTGCCCGGCGCCGAAACAATCGTAGGGCGCGCAGCCGGTGAAGCCGTGCTTTTCCCGCTCCCTCCAGATCCCGCAGTTCAGGCGCTTGCGGTCGATGTGCGGGCACGGCACACCGGGCGGCTTGGGCTCGGGAAAGCCGTTCTCCGGCTTCAGGTTAAGCGCCACACAGCACAGCGCTTGGCAACGGCTGCAATCGGCGCGGAAGCGGGTCGGAAGATCCAGGGTCATGGCGCACCATCGGTTGCGCAACCGTCTTTCGTCAAGCGGGCGCCTTCCGTCGAGCAGGATGGCGTCGTCCGGCGCTGGACAAAGTGGGTGTCCAGCCATTATCCCAGCGCGCAACCGGAACCCGAGCAGAGGACGCGAGCCATGGCCCCCCTTCCCATCGTGCGCACCGTCGCCGATTTGCGCGCCCAGGTCGGCGCATGGCGCCGCGCGGGCGAGACCGTGGCGCTCGTTCCCACCATGGGGGCGCTGCACGCCGGGCACATGGCGCTGGTCGAGCAGGGGCGGCGCCTTGCCACGCACGTGGTCGCCAGCGTCTTCGTCAATCCCACGCAGTTCGCCCCGCACGAGGATTTCGACCGCTACCCGCGCGACGAATCGGGCGACGCGGCGAAGCTGGCCGAGCACGGCTGCGGCCTGCTCTACGCGCCCTCCGTGGCTGAGATGTACCCGGAGGGCTTCGCCACCGCCATCAGTGTCGGCGGCCCGGCGGAGGGGCTGTGCGGCGCCTTCCGCCCGCAGATGTTCGGCGGCGTGGCGCTGGTGGTGACCAAGCTGTTCCTCCAGGCGCTGCCCGACGTGGCGCTGTTCGGCGAGAAGGACTACCAGCAGCTCCAGGTCATCCGCCGCTTCACCCGCGACCTCGACATCCCCGTGCGGGTGGAGGGCGTGCCGACCGTGCGCGAGGCCGACGGCCTCGCCCTGTCGTCGCGCAACGCCTACCTGACCGCCGACGAGCGCGCCCGCGCGCCGGAGCTGCACCGCGCGCTGAGCGGTGCGGCGGCGGAGTTGGCCGGCGGTGCCGACGCCGGCGCGGTGCTGGAGCGGGTGAAGGAGCGCATCGCCGCGGCCGGCTTCCGCTCCATCGACTACGTCGAACTGCGCGACGCCGACAGCCTCGCCCCGGTCGAGCGCGTGGAGCGTCCCGCGCGTCTGCTCGCCGCCGCCTGGATGGGCAAGGCGCGGCTGATCGACAACGTGCCGGTGGTTAAGGGGTAGACGTTACCCCACGCCGTGGCGCAGCAGGTATTCGCCGAAATCCTTGGGCTTGGCCTTGATCTCGCCCAGCGGTTCGTCCGGGCCGGCTTCCAGGGAGCGGGCGAGCAAGAGACTGTTCGCCACCTTGCCCGGCGGCACGCGGAAGACGCCCGTGGCACCCTTGAGGTGCGGGTAGTAGGTGGGATCGACCGGCTTCTCGCGCGCCGACAGGCGGGCCAGCACCTCCTCCTCGCTCACGTCGGCCTCCTGCTGGGCCAGCGGTTTCCAGTCGGTGGAGCCGGCCCAGCCGGCGGCGATCGCCGCCTTGGCGGCCGCTGCGTCGTCGGCGACGCCCACCTTGTAGACGTGCTTGCCCAAGCCCACGTCGGACGCCCATTTCGACAGCGCGGCGCTGCGCGCGACGTACACCACCGCCATGTCCTGCCTCCCAAGGAACGGCCGTCAGGATGCCCCGAGGTGATGGCGCATTTCAATTTGAAACCATGACCAGCCGGCGGTGGGGAGCAGATCAAGACGGCGGATGATCTGCCCCCCGGAGCGATGGTGCGCTTCAAACTTAGGCGCGGGCCGTTATGGCCGTGCCGTCCGTTCCATCAGTTCCAGGCGTGGAGCACGGTCTTCCACTCGTTGCCCTGGCGTTCCATAACGTTCGACCAGTTGCCTTCGTACTGCTTCTTGGCGCCGCCATCGCCGGGGCCGGTGGCCTGCCAGCGGCCGTAGGCGTAACCCATGTCCCCTTTCGTCTCGGCCTGCTGGACGGTGACCTTGTGCTGGCCGAACCCCTTGCCGATGGTCGTCGTCCAGAACTGCTGGATATTCGATTCGCCCGCTATGGGGGAACTGCCGGGAGGCAGGAGGGCTGCCCTGCCGCCATACATCTTTGCAAGTTGCGCCGCGTCTCCTTTGTTGAAAGCCTCATCCCACTTTGAGGCGGCGGATTGAGCAGTGGATTTGAAGTCCTGGGCGTGGGCCGTGGGCATCTGTGCAAGAGCCGCAAGAATGAGCAGCGCGCATGCATTGCGAACCGGCTTCATTTCACACCTCCCATGACATATAGCAGGACAAAATTTGTCCGGCCTATTCACACATATGCCAGGGACGGGGTGTGATCCAGATCCTTCGTTCTTTATTGTATGCGACCCGACCTAAACCGCCTCGACCACGTCATCGCCGGCGATCGCGCGGTGCAGGGCCGCCGGCATGATCGGCTTTTGCAGCACCGTGTACCCCAGTGCCTGCGCTTCGCGCAGCGGGCCGCTGGCGGTCTCGCCGGTCAGCAGGATACCGCGCGGCGCCGGACCCGGCCGGGCGGCCAACGCCTTCAGCACGCCAACACCGCTGGTGCCGTCCGGCAGGCGGTAATCGGTGACGACCACCGCCGGTGGCCGCGCCGCCGCGTCGAGCCACGCCTGCGCCTCCGGCCAGGAGGCCGTGCCGTGCGGATCATAGCCCCATTGCCGGATCATGGCGACGAGGGCCGCACGCACCAGCGCGTCGTCCTCGATCACCAGCACCGCCCGCCCGCCGCCGCCGTCCGGTTCCGCCGTGCCGGCGGGGCTGGCGTCGGCGCGGACGGCGGCGGCGTCCAGCGCCACGCGGATGGTGAACACCGATCCTTCGCCGACGCGCGAGCGCAGAGTCAGCGGATGGCCGAGCAGATTGGCCAGGCGCCGCACGATGGCGAGGCCGAGTCCAAGCCCCCTCTCGCCGCCGGCATCCGGCCGCTGCAGCCGGTGGAACTCGCGGAAAATGGCTTCCTGGTGTTCGGGCGCGATGCCGGGGCCGGTGTCGCGCACGTCGATCACCAGCTCCGCCCCTTCCACCCGCGCCTCCAGCGCCACGCCGCCCTGTTCGGTGTAGCGCAGCGCGTTCTCGATCAGGTTGCGCAGGATGCGGCCCAGCAGTTCGGGATCGCTGCGCAGCGTGGCGGGCACGGCGACCACGCGCCAGCCCAGCCCGCGGGCGGCGGCGCGGGGGGCGTAGGCGTCGTTCAACTCGTCGAGCAGGCGCGAGGCGGGCAGGAGGCCGACCTGCGGCGTCACCTCCCCGGCATCAAGCTTGGAAATGTCGAGCAGCCTGTCGAGCAGCGAGCGGAGCGCGTTCAGGCTCTTCTCCAGGCTGCTGACCATGGAGGCGCCGCGCTCGCTGGTGACGTGCGGCGCCAGCGCGCTCGCGAACAGCAGCGCCGATTGCAGCGGCTGGCGCAGGTCGTGGCTGGCGGCGGCGAGGAAGTGCGTCTTGGCGTGGCTGTCGCTCTCCGCCTTGCGGCGGGCCAGCACGGCCGCCCGTGTTTCGATCAGCGCGCGCTCGTGCGCCTTGCGCTCCGTCAGGTCGGTGGAGATGCCGACGAAGCCGATCGGCGTCCCGTTGCGGCCGGGCAATGCGGTGACCGCCAGCAGCACGGGGAAGCGGGTGCCGTCGCGGCGGATGTAGGTCCACTCCCGCTCCACCGGCCGGCCGCGCCGGGCGAGCGCCACGAACGCCTCGAAGCCGGGCTCGATGGGTTCGCCCAGTTCCGCGCTCAGGCGCGCGGCTTCGGTGGTCACCTCGTCGCGGTCGTGGATGACGACGGGGGAGGTCCTGCCCACCAGCTCGCCGCGCGTGTAGCCCAGCGCCCGCTCGGCCGCCGGGTTGACGTCGATGATGGTGCCGGCCTCGTCGGTGGCGATGATCAGGTGACTGGCGTTGTCGAAAATGGCTTGCCGGATGGCGCGGGCGCGCTCTCCCTCATGGCCCGTGTCTCGGCCTGTGTCCGGGGTCATGGCCATCGCTCCTCCGGAGAACGCCGGGCCTCTGCCCGCCTGTGCGGTGTATTCGTCGATGCACCCCTTTGGTATTGCCAATGAGCCCACCCGCGCAAGGGGCTTCGCATTGGACGTCGCCGGGGCGGATCCGCTCCCTATCTTCCTGGACGAACGCACACCAACGGGAGGGACGCCGCCATGCCCTATGATTCCATCGAGACCGCGAATCGCCTTGGCCTGAAGGACCCTGCGCTGCTGCGCTTCCAGGGCTACATCGGCGGCGCCTGGGTGGACGCCGACGACGGTCGCACGGTGGAGGTGACGGACCCGGCCGGCGGCTCCGTGCTGGGCACCGTGCCGCTGATGGGAGCGGCGGAGACGCGCCGCGCCATCGCGGAGGCGGACCGCGCCTGGCCGGCGTGGCGGGCGAAGACCGCCAAGGAGCGCGCCAGGATCCTGCGCACCTGGCACGACCTGATGATGGCCAACCAGGAAGACCTCGCCCGCATCATGACGGCGGAGCAGGGCAAGCCGCTGGCCGAGGCGCGCGGCGAGGTGGCCTACGCCGCCTCCTTCATCGAGTGGTTCGCCGAGGAGGGCAAGCGCCTGTACGGTGACACCATTCCGCAGCACCTGCCGGGCCGCCGGATCGTCGTGGTGAAGGAGCCGATCGGCGTCACCGCCGCCATCACGCCGTGGAACTTCCCGGCCGCGATGATCACCCGCAAGGCCGGGCCGGCGCTGGCCGCCGGCTGCCCCATGGTGATCAAGCCGGCCACCGCCACGCCGTTCTCCGCACTCGCCATGTGCGTGCTGGCCGAGCGCGCAGGCATCCCGGCCGGCATCCTGGCGGTGGTCACCGGCTCGGCCCGCGAGATCGGCGGCGAGATGACCTCGAACCCCACCGTGCGCAAGCTGTCCTTCACCGGCTCCACCGAGATCGGCAAGCAGTTGATGGCGCAGTGCGCCGGCACGGTGAAGAAGGTGTCGCTGGAGCTGGGCGGCAACGCGCCCTTCATCGTCTTCGACGACGCCGACCTGGACGCGGCGGTGGCCGGCGCCATGGCGTCCAAGTACCGCAACACCGGGCAGACCTGCGTGTGCGCCAACCGGCTGCTGGTGCAGGCCGGCGTCTATGACGCCTTCGCCGAGAAGCTGGCCGCCGCCGTGCGGGCGCTGAAGGTCGGCCCCGGCCTGACGACGGAGGGCGCGCAGCAGGGCCCGCTGATCGACATGAGCGCGGTGGAGAAGGTGGAAGACCACATCCGCGACGCCGTGTCGAAGGGGGCGCGGGTCGTCGTCGGCGGCAAGCGGCACGATCTGGGAGGCAGCTTCTTCGAGCCCACCATCCTGGCCGACGTGACGCCGGAGATGAAGGTGGCGCGGGAGGAGACGTTCGGCCCCGTGGCGCCGCTGTTCCGCTTCACCAGCGAGCAGGAGGCGGTGCGCATGGCGAACGACACCGAATTCGGCCTCGCCGCCTATTTCTACAGCCGCGACATCGGCCGCATCTGGCGGGTGGCGGAGGGGCTGGAGTACGGCATCGTCGGCATCAACGAGGGCATCATCTCCACCGAGGTCGCCCCCTTCGGCGGCATGAAGGAGAGCGGCATCGGCCGCGAAGGCTCCAAGTACGGCCTCGAGGAGTTCGTCGAGATCAAGTACCTGTGCCTGGGTGGCATCGACCAGTAAGCGGGGCCGTGGATTGAGCGATGCCGGGACCGGCCGGATGGCGCTGTTTGACCGGTCCCGGCATTTTCGTTAAAGTCACAGCATCGTGCTCGGAAACGGGCCGCGGCAGGGCGGGTGATCCGACATGCGCATCGTCTTGCGCCGTGGCAACGGCGAACCCGTCTCCTTCAGCGCGCCTGTGATCATCGCCGCCGTGCTGATCGCGCTGGCCGTGCTCGGCGGTGGCGGCGCCGCCGTGGTCAGCGCGGTGAACAACCGCCAGCCGGATCCCTCCACGCGCATGGGGCCGAAGAAGAACTACGCCCACCTTCCGGAAATGTCGCTGGCCCTTGGCGGCACCGGCAAGACCATGGACCTGCGCGTCCTCATCGAGCTGGATCCCAAGGTCGATCCCAAGGTGACCGACCCCTACGCCGCCCGCATCGCCGACCGCCTGGGCGACCGCATCCGCCAGATCGAGCCGGAACGGCTGACCGGCGCCGACGGCGCGAAACTGATGAAGAGCACCGTCACGGCGGTTGTGGACCGCGAGATCCGTCCGGTGAAGGTGCGCGACGTCCTGCTGGAACGCATGGTCGTGCGGTAGGCACTGTCCTCATCCGTCTTCCCTTGACGGCCGGGATGCCCTATATCAGCGGCCTCCATGAAAACCGCCGATTTCGACTTCGATCTGCCGCCCGAACGGATCGCCGACCACCCGGTGAAGCCGCGCGACGCCGCGCGCCTGCTGGTCGTGGACGAGCCGTTGCAGGACCGTATCGTTCGCGACCTGCCGGACCTGCTCCAGCCCGGCGATCTGATGGTCTACAACGACACCCGCGTCATCCCCGCGCGCCTGACCGGCCGGCGCGGCGAGGCGCGGATCGAGGTGACGCTGCACAAGCGGATGGGCGACGACACCTGGGCGGCCTTCGCCAAGAACGCGCGCCGCCTGAAGCCGGGCGACACGGTCGCCTTCACCGACGACTTCGCCGCCACCGTGCTGGAGAAGCACGAGGGGGGCGAGGTGGTGCTGCGCTTCAACGCGGCCGGGGCGGAGCTGTTCGCGCGCCTTCATCAACACGGCGCCATGCCGCTGCCCCCCTACATCCGCCGGCCGGGCGGTGAGGAGAGCAGTGACCGCGACGACTACCAGACCGTCTTCGCCAGGGCCGAGGGCGCCGTCGCCGCCCCCACCGCCGGCCTGCACTTCACGCCGGAGCTGCTGGCGGCGCTGGAGGCGCGTGGCGTGCGCCGGGTGCCGGTGACGCTGCACGTGGGTGCCGGTACCTTCCTCCCCGTCAAGGTGGAGGACGTGCGCGACCACAAGATGCACGCCGAGTACGGCGAGGTGTCACCGGAGACGGCCGCCGCGGTGAACGCGGCACGGGCCGCCGGCGGGCGCATCGTCGCCGTTGGCACCACGGCGCTGCGCCTTCTGGAATCGGCGGCATCCGAGGACGGCACACTGCACCCCTTCGCCGCCGAGACGTCCATCTTCATCACGCCCGGCTACCGGTTCCGCATCGTCGACCGGCTGCTGACCAACTTCCACCTGCCGAAGTCCACGCTGTTCATGCTCGTCTGCGCCTTTGCCGGGATGGGGCGCATGCGCGCCGCCTATGCCCACGCCATCGCAAGCGGTTACCGCTTCTATTCCTACGGCGACGCCTCGCTCTTGCGGAGGGACGCATGACCGGCCTGACCTTCGATCTGCTGGGCACCGACGGCGCGGCCCGGCGTGGCCGGCTGCACACCGCGCACGGCAGCATCAACACGCCGGCCTTCATGCCGGTGGGCACCGTGGGCACCGTCAAGGGCATGCACCCGGAGCAGGTGGAGAGCACGGGGGCCGAGATCATCCTCGGCAACACCTACCACCTGATGCTGCGCCCGACGGCCGAGCGCGTGGCGCAGTTGGGCGGCCTGCACAAGTTCATGAACTGGCATCGCCCCATCCTCACCGACAGCGGCGGCTTCCAGGTCATGTCGCTGTCCGACCTGCGCACCATGACCGAGGAGGGGGTGACCTTCAAATCCCACCTCGACGGTTCCAAGCACCACCTGACGCCGGAACGCTCCATCCAGATCCAGCACCTGCTGGACAGCAACGTCACGATGTGCCTGGACGAGTGCACGCCCTTCCCGGCGACGGAGGCGCAGGCCGCCGCCTCCATGCGGCTGTCCATGCGTTGGGCGGCGCGCAGCCGGCAAGCGTTCGTCGAGCGCCCCGGCTACGGCCTGTTCGGCATCGTGCAAGGCAGCGTTTACCCGGACCTGCGCGCGGAATCGGTGGCGGCCCTGACCGGCATCGGCTTCGACGGCTACGCCGTCGGCGGGCTGGCGGTGGGCGAGGGGCAGGAGACAATGTTCCGCGTGCTGGACTTCACCATGCCGCTGATGCCGGCGGAGCGGCCGCGCTACCTGATGGGCGTGGGCCGGCCGGGCGACATCGTGGGGGCGGTGCGCCGGGGCATCGACATGTTCGACTGCGTGATGCCCACGCGCTCCGGCCGGACAGGGCAGGCATTCGTGCGGCGCGGCCAGATCAACATCCGCAACGCCCGCCACGCGCACGACGACCGCCCGCTGGACGAGCTGTGCCGCTGCCCGGCCTGCCGCAACTATTCGCGCGGCTACCTGCACCACCTGTTCAAGGCGGGTGAGATGTTGGGGCCGATGCTGTTGACGTGGCACAACCTGCAACACTACCAGGACCTGATGGCCACGCTGCGCGCCGCCATCGAGGAGGGCCGCTTCGAGGAGGTC